>CACWUA010000020.1 GCA_902763905.1 uncultured Pseudomonadota bacterium | reverse complement strand
CTGTCACGCTTGGAATTATTCTCGGCGGTCGAATCGGCTATATCCTGTTTTACAACGGAGCGCAATATTGGCAGAATCCGTGGGAGATGCTGGCAATTTGGCATGGCGGAATGTCTTTCCATGGCGGCATAATCGGAGTAATTGTCGCCCTGTTGGTTTTTGCAAAAATGATAAAATATCCGTTTTTGAAATTAACTGATTTGGTGGCACCGGTAGTTCCTGTAGGTATATTCTTAGGAAGATTGGCTAATTTTATTAATGATGAGCTTTGGGGACGCGTAACTGATGTAGCATGGGCGGTGCGTTTTCCGCGCGGAGGATATTTGCCACGGCATCCATCGCAGATTTATGAGGCATGTCTTGAGGGAATATGTTTGTTTGCGGTGTTGAATTTGATGTGGCGCAACAAATGGTGCCGTGAACATACCGGTTTTATATCGGGAACGTTTTTGCTGGGATATGCGCTTTGTCGTTTGATTGTTGAACAATATCGAGAACCTGATGCACAGTTGGGATTTTTGTGGCTGGGTTTAACTATGGGGCAGTGGCTGTCCGTTCCGATTACACTTCTGGGAGCGTGGTTATGCGGGCGGCATATTGTTTGGCTATTAATGAAAATAGTTAAACAACAGAGATGATGTTGCAATTAAAACGGTAATTTTTGTGTAACGCGTTGTGGGTACGTTCGGTAACTTCTGCCGCGTCCAAATCTTTGCGCGTTTTTTCGGATACACAGACGGAAATAGTGATTTTTACACTTTTACGTGAGGCAAATATAAATTCCGATGCCGCAATATGGCGGCGAATGTTGTCGGCAAATTCTTTGACATGTCGGGCATCTTCATTTTTGAACACCATAATCAGTTCGGATTCGTTATAGCGATAGATGCTGAATTTGTATGGCATATCCAAAATACGGTTAACCACCATTTGATCAAGAATCCGGCATTGTGAATCCCCAATGGCGGCAATCAGTTTATCACGATTATCAATACTGAACAAAGCAATAGTGTATTTGAACGGAAATTTGGAATTGGCATGGTGCATGTAGGCGGCTTTGCTACCGACATTTTCCAAGTAATCATAGTGCAGACCGCGGTAAATATCCAAAACGGTAACGCATAAAAGTATGAGAGCGAATCCGAGAAAGAAAGTGGTCAATCCTGATGGATATGCCGAATATATAAGTCCCATAAACAAACTTGCGTCGGCATAGAATAAACCGGTATTGATTATGGTGTTTTTGAAACTGATGTTGATGGCAAGCGGAGTCAATAAAATAATCCAGAACATACAAGCCCATAACGGTATGGCTTCAAGTGCTATATCGATATGCGGCAAAATGCTGAAAAAAGGGTGTATGTGTGATAATATCGTGGCTTGAAACAATAAGCCAAGTAATAAAAAGCAATTGCGTTTTGTGTGTAATTGTGATTGCGGCAGAAAATATAAGAATACAAAGTTTATCGGCAAAATAAAGCACAGACAGTAGAATTCCGATGTTACGGCGTAATTATCACCGTATCGTATTTTAAGATTGTTGATGATAATATAGCAGACGACTCCAAGTAACATACTGAACATGGGTTTGGAACGGTTAGAAACAAACAGCAGTATCAAATTGATGGCCGCTGTTGCAAAAAACAAATAGTGCAAAGTGAGGTTCCAACCGTCGATATAAGGATTCTGCATATAAAAAGAAATTAGTCCGACCAATAGCAGAAAAGCCGGCAAAAATGAGCTTTTAATGGTTGAAAAAATGTATTTGATGTTTGATGCCGACTTTATGAACACTTTAGGCTTCTCCTTTGTATGCGGAGTGTAACATAAAAGAGTTTAAATTTTATTTATACATTTTAAAATAGAGCTGTCGCCGTAAGAATAAAAACGATAGCGCTCGGCAATGGCGTGAGCGTATGCCGCTTTCATCCGCTCGGTACCGGCAATGGCACAAATCAGCATAAATAAAGTTGATTTCGGTAAATGGAAATTGGTAATAATCATATCCAGAATCTTAAATTTATAACCCGGAGTGATGAAAATATCGGTTTCACCGCAGAACGGATGCAGGATTCCTTTATCATCGGCAGCGCTTTCCAAAAGACGCACCGAAGTCGTACCCACGGCAATTATGCGCCGTCCTTCTTTTTTGGCCTGATTGATGATGTTGGCGGTTTCTGGCGAGATAACCCCATATTCGGCGTGCATTTTATGGTTCTCGGTGTCTTCGGTTTTGACCGGCAGAAAAGTGCCGGCACCGACGTGCAGAGTTAAAAATACGCGCTTAACGCCCATATCGTCAATTTCCTTCAAAAGGCGGTCCGTAAAGTGTAAGCCGGCGGTGGGAGCGGCAACCGCGCCTTCGTATTTGGCATAAACGGTTTGGTAGTTTTCTTTGTCGTTATACGGATTCCACAAACCTGCCAAAGGTTTGTCACGTTTGATGTACGGAGGCAACGGCATTGAACCGTATTTTTCCAGCATCGCGCCCAATTTATCCGGTTCGCAGTTGAATTTGATAAACACGCCGTCTTCGGAGTCTTTTTGTAAAATTTCGGCGGAAAAGTCGGATTCTTCGGCACTTATGTCGGCATTATAAAAGAAAATGGTGTCGCCGACGTGCAAGCGCTTGGAGTTTTTGATAAAGGACCACCAACGAATGCCGTCATCGGGATGATACAGAGTGACTTCAACCAGAGCTTCGCCGCGTTTACCGTAAAGCCGAGCCGGAATAACTTTGGTGTCGTTAAATACCATCACGTCGCCTGACTTAAGAATCTTCGGCAAATCATAAAAATGGCGGTCGGTAATGATGTTTTCTTCCGACAAGTCCAAGAGCCGCGACGAATCACGCGGATTCGCCGGCTGTTTAGCAATCAGTTCTTTATCCAAGTCAAAATCAAATAAATCCACTTTCATTACTTTTTCCTATATAACATATTGTCGCAGTTATATTATGTTCGCGCCGATAAAGCAAGATTTTTTTATTTTAGAACATAAAAATGATTTTTTTCAATTTGTCAAAATGCCTAAAAATAAGGCTGTTACGAGATATTTGAAAAAAAAATCAAAAAAAAATGCATTTTTCGACAAAAAAGTGTTGCAAAATAGTAAAAATAGGTGTATAGTCAACGCAGAAATAATGACGAAAAATGCACTTAAAGGAGTTTAAAAAAATGGCAAACACAAGAAATACTGCGGTTGAAGAGAAAATCAAAAACGCAGAAAAAATTATTCAGTCGTATGCCTATGGTGCCGAATTGGATCAAGCGATAAGATATTTAAAGCGTCATGATTCGGATAACGCCGTATTGGCAACCATTAAGGATTTTGAAGATAATCGTCCGATGCTGAAAGTATTGAACGCATTGTATCGCGCCGATGAAGCGCGCGCTAATAATGACACGGCTGAATTACAAAAGATTGCCGAGTTTTTGAATAGTTATAAAGGATATGGTAACCGTGCGGAATTGCAAGCAGAGGCAATGAAAATCATTAGCGAACTTCCGGAAGTGAAAGAGCAACCGGAACAGATTGAAGCAATTCAAGCAATGCAAAATGATACAGATCGTTTAAATCATATTCAGGAAAGACAGGAAGAAGTACGTCATCAGACTCCAAGTATGAGCGATGATGAAATTGTTGCCAACGCTCAAAAGATTGATAGCATTCTGAACAGTGATGAATTCAGAAATATGTGTGCCAATGCAATTAATGATGCCGGCAGACGGGTAACCATCGTTAATGATGAAGGATTTACGGTTGAAAATGAAGATGAAATTTGGCTGACTAAAATGCGCGCCGTGTTGAACGATGTTTCGACGGTTCGTATGGATGATGCCGAATTTGCCGCCCAAAACGAAGATGATCAAAAGGGACGGTTGAAAGAAGATGTTATAACAAACTTTAATCTTGATTTATGGCAGATGGCAGGTGCTTCGGCAGATCAGAAAAATGCAGAGAAAGCACAGAGAGATTTTATGGATGGCAAAAATGTTAAGATTAATGCGAATGTCTTCCATACCAGCATTGAAACTACCAAAGACCGTATGGAGGTTAAAGCTGAAAAGTTAAGAGAAGCCGGCAAAGAAAACTCCGGTAATTGGCTGTCGCGTAAATGGCAATTGTTTAGCAATTTTGTTGCTGATCATTGCGGTAAAACTCCGGCTGAGTACGGTAAGGATCTTATCGGTTACTTTTCTACCGCGCGTGGTATCACCAATGGTGTGGCTTCAGTCGGCCTAATCGGCGCAACTGTAGTTTCGATTCCTGCAGCTTTGGGAGCAGCCGCTGCATACGGTATTTATCAGTCGTTTGCACCATCTAAATGGACAATTTATGAAAAGAAACATGCGAATTATAAAGCGGCCAAGGCTAGCGGTAATCAGCAGGAAATCGCTAAATGGAAGGGTTGGAACGGTATTCGTAATGCTTATAAGGCAATTATGGCGAATCAAAAAGAAAAAGAGAGATTTGAAAAACAAAGAAAAGTTAATATGGTTGCCGGTTGGGGTAGTGCTTTGGCAGTTACTATTGCAGCTCCGTTTGCTGTCGGCGCTTTGGCTACCGCCACTGCAGCGAGAGGTGTTGCTTCCACCATTCGTGTGGCCGGTGCATTAACTAACGGTGGTATTCAATATAAGGATGCCAGACAGCAATATAAGGAAGATCAAACCATTGAGAGCAAGAAAGGTATGCAAGTTGCCGGTACGTCTTTGGTACTTACAGCCTTGATGTCTGGTGCGGCTGAGTATATGATGGCTCATAATATTTATGATTTGCATGCGGCTGATAATGCTATGGGTGTTGATCATAATCCGGAACATTTCGCTTCGTTGGATAATGAGAATACGCAGGAAACATCTCCGGTTGAAAATAACGATAATGAGGTTATAGAGCCGGTTGATGTTACACATGTTGCTTGGAAAGCCGGTATGTCGCAAAATCATATTAATTATGTTTTGGAACATGTACAGGAAAAGGCTGCCGGTTATGCCAAAATGTTTGGTTGGAATGTCAATCCTGATGATAATGAGGCAGTTATTCAGAAGATGGCTGACAATTGGCAAAAGGGTGTTGAAAATGGTGCGTTACCGAGCGATATTCCGGTAGGAGAAGGTCTTTATAAGTATTTGCACATTATTGCATGGCGTGAAAAAGGTGAGTTTGTATCCGATAAATTGATTCAATCGGTCATGGTTAACGGTGAACCTGATTATTGGACAAATGCTGATGAAATTAAGGCTTTGAACCACATTATTTTCTGTGAAGAAAAGCCGGGAGTGTCAGCAGCAGCTATCGGTAATGTTTTGAATCGTATTACCGAATCCGGTGATGATTTGGATAAGAGTTTGGATCATTTGACCTATAACCGATATGTCGGTACTGCTGATTTGATGCATAAGGCCGGTGATGTTAACTGCGCTCACGTAAGTTATTGGGAACGTATTAAAATGGCTGTTAAAAATGTCGTTAAACCTGAACCGGTTCCTGAACCGGTTCCTGAACCAGCTCCTGAACCAGCTCCTGCTGAGCCTGTTCCGACAGTGAAGCCGGATGGGCATGCTCATGATGGAGCGACTATTTATACTGTTGGTCAGGATTACACTACCAGCAGCGATGCCGGATCCAATGAAATTAATGGGAAATCTATCCAGTATATCAAAGAAGGCAAGCGTTCGATCATTCCGGGGTCTGCTGTCGATGCCGGTGCCGAGAAAACTTCTTCTGCCGCTACCGGTAATGGTGAACAGGCTCTGAATGCCACCATTATAAAGAATATGAAGAGTAATGGTATGGTATAATTCTGAGTTTTTGACTCAAACAAAAAGGCGCTTCTGTGGAAGCGTCTTTTTTGTGCATTGAAAAATTATGCGGCGCTGAAAATACAGCCGACAACATCTTTGCCGTTTTCGCGGCGCAAAACAAGTTCGGTTTGTGTAACCTCGGTGTAGCCGGAATTGTGCAACAGCAACTCGATATATTGCGGGTTGTGCTTATAACGTCCGTTGGCTTGAACTGTGTATTTTTCGGCCGTATTGTCGGTTTCTACCGAAAAAATCAAGCGAGTAGGGGCGGCGGAAGCAATAAGCGGACGCAAATCGCCGAAATAGCAAAATACGTCGGCGGCAATTATGCAGTCAAAATCCGGATGCGAATCGTGCAAATATTCTGTAATATCGGTTTGATGCAGTTCGGAATAAATATTTTTTTGCCGAGCTAAATCCAACATTTTTTCCGATATATCCACGCCGACAAATTGATTATCCGCGGTTTTGAGTTTTTGTGCAACTAAGCCGGTACCGCAACCCAAGTCGAGAATTTTACCCTTAAACGGCGCATACAGCTCGGCAATTTTATCAACCACCGAGTATTGAATGTTTTTAAGCGTCTGCTCATAAGTGGCGGCAAAATTATCAAACAGCAACGCGTTATACTCTTTTTCGTTGGCGGCGGTTTGATGATTGATGGCCGACCACAAGTGTTGAACAATAATGTTTTCCGGCATTTTTTGATACCAGTTTTCACAGATTTTGCGTGCTTTTTCCGGCGCCTGTTCATTGAACAGTACCAATGTTTCGGCAATATTAAGGCTCCAATCGGTATGTTCCGGCGCCAGATAAAAAGCGTGAAACATTAAATCGAGCGACTGTTCATATTCTTCCAAACTCTTTAAAATAAGCGCCAGATTATAGCTGAGTTCCGGTGTTTGCGGAGATAAAATAACCGCTTGCCGGTATTCTTCCAAGCCCTCGAGCGTGCGCTTATTGCGACACAGCATTTCGGCATAATTGGTGTGCAGGCGCAAGTTGTCCGGTGCGAGTTCAATGCCGCGTTTATAAAATTTTTCCGCCTCATTGAAGTTGTGCGAATCGGCCTCCATATCGGCCAAATTCATCAGAGCCGAGAGATTATGCGGGTTGATGCTTAATGCCTGATAGAACAGTTTTTGTGCTTGTTCTTTATGAACGAGCGCCAGTTCTGATTCGCCGAGCATTGACTTGATTTCGTCGTCGGCGGAAAGTGCGTCGGCTTTGCCTAAATATGCGGCGGCATCGGCAAAATTTCGGGCATTAAAAGCGCGGCGGCCGAGATAATAGAGGGCTTGCGGATTGTCGGCAGATAATTTTTCGAGCGAATCCGTATCGTCGCTGACTTCTGCCAAGTTGGTTGCCGCTTCAAGATAATCGGAATAGAGTGCCAAAGCAGCGGAAAATTGTTCTTTGGCGGTATCAAGATTATTTTGCGCCCAATAGAGATTGCCCAGCCCGAAGTGCGCTTCTTTGCAATCGGGTTTGAGTGCAAGCACTTTCTGATAAGCTTCGGTTGCCTCCAAAAATTTGCCCAGAGCCCCGAGCGAAACGGCTAAGTTAAAAAATATCGGCCAATGCTGCGGGGCATTTTCTATTGCCTTATAAAAGTAGTTGACGGCCTCGCCGTGAATGCCGCGAGTTTGAGCAATCAGCCCGAGTAAATTAAGCACGTCAGCATTATTCGGCGCTGTTTCCAAAATTTGCCGATAAATTTGTTCAGCTTCGTTTAAGGCACCGTTTTGTTGCAGTTCAACCGCTTTTTGAAACATTAACTGGTATGACATTTTTTCTCCTTAAAGCTAATTTATGGCATTTTTTTTAGAAAATCCACCTTAATTTTGCAAAAAAGACTTGACAAAAATCGGGGGGGGGTAAACTGAAAGCGTAGATAATTCGTTTAAATAAAGGAGTGGAAAGATGAGTGATAAACACGATTTTACAAATGAGGAACCGGCGGAGGTTTTTGATTCGGCCGATGAATATCTGTTATATGCGCTTAAAATGGACGCATACACAAAGTTGAATAATGAATATATGGAAACGAAAGACGGCAAAATTGTCGCCATCAGCGGCAATCGAACGGAAATAATGGAACAAGCATTAAAAGCCGGTGCAAATCCAAACATCTTAAATGAGCACGGATTTTCTCCTTTGATGCTCGCGGCAAATGCAAAAGAAACAGAAATGCTAATCGATGCCGGAGCGAAGGTTGATTTTAAAAACAAGCAAAAAGATATTAAGGGCGGTCATATCATTACCGGACAAACTGCGCTGATGTTGGCACGAGAGGCAAAGCAGACAGAATTATTGCTAAAGGCTGGTGCCGATGTAAATGCGTTTGATGAAAACGGCAACACTGCTTTGGTTTATGCTGTAATGCATAATAACGGAGAACAATTTAAAATGTTGGTTTCTGCCGGTGCCTCGTTGGATAATTTAAAACATCTGTATAAAATAGTTTCGGACTTTCAGGTCGATAATAAAGATATTTTGGCAACGTTGGATGAGGAGAAAACAAAGCAGGAAACAGAGTTATCGTTGATGTATGAGAAAGCGCGAAAGACATCTTTTTTGGCAAATAAAAGAAATAAATTGGCCCAAAAATTGGGATTGGAAAATGTGAAATTGCCACAACCTGTCGAAAAGGCAGAGAAAAAAGTCAGCAAAATTATTTGCAATATTTATGATAAAGTGCGCGAGTAAGGAGTTTGAATAATGAACCAAGCGGAAATGATGTTGTTTAATGCCGAAACACCGGATGACGTGAAAAAGGCATTGGCTGTCGGTGCCGATATAAATGCTCAAGATGAGCACGGAAACACCTTCTTATCTCTTATTGTGGCAGAAGATGTTTCAGAAAAATTTGTTAAGTTTCTAATTAAAGAAGGTGCAGATGTCAATATAAAAGACGATGCCGGTTATACTTCTTTGTTTTATGCCGGTACACCGAAAATTGCTCGGCTTTTAATTGAGGCCGGAGCTGATAAAGAATCTAAGAAAATGGCATTGGAAAGCGCCAAATCGCGGCATGATGCTGCTATGGTTGCGGCAATAGAGGGTGATGGAAGAATATACGTTTCGGATATGAAGCCGCATATTGAGGAAGTAAAAACAAAACTTAAAAATAAAACAAGAAAAGGTGTTGTTTCCGGTACAGTTGCCGCCGACAGAATTGCCGAAGGCATACAAAACGGAACAATCATTGAAACCGTTACGCCGAAAAAAGGTAAGGAACTCTCTGCAAATATAAAGAAAAAATATGCTTTGAATAAAAAACAAAATTTCTGACTTTGGTGTGATTATTAAAATTTCTGTGGCAAAATTGTTGTCGAAAGTGTTTTATTTTCAGTATTTGCATTTTTTTGCTTGAAAAATGTGTAAAAATAGTGTACGTTGCATTCACTTCCGAGAAGGCAGATTGTCCAAATGCGGAGAATCTCGTTGTAAATTCAGGTTTGCAACTATCGGGACAATAATGTAAACAAACAAAAAAAGGATAAATTTAATGAAAAGTATCGTTTCTGCAAAGAAAAAACTCAGCCGTAGTTACGGCGACAATCTTTGGGGTGATAACAACAGCCCGTTTAACAAAAGAAGCTATCGCCCTGGTCAACACGGTCAGAGAAAAGCAAAAGTTACCGACTATGGTCAACAATTGATTGCCAAGCAAAAGATGAAAGTTTACTATGGTAATATTTCAGAAAAGCAATTCAGCAAATATTATGCCGAAGCTATTCGTCGTTCGGGCGATGCCGCCGAAAACTTAATCGGTTTGCTCGAATCCCGTTTGGATAACTTGGTTTATAAAGCAAAATTCGTGCCGACCGTATTTGCGGCTCGTCAATTTGTAAACCACGGTCACGTTACCGTTAACGGCAAAAAGGTAAACATTCCGTCTTATATGGTAAAAGCCGGTGATGTTATCGAAGTTCGCGAAAAGTCTAAAAATTTGAACATTGTTTTGAATGCCATCGAATCGCAAACTCGCGAATGCCCGACTTATTTGGACGTTGATACCAAAAAGTTAAAGGCTACTTATACTTTTGTGCCGAAGTTTGAAGATGTTCCGTATGCAGCGGTTATGGAGCCGAATTTGGTTATCGAATACTACTCCAGATAATAAAAACTCATATAATTGGCTACTATCAAAGGTTTTTTTCCTTATGTACTACTTTGTACACCGCGGGAGAAAACCTTTTTCTATTAGCCAAATTCTATGAGTTTTTTTAGAGTTTTCTGCAAAGCAAATAACCGCCTCTTGTGAGGCGGTTATTAATGATGGTGGGTATTGTTTTGCAATCAGCCCGTCACGGTGATGATAGTGTCAGCCGTTAACTCGCTTAGTGTTTATCATTTCTTTAATAACACCTCTTACTGCCTTGAGGTTATTAGCTTGAGGCGAAGATTTAAACGTTTCCTCTTTCCAAATTTTATTTGTATGCTCATAGTCAAACTCTGTTAATTCATCCAGCGAAAATAATTCTTTCCCTGATTTATTTTTTATGGGATGCAGATTTTTAAATTCATTTACTTCAACATTGCTACTTTCATAAACTCGAACACCAAGAAGATCCGAACCTTGATACAGTCCTTCGTAAATGTACCCGATATTTTTGCCCTTTGAGGTTTTGCCGCGACACTCATGCGGGTAAACAAATACTTCTCCGCAACCGTCGTCAAAATGTAGTTTAAAACATTCCTTGTTGTGAGCGAGAATTTTCTCTTTTTCAATGTCTGCGGATTTTTCTTTAATTTTTGCTATGGTTCCCTTTATACTGAATGTCATATCTCTATTTCTCCTGCTATTGGTTATTTGCCTTATCATACCTGATGTATGTGCTTTTGTCAAGCTTTTTTGTAAAAAGAAAACCCCAGATAGTCTGGGGGTTCCGGAAAGCTTACAGCTTTACATCATAAAACCTCCTTTATATAATGAGTTAGACAGTCTGACCACTGAGTAACAAAGTAATATAAAAGAGGTTTTAAAATGACCACATACACATTAGCACACACGACGTGGAGTTGTAAATACCATATCGTATTCGCACCCAAATATCGCAGAAAAGCCTTCGGCGTATATATCACGTTCTGCGAAATCATTGCCGAAAGACTTTGACATGTTTGCTGATTTATGCTATTTGGCAAACAAGTGCTTATTATCAAAACGGAGGAGTATGCCATGAAAACAGAATTTTCGGAAGTTGAGTCAAGTAAGAATATTTTTGAGGCCTTTTTTAAAGCTTTGGTAAATTGTTTTAATTTTAAAGGGCGGACTTCGCGTTATGATTATTGGGGTTTCAGTTTTATAAACTTTGGTGTTCATCTGTTGTTTAGTTTGTTGGGGATATTGGCGGTTCGGATATCTACAGAAGCGGTTGAAGGAGTTAATGTAAGTTTATCCATTTATAGTATTTTGATACTTATTCCGTGGTTTGCAGCAATGGTTCGCCGGTTGCATGATACCGGAAGAAGCGCGCTCAAATGGCTTTTGGTATTACCTCTGATAGGTACTGTGATTTTGTTTGTAATCGGTATTTTGTTGAAAACGAAGATTTTTGTTGTATGGGTTTCTTTTGCCATTTTGATGTATGTAATTGCGTTATCTATTGTGCTGTGTTTTCGCGGTTCGGAAAAAGATAATAAATACGGACAGGCAGTGGCAGAAGATTCTGAGCAGCGGTGGAAAGGTTTGGCAATGCCTGTTTTTATGGTTCTGGTTCCGATAATTGTAGCGATATTTACCGGAGTTTTGAGTGGTTATTCCCGAGTGCACAGTAAATATAGAATACAGAATGTTGTCCCGGTAATGTATGATGTATTGGCTGAGGCCAAAGGCTATAAAACCGGTACACCAATAGCTGACATAAAATCATCTTATCTGAACCCGCAGTCGGTCGGAATTTTCAGAGTCAGTCCGGAAGGTGGGAAAATTAAGGCCAGTCGTGTAGGTAATATGTTTATTATAACACATTCTGAGGTGCCATCATCTTTATGTCATGATTTTAGTAATTATAACTGGACAGAACATCCGGATTTTGAAAGTTTCAAAATCGAAGACGGCAGAGATTGTCAAAGCTGTACGGAAAATGCTCCATGCACTCTGATTTGGAATTATAAGTAAAAACAACTGAATTAAAGAGTTGTTGATTTTATTCTTATTATAAAAGGGCCGAATATCTTGTTAAGCGGTTGCCGATAGTTTAAAATATTGGCAAAAATGCCGGAAAAATGAGTAAACCAACCTTTTATGGTTCGCTTCTGCCGGATATTTTTTTCTTAATAAAGTCGGCAACGGCGGTAATAGGTTTGTTATTTAAATCGATGTTCACCAGCGAAGCCGTATTTTTTTCGATTTTATGGCGTATGTTGAAAATTTTCTGGTTCAGGTGCTTTTGAATAACGTGTTTATTATAATGATTACTGCGATTGCGGATTTGTGCAAATTGTTCTGCTCTCTGTTCAATATTCGGTATTTCATGGTGCTTGAAAAGAAAGGCAATTTCTTCTTGTTTGGCCGGAATGCCGTGTCGCATACACCAATCTTCTATTCCGTAACCAAACGGATTGTTGCCGGGAGTAGGAATACTCATACGTAATTTTTCCGGCCCGAAAAAGTTAATATCTTTTACTCCTACTTTTTTCAAGACATCTGCCACGTTTTTGGCGCAATTATTGGTGAAAATGTTATATGGTACATCGCTGTTACGGATATTGTGCTTATCCATTTCACGAATTAGCTTTTTCGGATTAATGCCGATTTGGCTGGGATAAATAAGATAATAATCGGCCAAGTGTTGATATTGCGGATACAGCGGTTTCATATTCATAGTCAAAACACGGTTTATTACTCGGTCTTTATATTGCATACAGGCGTGTCCGGTGAATGAAACGCCTTCAAGCGGAATAATGGATATGAGAATGGGTTCTTCTGCCATTAAATCAAGTTTATTGTCTTTATCGCGCGGAATACGGTCGGTAACATCGCCGTTTTTGCGCAGAACTTTGCCGGTTTGCTTGTACTCTTCCTGCGGCGTGCCGTCAAAATTAACATAGCAACGAACTCCATTTTTATCAATGTATTGTCCTAATCCCTTTTGGCGGGCAATTTCTATTTCCTGTCGCGGAGTATCTGCCACGATTTTTTCAAGATTGACATGATAAGGGTTAATTGGCGAATGCTTTATCTTATTAAAAATTTTAGAATTTTTAATTTTCATCCATAGTTTACGCAACCCTACAAACCAATTTTCTTGTGCGTCAAACGCAGTAGGCCGGTTATATCTGTTATCTCTGAAATTAGGCATCTGTATATTCCTTTCTAAATATATTCTAATATTTATATAGAAAAGAGTCAAGTTTTGAGATGCTCTTAAAAAGTCGGACAGTTCGAAAAGATGTCTTATATAAAATGGTATGCGGTAACTGATAGGTTTAGAATTGAAAGGCTGTATTAAAAATTTTATTGTCAAGTCTGGCTGAGCCGTAGGCGAACGCGTCAGGTGGTACACTATACGGAGCACACTTAATGAGCCGAAACGGAAGTTTAGGCAAATTTAATGACCGAAGCAAGCGAAGCGTTGCAAGAGTGACGCACAGCGCCGAACGAGCGATGACTTTTATATTATATAAAGCAAATTGAAATAAAATATTTGTTAAGAATTTATTTTAAATTTGACATTGGAGGATTCCTTATATAAAGCTGTTAATGTTAGTAATCAAATATTTGACTTAGTATTTTATAAAAGGACTGTACATGAAAAAACTTTTAATTTGTATCGGACTTGCTTTAACACTTTCGGCTTGCGGCAGTGATCACGTTATCCGTTTTAACCTTAATCCACAGCAAAATACAGAAAAATCTCCGTCTTATGAAGGTAGAAGTCATTTCTTCTTTTGGGGAATGTGGCAGAAGAAAGATTATAATTTGACCAATGCTTGTCCGACAAGTGGAATTAACGCTGTAGAAAACCATTGGACATTTTATGATTCCTTGATGGGTGGTTTGACTATGGGAATTTATGCACCGGAAAGCTATTCGATTTATTGTAATTAATTTCTGAATGTTTATTTAAGAGCATAACAATATAAATTGCTATGCTCTTTTTTTGTCTTCTTTAATATTTTTGCTTTCAGCTTTCAGTGTTCTTAAATCGTAGCGAAATTCAATAATGAGTACAATCTGCCAAAACAGGAATATTAACGTAACAATATCGTCACACATACGGCTCTCGATAATATCGGTAAGCGCAAAAATATAGCCTTGCTCTGTTGTTACAAAAAGCATGGCCGTTTCCCAAGCAAACATGGAAAATCGTTTATCTATAATTGGAATTAAGTTATTGTTCTTATCATAAACAATATTGCGAATACGTTTTGTTTTATATGATAAATGTTTTATGATAAACACAAGGGCGCAAATAAACATTTGCAATAAAATATTCGCCCATATCCATTGTTTCTCGCAAATATTATTTGGTGTTCCGGAAAAATCGTAATCATATTTTATCATATTCGGAATAGAATCCCAATATATGCAGTAGATTGCTATTTCTATAATCAGAACAGAAAATGTTATGATAATGGATAGATCGGTTCTAAACTTAATCCCTTTTAATGTATTTCCGGATATAAGCATTTTTATAAATTGTATTAAGGATGACATATTTTTCTCCTGTTTATTAAATATGGGCACATATTATTTCAGAATAAATTAAAAAACAAGAACATAATTACCTGACTTATCATTAATAGCTCAGCAAAGCAAAAAGCATCTTTTGGACTGTCCGACGTTCGGGGGTGCGGTTTAAGAAAGGCGCTTTTTTGAGTGGTGTGCGTTATGGAAATCGGAATATCAATCCACGCCCAAAACTTCGCGGCGGCCGACATGGTCTTGTTTACTGACAATACCTTCCTGTTCCATGCGCTCAATCAGATTGGCGGCGCGATTATAGCCGATGCGCAGTTTGCGCTGAACGTAGCTGGTAGAGGCCTTTTTGTCGGTGCGGACAATTTCAACCGCTTGACGATACAAATCTTCCTCATCAGTGCCGCCGCCGAAATCTCCTTTGTCAAACACCGGACCGGAGTCTTTGGTATTGAGTTCGCCGGCCGTAACTTCCGACACATATTGCGGTTCTCCTTGCGATTTGATAAATTCAACCACACGCTCAACTTCTTCATCGGCCACAAAACAGCCGTGAACACGTACCGGACGCGAGCCCGATGACATAAACAACATATCACCCATACCGAGGAGCTGTTCGGCACCTTTTTCACCCAAAATGGTGCCGCTGTCGATTTTGGTGGTTACGTGAAAACTGATACGGCTCGGGAAGTTAGATTTAATCACACCGGTAATAACGTCAACCGACGGACGTTGTGTGGACATAATCAAGTGAATACCGGCAGCACGTGCCATTTGTGCCAAACGTTGAATCGCAGCTTCTACTTCTTTGCCGGCAACCAGCATTAAATCGGCCATTTCATCCACCACAATTACAATATACGGCATCGGCGAAGTGTCGATGATTTGCTCCTCGTAAATCGGCTGTCCGGTCTCTTTATCAAAGCCGGTTTGAATGGTCTTTTTTAAGCCTTTGCCGGTCTTTTGCATTTCTTCGATTTTCTTGTTATAACCGGCGATGTTGCGAACATTCAAAAGTGCCATTTGGCGATAGCGGTTTTCCATTTCCTGAACTGCCCATTTGAGCCCGACAACAGCTTTGGCCGGATCGGTAATCACCGGAGTCAGTAAATGCGGAATACCATTATACATCGAAAATTCAAGCTGTTTCGGGTCAATCATGATAAAACGGCACTGATCCGGTGTCATCCGATATAATAATGACAGAATCATGGTATTAACACCGACGGATTTACCAGAACCGGTAGTGCCGGCAACCAACAGATGCGGCATTTTTGATAAATCGGCATAAACATGCTGGCCGCCGATATCTTTGCCGAGAGCAACATTCAAAATGTTTTTGCTGGTCATAAATTCGTTATCTTCAAACAATTCGCGTATCCATACGGTTTGTCGCTTTTCGTTCGGTAATTCGATACCGATGGTACTGTGGCCGGCAACAACCGCCATACGCACCGAAGATACGGCCATGGAACGAGCAATATCGTCCGAAAGTCCGATGACGCGCGCCGTGCGGGTGCCGGCTTTCGGCTCAAGTTCATAAAGTGTAACTACCGGTCCGGGGCGAACGGCCACGATTTGTCCGTGAATATTAAAGTCATTGAGTACTTGTTCCAAGCGGGCAGCACGCTCTTTTAAGGCGTTTTCATCAACCACTATTGCACCTGTATTTTTAGGAGCGGAAAGTAAGTCAATACTCGGTAAAGTGTAGACTTCGGTTTGCGGTTGCGGCAGTAAATCGTTTTTAGTCTGAGGTACAGCCGCTTTGGCAGCGGTCTCTGTGCGCTGTTCCATTGGGGTCCGCAACGATGTTTTCTGAGCCGGAGCAGAGGTCGGAATATTCAACAATTCTTCCTGGATTGCATTAGGTTTGGCGGTAGCACGCATCGCTGTTGCTCTTACGCCTTCTGTCTGGTAAATATCTTGCGGTGAAATTTTTGCGGTAGGCTTTTTTTGCATAACCTGAGGCTCATTAATAAAATCAAAGGTCGGATTAACTGATTTTTTTGTATTATCCGCTGTCGGCCTTGTTTCTTTGTCTGCTGCTGCAATCGGTGCCGATAACGATTCCGGTCGGTTTGGTATAACGATTTTAGGTCCTGATGCTGCAGAGGTGACTGGTAGAGTTTCCGGCAACTGTGTGGTCAGAGAAGTCGTAGTGTTGAGAGTTTGGTTGTTCATGGTTGGTTCTTTGCGCTCAAATTCCGGTTCGCGTCGCGGATATAGATTGTTCAGCTTATTTTGCATTTTAGTCCGCATATAGCTCGGGTTTATTTCTTTAAATTCATTAAAGCTGCGGATGTGTGCGGCTTTTTTGAATATTTTGATGCCGAAGTGTAAGAATTTATTTCCGATGTTTTGGACTTTTTGCAGTAAACGCAGCCAAAAGCGAAAAGTTATGCCGGCGGCAAAATTGAAAGCCATTAAGCTTAGAAACAGTAGTAATATAAGCAAAATAAGTTTGTTGTACGGCGGTTTGAGCATTGTTAAATAATTGGCATAGCTGTTGAGAGCACTGCTGAAATGGCTGGTCCAATCTCCGGCTAAGTTATGCGGCAGATTGAATTTGCCCAAATAACTTCTAAAGCTCAGATCTATAAAACAGGCAAAACTGACAATACCGACAAGCCATGCAAAAATCCGCATTTTCCACTCAAGAAACTCATGTCGGCGTAATAAGTTAATTCCCCAGAAAATCGGGACTAGAAGAAACAACATAAGAGATAAACCGAATGAACTGAGAATAAAATCGGCGCTGTAAGAACCGAAAATGCCTAAGAAATTTTGAATTTCCGTAGCTTCAGATGATACTTGATTCAGAGATCTGTCTGTGGCGTGATAGTCAAAAACCGATGCCAACATCAGCAACGGCGCAACAATTAACATCGCTCCCGTTAATTTGCAAAATATACCTTTCAGCAAGTGTTCCGGCATTTTATCCGCTTTTATATCCGATTTCATTTTTTTTCCCAAGTTTACGCAAATCTTAATCGCTTGGATTATAGCCGTAAATCCTCAATAAAAGATTAAAAAACGATAAAATATATAAAAGTTATTGTGAACATAAACGGCGTTTTTCTTGACATTCTACTGAACGATATTTATACAATCCCTAGAGAACAGATGAAAGGAATTTGATGAAGTACGCTTTTGTATTTCCGGGACAAGGATCCCAGTTTGTGGGAATGGGTAAAGAGTTGGCCGAAAATTTTGTTTCGGCTCGAGATGTGTTTAGTGAAGTAAATGAATCTCTTTCGCAAGATTTATTTAAGATTATGACGGAAGGTCCTGATGCCGAGTTGACAATGACGGCAAATACTCAACCGGCGTTGATGGCTTTTTCTATGGCAATAGTCAATGTTTTGAAGAAAGAATTCGGAATTAATCTTAAAGATAAGGCTACGTATGTGGCCGGACACTCTTTGGGAGAATATTCCGCCGCATGTGCCGCCGGTGTGTTTTCTTTGAGTGATACGGCAAAATTATTGCGCCTGCGTGGAGAGGCTATGCAAAGTGCGGTGCCTTTTGGGGTGGGTGGTATGGCTGCTGTTTTGGGATTGTCGTTTCAAGATGTGGGAGCGTTGATTGAAGCTTGTTCTACAGATAAGGATATTTGTGTGGCCGCCAACGATAATTCCGACGGACAGGTTGTACTTTCCGGTTCAATGACGGCAATTGAAAAAGCCGTGGAAATAGCTTCGGAATTCGGAGCTCGTAAATGTGTAAAACTGGCAGTGAGTGCGCCGTTCCATAGCCCGTTTATGGCACCGGCCGCCGATGTTATGGCTCGTGCGTTTATGAATGTTGTTGCCAATAATGCGCAGATTCCGTTGGTTGCCAACGTTTTGGCGCAGCCGATTACTGACCATAAGGAAATTATCAAGCATTTAATTGAGCAGGTTACCGGTACGGTAAGATGGCGCGAAACAATGACATTGTTTAAAGAGAGTAATGTTACTGATTTGGTTGAACTGGGAGCAGGTAAGGTGCTTTCCGGTATAGCCAAACGCTCCAATAAGGAAATGAACTCGATATCAGTCGGCTCTGTTGCAGAGATTGAAGAGCTGGCAAACAATTTATAACCTTAAAATGAAAGGAAATTAATATGTTTAGATTAGATGAAAAAGTTGCTTTGATTACCGGTGCTGCCGGTGGTATCGGTCGTAAAATTGCCCACACTTTACATGAGCAGGGGGCTTATTTGGCTTTGACCGATATGAATGAAGAAGGTTTAAAAGCCCTTAAGTCCGAGCTTGGTGACAATGTTGAATATTTTGTGGCTAATTTGGGCGATACCGAGGCCATAAAATCCTTGGTGGAAGCCGTTGAAGAAAAATTCGGCAAAATCGATATTTTGGTTAATAATGCCGGTGTTACGAGGGATGACCTGTTCATCCGTATGAGTGACGAAAAATGGCAATTTGTATTGGATGTAAATCTTACCGCCGGTTTTAAACTTGCTCGCACCGTGGTTCGCGGTATGATGAAACGTCGTTACGGTCGCATTATCGGTATGGCTTCCGTTGTCGGTGTGATGGGAAATGCAGGGCAAGCCAACTATTCTGCTTCCAAAGCCGGTATGATTGCCATGAATAAATGCTTAGCTCAAGAAGTAGGCTCTCGCGGTGTTACCGTTAATTCGATAGCTCCGGGCTTTATTCGTACGCCGATGACAGATGTTCTTCCTGATGATGTTAAAGCCGCTCTTTTGGCTAAAATCCCTGAAGGCAAGCTTGGAGAAGCTCAAGATATTGCCAATGCCGTTGCATTTTTAGCATCCGATGAAGCGCAATACATTACGGGACAGACTATTCACGTTAACGGCGGGATGGCCATGATTTAAAAACTCGTATAATTGGTTACTACTTGGGGATTTTTTTCTCGTGTACTGTTTGTGTACACGTCGAAAAAAATCCCCTTCGTATTAACCTAATTCTTCGAGTTTTTATTTGCCGTATAATTTATCGTACACGTCGGCGAAAAAATCCTTGGTATTTACCGCATTCTCCGGATTTTTAGCAAGCAGATTGGATTATCGTTATTCTGTATCTTAGTGGTTTATGGGAACACCAAAGGGATTCCGCCTATATGCTTTCCGAAATTCAGAAATTTATGGCGCAGGGCGCTGTTATACGGCTTAATGGCTTCTATATCTTGCAAACGTGTAGAATACATACGAGCGTAGGAATCCAACAAAAAGTGCATTTGCTGCTTTTCTTCAGTTGAGATTAAAAACGGCTCCATTGCCGGATAGAGAGCATTCTTTTTTTGTTGACGTGCTCCCCAAATCATACCGGACGGTGCATTATGTACACGATGTGCCTTGATTATTTTATCACAGGTATAGGCCCAATCTTTTAATCCGAATCCCTGTGTGCCGATAGCTGTTTGGAATTCGTTTTGTAAATTGAGCCAACGAATTTTCCGGACATAGTGTTGACATGGGTTAACGATTTGGCGAAACAATAAAATATTTTCCGGTATGCCATTTTTGGTATCCCAATAATTTATCAATGAATCAATCATAATCAGCCGGATTTCATTATTATTATAACGGCGGAACTCATCAAGTGCATCAAATGTTCGTATAAAAGCTCTGACATCGGCTTTAGACAGCGGAGTTGATACGGTTGGATTGAAGTGTCGCAAATCTAATTCTGCAGGTTTGGTACTGGGTGTTGAAGCATAATCTGTTGCTTTTACCCTACCTTTGATTTTATGCAAAAAATTCGGATTTATACGCATACGCGGTCGCTTTTTTTTAGGATTTTCGGCTTCTTGCGGAATTTCCAGAGAAGCCATATCTTCTCCCCATATAAGCGGATTTAAATATAAATACATTGCCGGAGAAGCAAATTCGAGATTAGGCATATTGCGAAAAGGAGAAGCAACTTGTGTCGGAAATTTATGCTTGGTTTCTTTAATTCCGGGTAAATCAAGAATTTTGCCGGAAAGTCCGCGTTTGGTATGCAGAAGAGGTCCAATATACTGATACATCTGTTTAGGCATTTTTTTTAATTCGCGTAGCAGCCATTCTTCATCGGCGTTGGTAATACGCTTTTCTATGGTACCGAAGTCGGTAATCTGTTTTTTAAATTCTGAATTGAATAAACTCGGCATATTCCAGCGGAAATCATAGTTCCATCGATAGCGGGAAGTAGCTTTATCGTATTCTCGCTGCAAAGGTTGTAAAGGCGGAATTTCTTCATCCAAATCAACAGTGTGCAGCTTGTTATACTGGCTTAGCTGTGCTTGTGCCGGTAAACTGATAAGCAGAGTCAAAACAAGATAAAAAAATTTCATTGTATTCTCCTCAAAACAGACTAAATAATTGTAGTCTAAAAAAATTAATAAAGAATAAAATTTAGTCTGGACAGAGGCAAAATAATCAGCTATAACATAATAAATTTACTGGAGGTTTACTATGGGTTGGACAGATGAAAGCGTGAATAAACTGCGGGAGTTATGGGCGCAAGGATTGACGGCAAATGAAATTGCCAAGAAATTAGGGGTAACTAAAAATGCAATTGTCGGTAAGGTGCATCGGTTGTGTCTGACAGCTCGCCCTTCGCCGATTAAATCTAAAGAAACAACGGCTCAAACTGCGCCGGAATTATCGCTGTCGGCTTCAGGTGTTGATGTTGCAGAGATTGCAAATGAAAAGTCCGAAACAGCAGATAAAAACGAAAACTTCAATATTAAGTTGGTTGATTTGGATAGTCATACCTGTCGTTGGCCGATTGGAGATCCGCGTGATGATGATTTTTGTTTCTGCGGCAAAAAAGTGCGCAGCGGGCAAACTTATTGTGATGAACATTCCGTTCAGGCATACGTGAAAGCTTTGCGCAGATAAATTTATAAGAACTCACCTCTTTTTTTTCGATAAACAGAATATATATATCAACCGTGTGTTTATAACATTCGGGAGGTGTTTTATGCAAAAAAGTTTGTTTTTCGGAACTTTGGGATGTTTATTAAGTACGTTGTCGGTAGTTCAGGCGGCAACATTGGGCGGCGATTATACCGCTTTTAAGAATAGATTGAATAAAAATTACGGATTTGATTATGATATCGATTATTCGGTATTGGCTCAACATGGTTCACCGAACGGACGCTATAACGCGGTGCAATCATATCTTAATCCCAGCATTGCCTGGACAACTTTTGATAATCATTACGGGACCGGCATACTTAATGCTTCTTACTCCAGTGTTTTTTATGCAAATCATGATGCTGCAGATATCGAAAATCGTATAAATGTTGTTACGCCGATTAATGATGCGGATGATGAAGAACAAGAATTTTCAACATTATATTACACCTATCAATTACCGCAACAGTATAATTGGCTGACGTTCGGTTTAGGACAATATACAATATACAATTTTGATGGAACTGATTATAACAACAATCCGCAAGAAAATTTTATCAACTATGCCTTATCGCAAAATGGCAGTGCAACCTATGCCGATGCCGGTGTCGGAGCTTATGTTCAGGCTATGCCGGATAATTGGCAATTTGTTGCCGGTTTACAAGATGCAACCAATATTTCGGCGGTAAGTGTCCGTCTAAATCATTTGCATGATGGGCATTATACCACATTCGGTCAAGTGGGGTATAACCCGACAATAAACGGTTTGGGCGCCGGACAATATTCAATATTGGTATATAATCAGCCGTATGTATCGGAACAGCCGCAATCAACAACCGGTTGGTCATTTAATATGCAGCAGAATATCGGGCAAAAGTGGGCGGTATTCGGGAGAATAAACGGTGTCAGCGGCAATGTTGCCACAATCAAAAATTCATATACGGCAGGAGTCGTCTGTAACAACCCGTTTGAACGCAATTCGCTTGATCAAATCGGAGCTGCGTATGCATATAACAATATAAACGAAACAGCGGTGGGGACTCCTTTGGCTGAAACGGGAGAACAGGTATGGGAGGCTTATTGGACTTGGGGAATATCCAAATGGGCCGCGCTAACTCCGGATATTCAACTATATGTCCATCCGGCACTGAATTATAAGTCGGATTATGCAACGGTAGTGTCTTTACGATTTAATGTATATTTTTAGCTGATGCTATAAAAGCGGCTTATGTGCATAAGTCGTTTTTTTTTGCTCTTTTTCTTTGGTTTGTGATAGATACATAAATATATTTGTTTAAGAACAGGATGGTAGAGACTATGCAAAAATTTTCAGCTTGTTTGTGCGTACTTTTATTGGCGGCGTGCGCAGCTAAAGAAGAAAAAGTGGTACCGGGGATTGTGCCAAGTACGGCTCAGCCGGTAAAAATTATAACCGTGCGACCGGATAATGTGATTGG
>CACWUA010000019.1 GCA_902763905.1 uncultured Pseudomonadota bacterium | reverse complement strand
ATTATCCGGAATGGTATCAAAATGTGGTATCCGAAGCGGATATGGCCGAAAATTCGGTATCTCCTGGTTGTATGGTAATGAAAGCGTGGGGATATGGTTTATGGGAACGTATTCAACGCGTTTTGGATGAAAAAATCAAAGAAACCGGACATGAAAACTACTATTTTCCGATGTTTATTCCCCTTTCCTTTTTTCAAAAAGAAGCTGATCACGTTGAAGGTTTTGCCAAAGAAATGGCGGTGGTTACGCACTCGCGTTTGGTTAATGAAAACGGCAAGTTAAAACCGGCTTCTCCGCTGGAAGAACCGCTGATTGTGCGTCCGACATCGGAAACGATTATTGCCGACTCATTTGCCAAATGGGTTAAATCCTATCGTGATTTGCCGATTTTGCTTAATCAATGGGCCAATGTGGTGCGGTGGGAAATGCGCCCGCGTCTGTTTTTGCGCACACGTGAATTTTTGTGGCAGGAAGGTCACACCGTACATGCCAGTATGAAAGAAGCGGAAGCGGAAACCGTAAAAATGCTCGAAGTTTATCGCGACTTTTCCGAAAACGCATTGGCAATGCCGGTGTTGGTCGGTCGCAAGCCGGAGCACGAAAAGTTTCCGGGGGCGATTGACACCTATTGCATTGAGGCGATGATGCAGGATGGTAAGGCCTTGCAAGCCGGAACTTCGCACTTTTTGGGGCAGAACTTTGCCAAGTCGGCGGACATTAAGTTTACCAATCAAAATAATGAATTGGAATATGCTTATACCACCTCGTGGGGCGTTTCCACGCGCTTAATCGGCGGGACGATTATGTGCCACGCCGACGATGACGGTATGGTGGTTCCACCGCACGTTGCACCGTATCAGATTGTGATTGTTCCGTTAATTAAAAAACCGGAAGACGCTGAAAAAATAATGAGTTATATTAACAAAGTTCAAGCACAACTTAAACTAAAATCAGCGTTCGGCGAAAAACTGCGAATCAAGGTTGATACCCGCGATAAAAACAGCGTCGATAAGGTTTGGGAGTGGATTAGAAAAGGTGCGCCGATGGTGTGTGAAATCGGTTCGCGTGATGTTGAAAATAACGGCTTAATGGTTAAGGAACGGATTTTCATCGGTCAGCCGGAGGGCAAGAAAATTATGCAAGCGGAGGAATTTGTTGAAACCGCCGGCAAGCGTCTGGAAGAATTGCAGCAGCTGATGTTTGCCAAGGCACAAAAGCGTCTGCAAGACAATATTCGCACCGATATTAAAACACCGGAAGAATTTGCCGCTTATTTTGCCAATTCCAACGAATGGATTGAGGATGACAAACAGGGCAAAGTCGCGTTTGTGCGCGGCAAATGGTGCGGCGATCCGGCAACCGAGGAGATTCTGAAATCGATGAAGATTACCATTCGTTGTATTCCGTTTGACCAGAGCGGCACGGAAGACGTATGCCTGTTGACCGGTAAACCGGCAACAATGGATGTGATTTACGCCCGCTCATATTAAGCAAAATATTATACTTATTTCAATCCGCCTGAAAACAATTCTTTCAGACGGATTTTTTTATTGACAGAAAAAATAATAACTGCTAATATTATGGCAATAAATTGTAATTATAGAACCAATTATTCAAAAAAAATATATATTATGAGCAGGTTTTCATTCTTTTGTGAAACCTATTTCAAAGAGATAGGTTTCTTGGTGCTTATCGCACTTATGACATTTGGTATGATCTGTGGTGCAGATTGCAAGCCATGCAGCGGTTCGGTATATCCGGTTCTTGGGTTGATTACTTTGTCCTTTATCTTCTGTCTGGAAACATTTATTATCGGACATAGTGCTTACAGCCCGCGGGATATTCACAACCTTAAACCGGTGCTTATATTCAGTGCTGTGACAGTCTTCGGAATTTTGCTGGCATACAGTAGCTATCTTCAGCAAAAATTTGCCGTTAACGAGCTTATTAAGCTGAGCTATTGCGCTCTGACTTCCGCAATAATTTGCGGTTGGTATCTTGATTATCGAATAGCAATTATCAGGAGACTGAAAAAGCTGCGTGAGATTCATCCTGATCGCTATTTACGCATGATGATTGCGCAAAAGCGAATTTTAAGCGAAGAACTGCAATTGAAGCTGTTATCTATCTCCAATGCCGAACAGCAGGTCTACCGCTATATGCAGTATACCGACTTGTTACCGGCGGCAGAAATAAAACTGTTGCAGCAGCCTTATGCCGTAAGAATCATGAAACATTTACCAACATATATGTTTTCGCCTCAAGCAGAAGCATATATGTTTATGCAGCCTAACGCTGCAGAGTTGGTATATGTATACGTCAATAACGGTAATGCGTTATGTGCAGAAAACGAAAAGAAAATGTTTGATCTGCCTAACGCTTCGGACATTGTGAGCATATATATCTGCAATCACAGTCTTTCTAGCGAGGCCGAAATGCTTTTGTTTGATTTACCTGAAGCTAAAGATTTTATACAATTTTATGCCGAGGTATATCAGATGAGCGACGAAGCTCGCACACTTGCTAAAACAAAAGGTTGGATCTGAATTAGTATAAATAAACCGTCGGTAAACTCCGATGGTTTATTTATTTACCGATTATTTTTTTAAAGCCCGCCATTTTTTAACATTAATGTTGTGTTCTTGCAATGATTTGGCAAAATTATGCCCGCCGTTTCCGGAAGCAACAAAATATAAATATGGTGTTTTATCCGGATGCGCCGCCGCCATAATCGCCGCTTTCCCCGGATTACAAATCGGTTTTGGCGGTAAACCTTCATATTTGTAGGTATTATACGGGCTATCAATTGCTAAATCACGATATGTCAGTGCACGTCTCAATTCTTCTTGTCCTTTTGTAACGGCATATATAACCGTCGGATCAGTTTGCAATAACATACCTTTTTTCAAGCGATTAACAAATACAGATGCTACCTGCGGACGCTCGCTTGCCACTCCCGTTTCTTTTTCCACAATCGAAGCTAAAACCAACAACTCTTCTTTATTTTTCAGAGGCAAGTCGGCATCTCGCTCATTCCATGCCCGCTCCAGAGTTTTCTGCATGGCATTTTTGCCCTGCTCTACAATTTTCCGTCTGCTTTCGCCACGTGAAAAAGTATAGGTTTCCGGCAGAAAATCGCCCTCTTTCGGCATTTCAAAATCGCCGTCAAGCATATCTTCGGCATACAAAATCTCGGCAATTTCCCGTGCCGTCAACCCTTCTGCAAAAGTAATTTTGCGCAAATACACTTTACCGCTTGTCAACAATTCTGCCAGTTGCACCAGCGAAACATCGCCTTCTACCAAATATTCGCCGGCTTTTATTTTCGGATAAAGTTTTTTAAATTTGGCATACCAAACAAAATAAGCATCTTTATCAATCAGTCCGTTTTGTCGCAACATTGTCGCGATTGTTGCCAAAGAATCGCCGCGTTTTACTTGTATAATCAGCGGTTCAGCCACTTTCTGAGGTGTGTTTATGATATTATTGCCGAGTATATACAAAAAAGCTGCCGCTACTCCGATAATTGCCCAAAGTAACAACAGCTTTTTCATAACAAACCTCTATTATCAGCCTTCGTATTTTTTGAAAACAAGCGAAGAGTTAGTACCGCCGAATCCGAACGAGTTTGACATAGCCGCTTTTATGGTCTTTTTCTTAGGCTTTAATGGCACTAAATCCATATCGGCAACTGCCTCTTCCGGCTCTTCCAAATTCAGTGTCGGTGGGCAAGTCTGTTCCATAATAGCCTTAATTGTATAAACGGCTTCAACCGCACCGGCCGCACCTAAAAGATGTCCGACAGCCGATTTTGTTGACGACATCGACATATTGCCGAGCTTATCGCCAAACAAGCGACGCACAGCCTGAGCCTCGCCCAAGTCGCCGAGTGGAGTTGAAGTACCATGCGCATTAACATAATTAATATCGCCTATTTCCACCCCGTATTCTTTGGCGTGATCTGCCGCCATTTTCATCGCGCGATAAGCCCCGTCGCCGTCCGGACAAGGAGCCGTCATATGATGAGCATCGCCGCTCATACCGTAACCGACAACTTCGGCATAGATATGTGCACCGCGCGCCTTAGCGTGTTCATATTCTTCCAAAACCACGGCACCGGCACCCTCACCCATTACAAAGCCACTGCGTTTTTTATCCCACGGACGTGAAGCCTTTTCCGGCGCATCGTTAAATTCGGCCGTAATGGCATGCATACGAGCAAAACCTGACAATCCTAAAACATTGACTGCGGATTCGGCACCGCCGGCTACCATCACATCGGCATCACCCATAGCAATAATGCGTGCCGCATCGCCGATGGCGTGCGTACCGGTGGAGCAAGCCGTCACACAGGCGTGATTCGGACCGCGCAAAGCGTGTTCTATTGACACCATACCGGAAATTAAATTAATAAGACAGGACGGAATAAAAAACGGCGAAATACGCTTAATTCCTACTTCGTTAAACGAAATGGAATTTTCGTAAATATTATTCAAACCGCCGATACCGGACCCCATCATCACACCGGCACGGCATTGCTCTTCTTCACTCAGTGCTTTTGGCTCATAATTTGCATCTTTTAATGCATCGTTTGCCGCCGCAATACCGTATAATATAAATTTATCAGCCTTTTTTTGATCTTTCGGCGCCATCACGCTGTTCGGATTAAACTCGTGTTCGCCCTCGCCCCACGGCACCTGTCCGGCAATAGTTACCGGAATATCCTTCAAGTCGATATTTTCAATTTTATGAATAGCCGACTTGCCTTGCATCAAACATTCCCAGTTATAGTCAACACCGCGTCCAAACGGAGACACAACACCCAAACCGGTCACAACAACTCTTTTCATATAAACCTCGTTTTCAGTTATTAAAAAAACTCGCTGTTAAAAACGTAGCGAGTTTAATTAAACAAAGCCTTACGACTTACGCATTCTTAGAAAGATAGTCAATAGCGTCTTTAACAGTCAAAATCTTTTCAGCAGCCTTATCCGGAATTTCGCAACCGAATTCTTCTTCAAAAGCCATAACCAATTCAACTGTATCCAAGCTGTCTGCACCCAAATCATCAATAAAGCTTGCAGATTCAACAATCTTTGCTTCTTCAACACCTAAGTGTTTTGCGACAATCTTCTTTACGCGTTCTGCGGTATCACTCATTGTAAATTAACCTCATAAAATTAAAACAAATTTTTTCAGACGAAAGCGCCTGTGATTATCCGTTTACACAAAAATATTTCATTTGACAAGCATTATTTTCATTTTCTCCCGAATATTTTAGTATATATTTTATAAAATCAAGTAAAAACAATATATTATATGAAAGATAAAAGTGCATAAATCAGACGGTAAAATTATTATATGCTAATAATAAAATCCTTGCCAAGCGCAAAAATATCGCTTATATTGCCGCCAATGAGGTAAAAAAAATGGTGCAAGTTGTTACTTTCGGATGCCGTATCAATGCATACGAGTCCGAAGTCATTAAAGAAAAACTTAAAAATTACGACAAGCTGATTATCGTAAACACTTGTGCCGTAACCGGAGAAGCCGAACGCCAATGCCGGCAGACCATCCGCAAATTAAAGCGCGAATATCCAGATTCCGACATTATCGTCACCGGATGCTCGGCGCAGATAAGCGCGGCTAAATTGGCTGATATGCCGGAAGTTACTTTGGTTTTAGGCAACAAAGAAAAGCGCAAAATCGAAAAATATGTTGCCGATATTTTTGCCGATAAAAATCAGGTCAGCGATATTTTTGCCGACACCGACTGCGGTGACTATATCATTACCGGTTTTGAGGGACGACAGAAGGCCTTTGTGCAAATTCAACAGGGCTGCAATCATCGTTGCACTTATTGCATTATCCCCTATGCCCGCGGCAAAAATCGCAGTGTGCCGGAGGAGCTTATCATCAAGCAAATTCGCGAATTGCTTGCTGCCGGTTTTGCGGAAATTTGCTTAACCGGTGTCGATATTTGCTCGTATGAGCCGTCTTTCAGCGATTTAGTGGCGCATATTTTGCAACAAATTCCGGAATTGCCGCTGTTGGCTTTCGGTTCGCTCGATCCGGCAGCAATAGATGATAAATTTATAGAATTATTACAAAAATACAATAATATATCAAATTATTTTCATCTATCAATTCAATCTGGAGATAATGAAGTTTTACGCCGTATGGGACGTCGCCACAAGCGAGAAGATATAATTAGATTATGCAGTAAAATCAGAGAGATATTACCACAAGTTAAATTCGGAGCTGATTTTATTTGCGGTTTTCCGACTGAAACCGAGCAAGCGTTTGAAAATACTTGCAAATTGGTCAGCGAAGCCGGCTTAAACAAACTGCACGTCTTTCCGTATTCGGAGCGCTCCGGCACTCCGGCGGCCAAAATGGAGCAGTTGCCGATGGAAGAACGCCGCCGCCGTGCTGCAATTTTAAGAGATTTAAGTGAGGAATAAATGAGTTTTTGGGAAAAATTGGGACTGGGATTAAAAAAGACATCAAGCGCCATAACCGGCGGAATTTCCGACATATTTACCAAGAAAAAACTGGACTCAGCCACCGTTGATGAATTGGAAGAGTTATTGATTGCGGCCGATTTCGGAGTCACCACCGCCGCGGAAATAATGCAAAAATTCGCCACACAAAAGCAAGATAAAGAAATCAGCGATGAAGAAATCCGCACCCTGCTCGCCGCCGAAATTGAGCAGCGTTTAACCCCGTGTGAACAGGCTTTTACCATAGATTCGGCGCACAAACCGTATATTATTCTGATGGTCGGCGTCAACGGTGCGGGCAAAACCACCACCATCGGCAAGTTAGCGGCCAAATTACAGCAACAAGGAAAAAAAGTTTCGTTTATTGCCGGAGATACCTTCCGTGCCGCCGCGGTCGAACAGCTTAAAGTATGGGCCGAACGCTTGAATATCCGCGTTTTTGCCGGCCCCGACGGCTGCGACAGTGCCGGCTTGTGCTACGACGGCCTCAATGCCGCTGTCAAAAACGGCGATGATGTAGTATTTATCGATACTGCCGGCCGGTTGCAAAATAAAAGCGGACTGATGGATGAGCTCAAAAAAATCGTGCGTGTTATACAAAAAGTAATTCCCGATGCCCCGCACAGTGTATTGCTGACATTAGATGCCACCACCGGCCAAAATGCCGTATCGCAAGTGCAGGTATTTCGTGAAATTGTCGGGGTTAACGGATTGATTATCACTAAGCTTGACGGCACCTCAAAAGGCGGAATTTTGGTGGCGATTGCCGCAGAGAGTAAATTGCCGATTTATTATATCGGAGTCGGTGAAAAAATAGAAGATTTGGATGTCTTTTCCGCTCGCGACTATTCGCGCCAACTACTGAATTTACCTAAATAAAAACTCCTTATAAAGCTTCCACCGCCGCTTAACCGCCTCAAACGTTTTTTTATTACTGCGACAAAAAAATCCCTCGCGGCGATATATTACGTCATGCCTCGATTCCGACAGGAATCGTCAAGGCATCTTCCGCTTTTTAAATAATTTGTAGATCGCTTGACGCATTTGCCTTGCGGCAAAGCGAGCGATGACTCTTTATGATTTTAAGGGTAACACAAAAAATCCCTCGCGGCGGTTAGGCGGCGGGGGATTTTTTCATACGCTTTCAGAGTTTAATCATTATCACAGTCATTAGCCTCTGTAATAGGAAGTTCCGTTACTAAGTCAGTGAACAATGCACAAAAAGCAACGCTTGCAAATGTGCCTAAGGAGAGTAACTCTTTATTGGTTTGCGCCGAAAGTATAATACCTATAATAAACGCCGCACCCCACAAAATAAAGCACGAATAAAGTGTTATTTTAAAGGGCTTACGATGCAGAGGCAAATAAGATAAACCATAAGCTATACCACCCTCCAAAACCATAGCCGTTGCACAGCATATACCAACGACAAAACCGGTCAACTTCAACCAGCACACGGCAAAACCGCAAATCAATAAAAGTGTCAGAACTGCAAACAATATCTCGGCGAGATATGACTTGCAAAATACAATAAACTTTTTCATAAGCAATAATATTCTGTTTAGTTAATAATTCTAATTTTATAATTATAGATTTTACAATTTGCATCCTAAATAAAAAATCTTTCAGAGTCAAGCGGAATGCATTGAAAACAAACACAAAAAATCCCTCGCGGCCTGTTACGGCGGCGGGGGATTTTTCGTTTCAGATATCAGTATGCACTACATCAACTTTTTTTGTTCTGGGTAGTAAAGCGATACCTAAGACACACAACAGTAAGAGCCCAAGAAGAATAACACCGGTAGTTGAATTGGTGTGGTATAATTCCTCAATCTGTTCGACGGACTGCTTACCGGTAACGGCTTGCACTCCGGTTTTACGCGGCGAAGTGAACACGGTAACGAGCATTCCCTCAACCGGCTCAACATTCTGCGTTTTGCCATATGAACGCGGATTGCGGTCAAGAATAGTCACAGTGGCAACGGTGTATTGAGTTGAGTCAACAACCACAAACCAAGTACCGCTTTTTGCCTCATATTGCAGATTGCCGGTACCGATAATTTTCGGCTCAATCGGCTCGCTGTCAAAAGCAGAGCAACCAGTTAATGCTACGCTGAGCGCGGCAATTAACGCAAAGACTACCTTTTTCATACGCTGCATTTAAGAGTTACTACATCTGTAATATGGACTGCTCTTGAAAGAGCGTAATCTCTTCGGCTCTTCGATAGAAAAACCCATGGCTTTTACTTCTTCTGCCGTGTAAGCTTTCTTGCCTTGCGGCGTTTTACAGTTCTTTTTCATACGCTTTTACGGTTTAGTAGTTAAGATAGGTAATATTTTCACCTAACTTGAACTTCTTGCCCAGTTTAAGCACCTTAATGTATAAGGTAACAACCACAACAAGCCAAACAGCCAGAAAGACGTAGCTTATCACGCAACGCCAATGAAAAACATCGTGATACCATACCGCAGCATTAGCATAGTTTATCATTACCAAGATCAATGGTCCCAAAGCCCAGAACATCGTCCCGCGGATGATATTCTGCTCGGTTTTGTAGGCCTTAATCACTTCTTCGGAGGCGGCATACAGAAAAGCACTCTGCCTTTCATAAATGCCGATTACCGGAAAACCTGCCTCTTTCGGAGTTTTGCCATAATTCTTTTCAAAGAGATTGATGGCTTCTTTTGTTCTTTCCATACGCGTTTATTATTTAGTTTGCACTTACAATGTTTTCACCCCGTGGTTTTCTCATTGGTGTTTTAAGACATTCCAAAAGGTGTTTGTAATAATCGATTAAATGACAAAGCCAACATAACAAAAACAATGTTACGAAGATAATCACCAAGCGATATAACTGGATAGAGAGTTCGCTCATAGCAGGCAGTTGACCGATTTTTATTAAAACATTCGGAAAATTACCCGCAAAATAAGCAAATGCACAACACAAAATCAGCCAAACGGCATTCAATAAATGTTGCTTCTTACCATATTCCTCTCCGATATAATCCCAAATAGTGACAAACATCGGCGACAGAAACAAAACAAACCAAGGCCCGAAAATCAGCGCGATTACGCCTATTGCGACGTAATCATCTGGAGGTTGAAGCCCTTTAAAAAACGGCGTAAACACATCAAAATAAATGGTCACGGCGGCAAGAATACCGGTTATGATAAACAGTATCAAGCCGACAATGTTTTTAGCAGAAAAAATCTTTTCCATAAGCAATTATGTTTAGGGTTTACACACACTTTACCAGAATATACCAATGTTTGAGGAATTTATCGAATTTAACCTTTTGCTGTTTGCCGTTTCTGGCTGCTGCAACCAACTCCGGCGCATAAGGCAACAAAACTTCGATTTCCTTTCCCTCATCAATGACCGTCCCTCTTAAATAAAAATCATTTAAAAAGAGAATGCGTTCCTTGATGGTTATTTCATAAACCTTATTCTTGTCAAGTCTGGTATAACTGCTATATCCGGCCCAAGTCATGAAAATCAGGGCATACACAAAGAGATAGCCGATAACGGCGATTATCCAGCCGTTGTACGGAGGCGTTTGCAGATTGTCGTAAATGATATACGCCGTCACTGCAACAAGTTCGGTTAAGAAAAAGCCGTTAAGCACCTTTTTGTTGATATGTCCCCAAGGCACTTTAAGTGCATAACCGGCAAACAAGTGTATCAGGCACAACAAGCCTAAGATGACACGACCTTCAATGTAATGTTCCATAAGCAATAATATTTTATTTACGTTAATAATTTTTTGTTATAATTATAAATTTTCTGTCGCTACCTTAAAGAAAAAATATATCAGAGTCAAACAAAAAATCTTCAATGTCATGCCTCGATTCCAATAGGAAGCGAGGCATGACTTTCTTTTTTTCGACCTGTATTTTAATTAAACGAAGCGTCATTCCTCCGAACCGTAAGCCATCTTAAAACGAAGCGTCATTCCTCCGAACCGTAAGCCATCTTATTACCGTCATCCCTCGATTTTGCACCGCAAAATCGTCAAGGGATCTTCAAATTATAAAAAAAGCGGAAGATGCCCTGACGATTCCTGCCGGAATCGAGGCATGACTTTCTTTTTTTCGACCTGTATTTTAACTAAAATTCACATTGCCAAAAATTTATTCTTGACAAAACTTACAGAAAATTATATAGTTTTTTGCAGAAAGAAAATTATAGTGTATTTATTAACCAGAGGATCCGGTCAAATTAAGCCTCGTTAAATATTCCGGTCAAAATATGACAGCAGATGAAAAAAATGCTATCAAAAATGCAACCGCGCACGCAAAGAACGGCTTGTTGAGCAGGCGTGATATTAAAATTATTAACAGATTTACACCGCATTCAGCTGATGAGCGTATCTTAAAAAATCGTGCCGTTGCCTGTTTGAAAAAACGGTAATATGTATCGGAGGCCGTTATGTCCAAGTGCATTGATACAAAAGAGCTTGACTAAGTCCAAAAGCCATTACTGACTTGAATGTCCGTAATGGTCTTTTTGTTGAAAATAGTTTTTTTTGTGCTTATTATGGGAGACAAATATATTTTGTTTATTGGGGAAAACGATGTTGCAAGCTATTGATAAAGACGGAAATATAATTGAGTTTAACGAAAACGATTTGCGCGGCAAATATGGCAAAAGCACAATTGTCTATGAAGAGTCTACGATGGACGAAATACTGGATCCTGAACGTTTCAAGGCTCATAATTGGAAAGAGCGTTGGTTCGGATTTTTGTAACATAATAAGTTACAATTAAGAGCTTTTTGTAACAAAAACCCCTCACAGTTTAATCGCTGTGAGGTGTTTTTGTTTTTAAAGGTAAAAAATTAGCTTGTTGATTATCAAAAATAAATATGCTATCGTATAGCCAATTTTTTAGAAAGAGGTGCAAAATGCAGCAACAGAAAGTTATTCTCATTACCGGTATGCCAGGGGCAGGAAAAACCACGCTCGTCAAAGAGTTGCAGAAAAAATATGCCAATGCGGTTGCCGTGTCGGTCGATTTAATTCAGGAAAGTTTATACGATACATTGGGCTTTGCCTCGCCGGACGAACGGCGTAAATTAAAAGCCGCCGCGTTCAAAATTGCCTTGGACGAAGCTGTTGATTACATGAATCAAGGTCTTGTGCCGCTGTTGGAATATCCTTTCTGCGACCGCCACAAAGAAATGCTGACTTCTGCCCTTAAAAACAAAAACATCCTTAATTTGCGGCTTGATTTGCCGCTGGAAGAAGCCTATCGCCGTTTTCATGAACGTGATTTATCCGGCAAGCGGCACCCAGGGCATTACTTCCAAAGTTATCCGCCTAAAGACGGCGATAAACCGGCATATCAGATTTTTGAAGACTATAAAAACGCAATGCACCGCACGCATACGCCGGAATTTGAAATGGGCAGAACCTTAAAAATCGATGCCACACATTTTCCGTTGCCAATGGATAAAATCTGCGCCTTTATTGACAGCTCCGATACACTAAAACCCAATTCGAGAACAAGCGATGGCCGATAAATTGCTGATTGTGGATTGCGACGGCGTTTTGTATCATCCGTCCGAGCTTGACATTAACGCTATGGTGTATGCGTTTAATGAGGTGTGCGATGATTTCGGCTTAAAAGACGAAAAGTTTAATTATATTGAAAATTGCACCCGCGACAAGCCCATCGGAGGATTTTACAATTATATCGCTTCCGTGGCACAAAAAGTCGGTGTGCCGACCGAAGATTTTATCTTAAAAATGGTGGCGCATATTGATTATTCACACATAAAAGCCGACAGCGACGGCATTTTGCAAAAATTATCAAAGCTCAGCCGAAAATGTCAGATTTGCATTTGCACCAATAATCATCTGGCACATTTAAATCATATCTTAAAAGCAAAATTTAATATTGTGGCGAATGATTTGCCGTTTGCGGTGTTTGATATGCGTTTTGCTGAGAAAAATGGTAATTTTCATGCCAAAGAATCACCGTTTTTTGTGGCTAAACTTGAACAGTATTTCGGTATTCCGGCGCGTAATTTTGTATGGATTGACGACAATCCGAACATATTGAAGAAAGTTAAGTCATTCGGCAGTCAAGCCATACAGGTAACAGACGAAAATCGTCTTAAGGATATCTTGCAAAAATTTTAATAACATTACTGCTTGAAAAATATACTGAAATATTGTAAAATGCGCTCAAAATAGGAGATTAAAATGCCGGTGAATTTAATAAACGAAAAGGATTTAAACAATTATCTTGCCGACATTGTGTATCATGGACAGGAAATGGAGACGTTTAAGTCCGGCGACTTCAAAAGTACGGCATTTGTGGAGCAAAACAAAGATGCGATTGTGCGCTCGATGCTGTTGCAGTGGTGCAAACACCGTCTGCGTTCGCACTTAGCGGAAGATTTACCGGAACATCAGGATTTTTTAGCTCCGATTAAGGCTGATGAACCGGATTTGCCGGCGTGGGCGGAACGCTGTTTGGCTCAAGGTAATCCGATACATCGCTTTGAAGCAGACAAAATACCGGCAACGCTAACTGAAAACGTAAGTAAAATACGCGATTATTTGTATTCCGCGGCGGAAAGTTATGTTAACAAAACTTTGGCGCGGGTTAAAGATACCAATGCCAAAGGTAAAGAGCAAATTTCACCGAAATTGCGAATAGATTACTTAAAAACTCAAGAAATTTATGACACATTTGCCAAGACTTTGGTCGAAGCTGAAAAGTGGCATAATATTATAGCACAAAAGGCAGAATTAAGAAAGCGCAATGAAGAAATGTATCAAGCATCACTTGCCGGTACGCACAGTGTGATGAAGTGGGACAACGGTATGGAAATCGTGCAACTGACCACGCCGGAAGCGCTCGATTATGAGAGTGAATATATGGGGCATTGCGTGGGCGAAGGTGATTACGATAGTGAGGTTGAAGCTGGTGAATTAAAAATTTATTCTCTGCGGGATGCTGACGGCATGCCGCATGTTACTCTTCAGGTAGGAACAACTTCAACCGGAACAGAATGCGTTTGTCAATGTAAAGGCAAAGCCGATAAAGCACCTGTAGCCAGATATCGCCCTTATATTCAAGAATTTATAATCGCAAAAAAATTTATAGTTACAAATGATCAAAGGAATACCGGCTTAATCAAACTTTATGACGAAGCAACCCGAGAATCAAAATATTATGATTTGTTTAATATACCTAAAGGCAAAAGATTTATTTGTAAAGGAGGAATTAATTTATCCCGTATGGAATTGACTGAATTACCTGATTTATCAAATGTAATCATCGAAGGAAGTTTTGATTGCTCTCAAAACCATCTGACCTCTCTGAAAGGTGCGCCATACAAGGTAAAAGGATTTTTTGCTTGTTCCAGCAACAATCTTCCTTCACTTGAGTTTGCTCCTCAAGAAGTTGAAGGTAACTTTGATTGTTGTTTAAACAACGAGTTGGATACACTCAAATATGTTTCTGTTTGTAAAGAAATACTTTCCGATATTGATGTATATGAAAAATACGGCATCCCGAATCATTACGAAAATATATCCGAATACAAACCTTCATTAGGACAGTATAATAGGACTTATTATCGAGATTTAATAGAATGTCCTCTTTATAAGGCTGAAAAGAAAATAGCGTTAGATAAAAAACGTGAAGTTGTTCGTTATAAAATTAAAAGAAATGAGGCAGCTAAAAATGTTTCGCCAATTAAAGAAGAAATTAAGCCAAAACGCACGGGAAAAGCAAAAGTTAAAGCCAAAATCAATATCATGTTTTCACATGTAAAACAGATGATTAAAAGATAGCTTATTAAGGAACGTCAAATGCAACAACATAAAACAGTTATTATTGCCGGTTTCGGCGGTGTTGGCAAAACAACGCTGGCAAAAAAATATAAAAACGTTTTGGATTTGGAATCTACGCCATATAAATATGTGGTTGAAAATTATGAGCAATATGATGCCGAGGCCGTTAAAGGTCAAGGCATTGCTAAAAAAGAACTTAATCCGGATTTTCCGCATAATTACGTTGCCGCTGTTCAAGAAAATATCGGTAAATACGATTATATTCTGGTATGGTGTCATCCGGAGCAGTCTTTGCCACATTTAGATAAAGCCGGTATTGATTATGAGATATTTTTGCCGACACGTGATGCTTTAGATGAATACCGTCAGCGTTTTATCAATCGCGGAAATTCAGAAGAATACGTTAACCGCGTCAGTTCCAAAGAAGGTTATGATAAGCGTTTACCGCAATGGCAAGCAACCGGCAAGCCGATTATATATTTGGAGACCGACGAGACATTAGAAAGCTATTTGCAAGCACATCCTAATTATCCCAAACTCCTACCGAGAGAGATAAATCCGCTCAATCTCAAAAAATCAAAAGCCGAAATTGAAAGATAAAAACTAACATTGCCCAAAATTTATTCTTGACAAAATAGATAAAGACTTGTATATTTCTACCTGTAAGCGATATTATGTTGTATTTATTTTTAGACCCCGTGCCACAGGACACGGTTATCGTAATATCTTATGATTATAAAAGGAACAGTAAAGGAAGTGAGAACTTTTTTAGGATTTGTAATCCTGTTCATTGAAGTTTCCGAACCGGAAGAAAAGTTTAATGGAAATACTCTCAAGTTTACTTTGAGCAACGATAACTGTCAGCGTTTGCTTAAGTGGGCACAGTTGCAGGATGGTGACGAGGTAACTATTCGCCGAGATCAGAATTCCGACATACCTCGCAATCGCCGGTATACATTGGAGTCTGTCAAGTCTCAATCCATTGATATGGAAGAGATTGATTAGGCAAAAAAAGAGCCGTTGCTGACTTAACCGTCGGTAATGGCTTTTTGTTTATGATTGTTAATTTTATTATTGACAAAATTCATAAAAGTTGCTATTTTCATCATAGAAAATCACTATTATGATATATTATGAAGAAATTTGAAGCTGTATTAACCGTCGTGGTCGTAATTTATTTAGTAGTTATGACTATTGGAATGTTTGCCGGAGATTTTTCAAGGCGAAATGATCGCAAAACCGAGCTGAAAAGCTTGCGGGATGAAGTTGAAAGACAGTATTATCAACAGCACATCAATGACGTGTTGTTCGGTAAATATGCCGACAGCATACCTGACGAGATGTTGAAGGATTTCTATCCGCAGGATACCGACTTAAATCTTCTGCGTTATCGCCTAAAAGACATCTACGAAAGCCACATGGTAGCCGAAGAAGATGGTCTGATTTGAAACTTAATCCCTTGTAGCCTAACCGCTTCAAGGGATTTTTATTTTTAAAATGAATACTTAACCGCGGTCAGCCATTCCTGTTGATTATGTCCGCGTTTGTTATGTGAAGCGTTGAACTCAAAATTAAGCGATAAATCTCTGGTAATACCGAGTGCGACGTCGGCCTTATATTGCAAACGATTGCCGAATTTGGCTGTAGCAAAGGTCTGTTCGGCCGCCAAGTGAATCCGTACCGGCGAAAAATCAGCATACATCCCTATTTCCGGAGCTGCACCCACCCAGTAATTATTTGGAATCAAACCACCGTACTGCCCATGTACGTCAATCATACCATATAACCAAAAGCGCTCGGTCAGTCCCAATGTTTTACCGATACCAAACTCGATATTACCGACTGTTCCCTCTTTTTCGTTTTGCGGATTAAATTCGCGCACCAGACTAAAATCGGTTTTATACGAATACGGCATAAACACCCTATCCATCGGCATCAGAGAATAAATTGCCAATCCTGTAAAACGTTGCAATACCAACTTATGATTTTGATTATAATAGCGCCCGATAATTTCCGTAACACGTACGCCGGCACCGCGGATTAAACCTTCGTTATTGTCGGTCAACGAGGTATAAGCAGGTCGAATTGTTACTTGTTCGAAACTTTTATGATTATACACACCGCCACTAAAGCTGACTTGCGCAGAACCATGTGACAGGCTGGGATCATATCCTTCCGGCTTTAATTCTTCCGCCGCCGACAGGGCACTGCGCTTTCTGAGCACGGCAAAACTGTTTTGGCGATATTCTTTGAGCTCCATCTCGCCTTTGGTATAGCGATATTGATAATATTGATACAGCGTATCCAACACTTGTCTTTGCTCAGTTTTGCTCAAATTCGGCATTTTGTAATCGTGCTCTTTAATTCCTTTACGAAAAGCCGCATACTGCTCTGAGCTCATTTGTTTCAGCTGATACTTGATTTTGGTATAGCGCGCCGGACGATAATTGATATCCCCGACCAATTCCGGCACATCACGCACGGTTTTGAGCGTATCCATCGGAATGGCGTAATAATTATAGTTACTACTCAAATCAAGACTTGGACGCACCGCTTCCAACAATTCCAAAATCATATACGAGCAATTTTTGGTTAAGAAAAAATACTGAATCCGCGCCTCTTGCATTTCATAAAGATGATTGACGAATTTAAGCTGTTCTTCTGCGGTTAAATTTATACCGTATTCCCAAATATCGCGGTTTTCGATATTGTTGTAAGTATTGATAATCGTCCAATACGGATTAAAAGAATATTTGCCGTCATAACCGCCGAAAAGACCCTTTAAGATAAAAGCAAGCCCCGTATCCGCGCCGGAAGTAACTCCGAAGTTTGAGCCGTGTGCCAGCATTTGCGTACCTTTGCGTGCCGTGTCTATACGTACCAACGTATGTCCGAACATAGAAGCCGGATTATTCATATAAGCATCGGTAAACAGCAATGTTACACCATTTGGTTGCACATCTTTTATAAATTCTTGGTATTCTTTGCAATCCGCCAAATCGCCGCTGACAAATCCGTTATCTTTTAATAAATTGAAACGTGCCGGAAAGCGACATTTACTCTCCCCCGTCGCAAATTCGGCGATTTCCGCTTTAAGCTCGGCTTCAGGGTTATATCTGCCGTCGGGACTGATATAAAAATCCTGAGTATGTATCAAACCTTTGTAACTACCAAAATTTTTATAATAATGTAGCAATTTCAGCCATTCCGGACTTTGCGCAAACTCTGATACATCCGGCGCGGCCGCAGCGGAAAGCGGAAAAAGCAAAGCAATCAGACAGATAATAAATCGGCGCATGATGTTTTTAAAAGAAAAAAGTCATCCCTCGATTCCGACAGGAATCATCAAGGGATCTTCAAATTCTCAACAAACAATCGGAAGACCCCTTGACCTCGCTATGCTTGGAAGGGTGACTTGAAATTTTTATTAAGCGTGAGCAATTTGCATTACACGAATGGTAACATCAAGCGCTTCAACGTTGTCATTCGGGAAAATATAAGCAAAGTTCTGTTGAACTTCTTTACCCAAAGTGGCGCTGTCAACATTCATAATGCCGGCCAGAGTTTCAATGGTTTCACCATTACCGGAAGCTGCATCCATGGCAAACTGTTCCATGTTGTCTTCCAAGAAAGCCAATACCATACGGCCGGTACCGCCGGTAATACGTCCGTTCGGGTCACAGCCGGAAGTACCGGAAGTAATACCGAAAGTGTTGTTGGCAAAAGTGTTGTTGGTGGTAATAGCCAAAGACTGCGGAATAATACCGGATTGACCGCGCCAAGCCATAGAACCCAAACCGCAACCGCCGGTAGAGTCAACGGCATTAGCCGGAGCGGTTAAACTCATTGCTGCACAAATAACGGCAGCGCCCAAAATCTTTTTCATATTATAGTTCTCCTTATTAAGTTCGTATAACAACGCTACTTTACCACCTCGACTCAAAATGTATAGTTCAAGCAAAACTTTTGCACAGATTATTTTATGGTTACGAACGATTTTATTTGACATGATAAAGAAGGCAATGCTACCATATATACGGATGAAAGGAGAAAGAAAATGTCTACTACCGGAATTATCGTCTGCGGCATTATCTTTATGATTTTATTTATCGCATATCAGTTCGTATAAGTTATTTTTTGCTGCGCACAATCAAAACCGAAGAGATTCGGTAATGCTCTATTTTTTTAAGCTTTTTAAAACAGCAAACGGATTGTCGTGTTCCAAAGGTTCAATTTTTGCATATTGCGCAAAATCAAAAACCTCTCCTTCTGCCCGCGGATAATCATCCATTTTCAATGCCACTTGCTCTATACAAATATCCGCTAAATTAATTTCTCCGTTTTCCACAATATCCGGCACTTCATCATTGATATCAGACTCCATCTCACGAATATCTTTATATGTTGCCTTGGTATCAAAAAACAGCTCAAACGGAGTTTCTATTTTCTGCTCAAAATTCTCCAAACTGATAACGCTTTTTATGGTTAACGTTGCCGCCACATTACCCCACACCCGCAACAAATTGTCTCTTTTAATAAATTTCAAAAACACTTCACCGCGAAAAAATTTCACGGCTTCCACTTGCAAAACTTCTGTTATATCCTTCAATTCTTCGGAATCTGCTTCCAATAGAAATTTATAAATGTTTTGATTTAATTCATCTATTTTAACCGGATATGAAAATTTTTTTTGCATTCTGAAATCCTTGTGTTATATATATCTCATATTCAATATAAATATAAGGAATTATACAGATGTCAATACGCAATTTGCTTTTTATCTTTGCACTGTTATTGAACACGGCTTGCTCCAGTGATTTATTTATATCACATAACGGAGATGTACCGGACGAACGCTATATGAAACAACTGCGCATCGGGCAAACCAAAGAAGAAGTTTTGCAACTTTTAGGAGATCCGAGTCTTGTAACCGGCTTAAGCGATGACCATTGGATATATATGTCATCTACCATTCGCCGCATAGCGTTTGAAAAGCCGACAGAAATTGAGCGCGATATTGTTGCCATAACATTTAAAGATAATAAGGTCAGCAAAATCGATAAACGAACATTGGAAGATGCCAATAAAATTTCCATAGACAAAGATGAAACCAAAGCCACCGAGCGTGAACAAGGCTTCTTCCGTAAATACTTTGGCGGAGTCGGACAATATCAAATGTTCGGCAACGGTAAAAACAACAGGGATATGTAAAAGTGACTGAGAACTTAATTGCACAGCTGACGGAAACCCTTTCCCATTTCGGAATTAGGGGGACCGTCGGCGAAATATTTGAAGGTCCGCTCATTACGGATATTCAATTTCAACCGACTACCGGCACCAAATTTTCCACCATCGCCGGTTCTATTAAGGATATTGCCCGTGAACTCGGTGTAAGCGGTATTCGTGTGTCTCCGGTAGTCAATTCCACCTATATCAGCTTTGAAATTCCAAAGCCGAAAGCGCAAACTATTGATTTTGTGCCGCTGTTGCAATCGGAAGAATTTATTAATGCCACCGGTGCCCTGCCGATTCTGGTGGGAGTTGATATGCACGGCAAACCGATTATCAAAGACCTTGCCAAGATGCCGCACTTGTTGGTTGCCGGCACTACAGGTTCGGGTAAATCGGTGGGCTTAAACTCATTTATTCTGGCGATGATGGCGAAAAAGCAACCGGAAGAATTAAAACTGATTCTGGTTGATCCGAAGCGTATTGAGTTCAGTATGTATAACAAACAGCGCTATATGTTGTGTCCGCCGGTGACGGATATGAGTATGGCGGCGCGTTGGCTCGAGAAGCTGGTTGATGAAATGAACGCGCGCTATGCCTTATTTGAGCAGAATATGGTGCGCAATATCGGCGAATATCACGCCAAAGGCAAGAAAATGCCGTATATCGTTTGCGTGATTGATGAGTTTGCCGACCTGATTTTATCGGATAAAAACGTAGAAAGACAGGTGCAACTTTTAGCGCAAAAATCGCGTGCTTCCGGTATTCATCTGATTATCGCCACACAACGCCCGTCGGTCGACGTAATTACCGGCGTAATTAAAGCCAACTTACCGACACGTTTGTCTTATAAAGTATCTTCACCGGTTGATTCCATGACTATTTTGAATATGGCCGGTGCTGAAGATTTGCTCGGCCGCGGCGACTCGTTGTTGCTGGAAGAAAACGGCACGCTGACACGCACCCTCGGTGCTTATGCCCCGAATGAGGATATTGTTACCCTGCTCGCTCCGCATCGTTGCGAATTGGAAGATATTGACTATTCCGGCATTATCACCGGTCAGCAAATTCAAACGCAAACGCAGGAATATATTGCTCAGCAGGAAAAAGCCAAAGAAGACGCCTTAAATAACGGCAAATCCGGCGGCTTTATCGCTAAAATCAAAAGTTATTGGGATAAACTCGGTAAACCGATGCAGCGGCGAATTGTCAGTATCGGAATCGCTTTTGTGATGGCGCTTATCAATAATAAGTCGTCCAAAAAATCCGCATTGGAAAATGCCACCGATGCTGCGGTTAAATCTGCCAAACGCTCGGCAAAAGCGCAAGCCAAGCAAGCTATAACCAAAACCATTTTGGATTCGCTTAATAAAAAATAAAAATAAGCTTTTAAAAAAGCGCAACCCCGTTTCCGATTAAAGAAACGGGGTATATTTTGCGCAATGTCAATCAGCGTCGAGCTGTTTTGTCCTGTGCCAAACCTATGAACAGGCAGAGCAGACAGCCTACGGCCGTAATCGGCGCAAGCCATCCAAAGAAATTGCCGATGAGTTCAGGAACTTCCATTCCGGAAAAGTGCTCGAACAAATCAAACACCACGCCGATTACGACAATCGCCATAAAACTAAAGCCTAAGGCAGCACTGTAACCGATAGCCTTGATGTCAGGTCTGTCTTTGGCAAGCAACTTAAAGCCGTAAACGGATCCGAGCAGCATCATCCAGCCGAGAGAACACTCCAGCGGCAAGGCTTTTGCTCCTGTCATGCTACAGAACATAACCTGCAGTAACAGCAGGAAAAATGATGCGGCGACACCGAATACAGCCACAAAGAACTTGGCTTCTTCCCGCATCTTCTCACTCTTCTTAGCCTGCATATACCTCTCATAGGTAAAACAGGCAAAAGCAGCGATACCGATACCGAGAGTATACTGCCAATAAGAGCTATCGGCAATGATAATACCCCACACCAACAATGCTACCGGAACCAATACCAGACTCAGATTCGTAACTGCAGTTGCGATTTTTCTCATTTTTTTTGTTTTTTTTGAAGTGAATACTGTTTCCCAAAACTATGCAAAACTCAACCGCTGTTGACATCATAAAGATATTATAATCTCTAGAGCATAATAATATTTGGTTAAGTCCATATTATATTTATTTGGCAAATTTGTCAAGATATTTATGACAAAAAAGCGGATAATTTGCATTATTTGCTTTTCAATCGGCACAAAACGATTTAAACTGCGAGCGTAATATTACTTTAATAGAGGGGAAAAACATGAAAAAATCTATAGTATTGGGTTTTGCTTTGGTATTGGCAGCTTGTGCCAATTCAACAGCCGGAGACGGCGGATTCTTATCATCATTGACCGCTACCGACGCTAATTCTTCGGTGCGCCAAAAAATGCAGGCTTGTATGCTGACCGAAGCACAGAACAAATTTCAGGCCGGCACACTGTTTACGCAAGGCATAAGCGCCACGGCTGACGAGTTGGTGGCGACATGTGCTAAAAAGCTGGCTTTGCAATCCGTCGGTATTACCGAAGAAAACAAAACCGCTGCCGAAAATATTATTACAAACTTAAAAAATATGGCACAATAAAACATCTATAAAAACAAGGCCGCGGCAATCAACCGCGGCATTTTTATATCCTTTATTTCAAAAATTCCTTAATCGGCTTATAACTTTTGCGATGTTCAGGTGTTATCCCATATTTTTTTAGTCCCTCAATATGATCTTTAGTACCGTATCCGGCATTTTTTTCAAAACCATACCCCGGATATTTATGCGCCAGTTCTTTCATCAAGTTATCCCGATAAACTTTTGCTAATATACTGGCGGCGGCAATTGAATACGAACGTGCATCACCGCCGATATAACATGACGTTTCGCAGCAAAAATTTTGCGGCAGCCGATTACCGTCAATAAGTGCATGCCGAGGCTGCGGATTAAGCTGCTGTACTGCGCGCCTCATTGCTAAAAATGTGGCTTGTAAAATGTTTAACTCGTCAATTTCTTTTGCACTTGCCAAACCTATTCCGTAGGTCAAACGCCCTGCCCGCGCTTCTTCTAACAATAAATCATACAGTTTTTCACGTTTTTTGGCAGTCAGCTTTTTAGAATCATCAATTTGCGCCAAAATTTCCGGATTAATATCTCTATTTAAAAACATTACGGCACCTGCGACCACCGGTCCCACCCACGGACCGCGTCCTGCTTCGTCGACTCCGCAAACGGCAGCTCCCATTTTATCTTCTATTTCCCATGTTGGCATTCTTTTCTCCTTTATGCTGTCATGCTAGGCAATATTGTCGCCTAATGCAAGAATAATCTCCTTCGTGGTGTATATAATTTCAAAGATTATTTTTGTACATTTTATGTTAAAGTAAGACTTAGAAAAAAAAATTATATATATTATGGAGATATTACTGTTATCAATTATCGGCTTAATAGCCGCAGTTTGTGGATGTGTTTATTACTATAAGAAGGTGTATTACTGCCCTTCCGATGAGAGTGAAGATGAAGATACAACCACAACAGAGACAAAAAACGAATTGTCTCAGATTTATTCACGCATTCTGGCCGACAGCTGCGTGATAAAAAAAGACTACACTCGTCCTGAGAAAGACGAGTCACTGGATAAAAACGACAAGCTCCATCAGGAGTTGTGGGAGAATTTGAGAAAAGTCAATTCTCGTACAGCCCCCATAACAAGGGAGCCGAACGATATGGATAATTGGTTCATTGAGCATATTGATGATATCTGCCGATATGGCGACACTCTCGCCTATGTTGAGCATTATCTTGTGCTAAGTGAACTTCTGATAGCTCATCTTAACAATCCTGATGTGGATTTTCAGAGAAAGCTAATCAGCGTAAGTATGAAACGCGATCAAAAGGTAGTCAAGCTTAACTATGTTAATCTTTTATGCTTGTTCTGCCTGAAGCATGATCTGCTTCCGGAAATCAAAGCGGTGGCTCTGTTAGATCCGCGCTTTGAAACTGCCAAGAAAATTTATGAATTATTCCATGTATAAGATAAAACCGCTGAGTTGATAGCTCGGCGGTTTTATTTTTGATTTTGCATATATTTTCGCACTGTTTCCGGATGTTCTCGCCAGTATTTTTTTTTGCGCTGCCGTATTACATTCTTTAAGCACTTGCGGCATATCGGCGAATTCCCGCATACATTGGATTATCTGAAAATAGTCTCCGGCCGTAGCCGAAGTCAAAATCGGCTCGCGCCAGTGTATCTGTCCTGTATGCGACTTTGTTAATCGGATTATTTATCAGCACCGGTGAAACATTATTGACCGTATCTTTCTCGACGACCTCCGACGTATTTTTGGCAGCATTTCCAAAATTCGACAAACGCAACCACCCGCCGATAACAGACAATCCCAGCATGGAGCTTATTCCTAAGGATAAGCATTTTTCTTTTAATTTCTGCCATATTGACTTTTTTGTTCCATTTCAACCTCTTGCGAAGAATATTAACATTTTTTCACTGTTTGTGTCAACAATATAAAAAATTACGCTCCATTAAAAAAATAAAGCCGGCTTACATCTGTTCTGCGTGCGAGAACGTAAGCCGGTTTTTGATCATCTTTAAAGGGGGCAACCACCCGCATGATCAATATGTTTTTTATCGGTTGCTAATCATTGTCGTTTCATCTTGCGGCACACTGTGCTGTCAGAGTTAACGAATTCGGTATTGCTTTACTTCCGTAATCGGGGAACAGGCACCAAAAGCTATACCTCAAAAAGATCCTGTTTAAGTTTTAAAGGGGGGAGATTTGTTCATGTTCGTTAATTTACTACATTATGTTAACTAACACCGGAAGATACATCACTGCAGCAGCCTTTCAAAATCCCTCGCTTGGGATAATAATTTCTAAGTTATTTATAGCATACTTAATCATTTAGCATTATTTTTTTTATTTGTCAATATATTTTTTCTAAAAAAAATGAATTATTTTTAAAATATACATATTATCAAATAGTTATAATATAAAAAATATTGCCGAAAAATTTATTTCAATAAATATTTCCGGTCAAATCTGGTGTTTTTACCCAAGCGCGAAACAATTTCGTAGCTGATGGTTCCGGCATCGCGCGCAATATCATCAAGCGTATATTCATCAAAAATCAGCGCGCCGAAATCCCCTACTTGCAAATCCGGTACATCGGTTATGTCGCAAATAATATTATCCATAGATACGCGACCGATAATTCGTGCTTCGCACATTTTGCCTTTCTTTTTGAAAAACACCTTACCGACATTAGAAAGAGAGCGTGGCATACCGTCGCCGTAACCGATTGAAACAATTGCAATTTTTCGATTCTGTGCGGCCCGATAAGTTGCCGAATACCCCACGAATTCGCCCTTCGGCAAATCGGCAATTTGCAACACCGGAGCTTCCACCGTAATCACGTTTTTCATCTGATTAAGCCGATACGGTGCCGTGTTGATACCATACATTGCCGCGCCCAAACGCACCATATCGCAACAAAAATCCTCGCCTAAAAATGCGCCGTCCGAAGCCGATAAGGTTGCCGGCAAATTCGGAAAATACTTAGCGCGAATCGCCTTAAAATTATCCAATTGATGTGTATTCATAAAATGGTCTTTTTCATCGGCGCAAGCCAAATGGCTCAACACCATACCGAAAGTCTGCAAATCTTTTTTGCCGAGTTTTTTCAGTTCTTCCGGCCGAAAACCCAAACGATTCAATCCGGTTTCCACCTGAATTACCGGCTTTATGCCGTCTATCGGCTTTTGTTTCCAAAAAGCAAACATCGCCGGCGAGCCGATGACCGGAATCAGTTGATATTCTTCAAATAAATCATAACTGTCCGCGCCGATTCCCTGCAATACATAAATATTGGCTTCCGGCACGGCTTCAGCAATACGGGCGCCCTCCAGAGCATGCGCCACCCAAAAGTTGCGACAATCCGCACGTTCATACAGTGCTTTAGCCACTTCAAACGCGCCCAAACCGTAGGAATCATCTTTTACTACCGCCGACGGAGTGGCCGGTGCAATGATTTTGCACAAGGTTTTATAATTATCAATCAAATTGTTTAAATCAATTTTCAACCGCGGTTGTGTAAAAATTTGCGATTCGCCTCTTGTAAAAAACTTCATAGCTGTTATTATCTCCATTATGAAAGGTTAAATATGTATACAGATACGCACATCCATTTACAGGACTATAAAACGCATAATATTAAAAATGTGGTAACAAACGCCATAAAAAACGGTGTCGTGCATTTTATCAATCCGTCGGCTCATCCCTCCGATTGGGAGGCTGTTACCGCTTTGGCCGCGCAATATCCGGAAGTCACACCGGCTTATGGAATTCACCCGTGGTATTTAGACGATGCGTTACCTAATTGGGAAGATACCCTCGAGAAAATATTGCAACATAATCCTTCAGCTTATGTCGGCGAATGCGGCATCGACCGACTGAAAAATCCGGATACGGCAACACAAATCGATATTTTTAAATACCATATTCGGCTGGCAAACAAATATGCTCGTCCGCTGATTATCCACGCGGTAAAAGCCGACAGAGAAATGGCTGAGTTGTTTTCCGAATTGCCGCAACGTACGATTTTTCATTCTTTCACCGGTTCTGCCGAATGGGGGAAAGAAATTCAAAAACGCGGCTTTTTTCTCGGTCTCAATTTCTCGATTTTGCGCAAGAAAAACGCCGCCGAAATCTTAAAATCACTAAATTTGCGGCAAATTCTGCTCGAAACCGACAGCCCGTATCAAAATATTGAGCGAAATATTGAAACATTGCCGCAAAATTTACCGCATCTGGGGCAACAAATCGCTGAACTACTGCAAATGTCTTATGAAGAATTTCAACAAATAATTTGTCATAATCAAAATGAATTTTTAGGAGAAAAATAATGCAAGGCGCACCGAAATCATTACGCTTACAAATAGCGATTGTCGGACGGGTAAATGCCGGAAAGTCAAGTTTTCTGAACCTGATTACCGGTCAGCAGGCCGCCATTGTTTCGGATATTGCCGGTACTACCACCGATGTGGTGGAAAAAGCGCAGGAGTTGCAACCGCTCGGGCCTGTTTTGTGGTTGGATACCGCCGGTTTTGCCGACGACAGCGCACTCGGCGAAAAGCGTATTGAAAAAACCGTTGCCGTATTTGACCGCGCCGATATTGTTTTACTCATCTGTCAAGGGGATAAAATCGAGGCGCCGGAACAGCAGATTATCAAAATGGCCGCAGAACGCAAAATTCCGCTGATAAAAATCTTCAATCAAGCTGACCGTTTTTCGATTATTGCAACCGACGGCATTACGGTAAATTCTATTGACCTGTCTTCGCGCGACCGTGTGCTTAACAAGCTCAAGGCAGAGCTGATTAAAGTTTGTCCGGAAGATTATCTTAATGCACAGCCGCTCGTCGGTGACTTGGCTCCCGAGCATTCTACCGTTGTTATGCTGATTCCGCTTGATTATGAAGCGCCGAAAGGACGGCTGATTATGCCGCAAGTGCAAGCCATCCGCGATTGTCTTGACCATAATCAAAATATTATTGCCGTCAAAGAAGATGATTATGTCGCGATATTGCAAAACTTGAAAACTCCTCCGGCGTTGGTAATTTGCGATTCACAAATTGTTGATACAATGGTAAAATTAACACCGCCGGATATTAAATGTACCACTTTTTCGATTTTAATGGCACGTTTTAAGGGCGATTTACATAAAATGGCGTTTGGTGCGGCGATGATTGATAAACTGCAGGATGGCGATAAAGTTCTGATTGCCGAATCCTGTACGCATCATGCGATGGAAGACGATATCGGACGGGTTAAAATTCCGAATTGGCTCAAAAAGAAAACCGGCAAAAATCTCATCATAGACCACGTCAGCGGCTGCGATTTTCCACAGAATTTAAGTGAGTATAAGTTAGTTATTCAATGCGGCGGCTGTACCATAAATCGGCGCGAAATTCTCTCGCGGATTTATAAATGCGAACAGGCCGGAGTTGCCATTACCAACTATGGTGTCTGCATTTCAGCACTTAAAGGTGTTCTGCCACGTGTGCTGGAACCGTTTGCACTATAATCGTATCCGCGTTTATTTATTGCGACAATATTGCTGTATATTCCTTTAGTATAAACCGCTTTATTGCAGTGGCGATTTATATATATTCAGTTCATAAAAGCAAAAATAGTTCATAAAAGCAAAAAAAACACTTGCAAACTGTAAAAAAAATATATACAAGTGTGTCATAATTGTTCGGATGCGTTATTTTGCTTGCTTTTAAAATAAAAGTATGCTAAATATGCGCCGAATGTTTGTGTAATTAATTAACTAAAAGAGAAGAAAAATGGCTACACCTAAGAAAAAAGTATCAAAATCTCGTCGCGATATGCGCCGTTCTCATGATGCGCTCACTCCGAACGCATATCAAGAATGCCCGAATTGCGGTGAATTGAAAAGACCTCATCATGTTTGCCCGAAATGCGGCCAATATGACAGCAAAGAAGTTGTTGCGCAAAAAGTTGCGAAATAACTTTGTAAGGACTTATTTATAATATATGGAGCAGGTTTTGTCTGAAAATAATCTGGTCATATCGGTAGATGCTATGGGGGGAGATAATTCCCCTCGTATCGTAGTGGAAGGGATTAATCTTGCTCATAAGAATAATCCCGATATCAAGTTTATACTGTTCGGGGACGAGCAAAAAATAGCTGCGGATATCAAACGATTTCCACAGATGAAAGATTATTGCCGTATAATCCATACTTCGGAATATGTTCGCAACGAAGATAAACCATCACAAGTAATACGCAACAAAAATACCAGTATGTTTATGGCAATTGATGCCGTGCGCAAAGGGGAGGCTGCTGCGGTAATATCTGCCGGTAACACCGGTGCATTGATGGCAATATCCAAAATGATATTAAAAACCATTCAGCGCATTCATCGTCCGGCAATTTGCACAAATATTCCTCATAAAGATGGAATGTGCGTTATGCTTGATTTGGGGGCTAATACCGAATGTAGCGCCATAAATCTGGCGGAATTTTCTATTATCGGCAACATTCTGGCTAAGCACACCTTAGGAATTGAACGTCCGCGGATTGCTCTTTTAAATATCGGGGCGGAGGAGATGAAAGGTCGTGAAGAGATTCATCAAGCCGCAAAAATGATTAAAAGCACGCATCTTGATTTGAATTTTATCGGTTACATCGAGCCACATCAAATCGGTGAAGGTTATGCTGATGTGGTTGTATCTGACGGTTTTACCGGAAATATTGCTCTTAAAACCATGGAAGGTACTGCCAGACTTATCTCCGGTGTCTTAAAAGGTGCCATCAAAAAATCGATTTTAGCCAAAGTAGGTTTGCCATTTATGTTGCCGGTTATTTGGTGCTTAAAAAAGCAGCTTGATCCGCGTAAATATAACGGTGCGATGTTTGTCGGCCTCAACGGTTTATCGGTAAAAAGCCACGGCGGAACAGATGCTATCGGATTTTCTTATGCTATTGACAATGCCTCTAAATTGGTGCGTCAAAACTTTGTACAGACAATCCGCGATGAAGTTGAACATGTTGATTTAGACGAATTATCTCAGGATATTTTATACGATGTTTATTAGAAGCAAATTGATTGGCTTCGGGCATTATCTGCCGGAAAAAATTTTAACCAATGACGACTTGTCCCACATGGTGGAAACCAGTGATGAATGGATTCGCACCCGCACCGGCATCTGCTGCCGCCATATTTCAGAATCTGAAACAACGGCAGAAATGGCTACCAAAGCAACTTCTAATGCATTGAAAAATGCCGGTTTAACCGCAAAAGATATTGATCTTATCATTTTGGCTTCGGTAACGCCGGATAATACCACTCCGGCAAGTGCTGTCAAAATCGGTCGTAATCTCGGAGTGCGTGCAGGTATACCGGCATTTGATATTTCGGCTGCATGTTCCGGATTTGTATATGCCCTGACTTTAGCGGATAACATGATTCGTTTGGGGCAAATCAAAACCGCCGTCATAATCGGCGCGGAAAGATTATCTAAAATTGTTGACTGGACAGATCGCAATACTTGCGTTTTGTTCGGCGATGGTGCAGGTGCTGCGATTTTATGTGCAACCGAAGGGACGGGAACCAATGCCGATACCGGAGTTTTAAGTACTTGTATTTATTCAGATGGCAGTCAATATGATAGTTTACAAACAAACGGCGGTGTTTCTACCACTCAAAATGCCGGCTTTGTTTCCATGAATGGCAAAGAAGTTTTTAAACATGCGGTTGTCAGTCTTTCGGAAGCTGCCGAAAACGCACTGCAGCAAGCACAAATCAAAAAAGAAGATATTGATTGGCTTTTGCCGCATCAAGCCAATATCCGAATTATCGACAGCGTCGGTGAACGCATGGAACTACCGAAAGAAAAAGTGATCGTAACGGTAGATCATCACGGAAACACTTCAGCCGCGTCCATTCCCCTCGCCTTATCGGAGAATATTTCTGCCGGACGCATTAAAAAAGGCGATATAATTGTATTGACGGCAATGGGAGCCGGATTTACTTGGGGCGGAGCCGTTATTCGTCTTTAAATTAAATACAAAAAATAATTGTTTCACAACAATAATATAAGATTATATTGCTACTTTGGTTATATTGATGATTTTGTAAAAAAATATCATTATACCTTCAATCCGGTTAAATTTAAGCAATATTAATTCTGCATCAAAGCAAAATACAATATCCGTCTGCCTCACCCTTTGATGTGGAATCTGGTAAATATGATGAAATTTTTGAAGATTATGCTTCAGGTGGTTCAACAAATCACCCTAAATTACAAGAGATGTTAAAATGGATTAGAAGAGGAGATGTAGTGGAAGTTCATTCAATTGATCGACTAGCACGTAACATCAATGATCTGTTGCAAATCGTTAAAACCATTACAGAAGACCGTCACGCTGAAATATATTTCATTAAGGAAAATCTACGTTTTACTGATGATACCGACAATCCATTCAATAAATTAACCCTTCAAATCATAGGTAGCATAGCCGAATTTGAAAGAAATATGATTAAAATGCGCCAGAAGGAAGGATTGCTATTGCCAAAGCAAAAGGTGTTTATTCTAAGGAACGGAGTAAAAAATGTAGTTGAAATAAACTTAAACAATGACAAACACCAATCAGCCCAAGTAAACGCACTAGGCGGTGGATGTCGTTACTACAAACCTCACGCAAGTAGCCCACTTATTCGAGCAAGCCTTATTTCAGTGGCATCCACCATATCGGTGTATGCCCTTCGACATAGTAATCCACTGCATTCATACAATAGTTACCACTGCCCGTGAGATTTAAGATAACGATTCCTTGCTGAGTTTCGGGCAAACCTCAACACTATGCACTGTAAACATATAATCTTAATAAATCAATAAAAAAGGTGAAAAAGTACGGATAAGCAGATGTGTAAATTACAACATTTTTACAAAAAATTTACTCGGATTAGGGAAAAATATATTTTTTGCAAGTAATAAAATGTCGCAAATTAAATGTGTTATTTTGCGAATTTCCGTTTATGTGAGATAAATGGAAATTTATTTTCGAAAGTGTCGTTAAAAAAAGAAAAAACTCTTACTATTGGATAATCAAATATAGCTGATTGGAATGATATACGTGTCTTTATTAAGAGGTATAAACTTATCACTCAGACAGATGATTGCACCGATTCCACGTTTTTTCTCGTCTATGAGTTTGAAGTTCTTAGCCATAGAAATATTAGGTGTTGCCGATTGTTTGATTTCAATCGGATAAACTTTGTTATTTGCCTCGACGATAAGGTCAATTTCTTCTTGATTGCTTGTGCGGTAGTAGTAAATGTTTGGATTTTTGCCATTGTGAATGTAACTTTTGATAACTTCCGAAACAACATACGTTTCAACAAAGGCTCCGCTTAAATGACTGTTATAAATCATTTCTCCGCTGTTTAAACCGCATAAATAAGCGCACAGTCCAGTGTCCATAAAATACATCTTTGGGGTTTTGGAAAACCGTTTACCGATATTGTTTTCAAAATACGGTTGCAACAGATAAATAATTCCAAGTGTTTTTAAAATATTTATCCACGATTTTGCCGTATTAGGAGAAATACCGACATCACTGGCAATATCCGTATAATTCAAAACTTGACTGGTTCGGCTGGCTAAAATCTTCATAAATCTGGAAAATATTGTTTCATCTTCAAGTTTTATAATATCACGTACATCTCGCATCAAATATGTATCACGATATGATTTATAATATAGTTCCCAATCAGTCACACCATCAAACAACTGCGGATATGAACCTTTATAAATAGCATCAAATGTCTGCATAGCATTCCAGATAGGGCGTTTGGTTTGTAACGGCATATCAGGAACAAAAGCAGGTCTTGATACATCGTTTTCTTTTTCAGCTTGAGAAAAACCTTGTAAATCCAATATAGCAACACGTCCTGCCAAACTTTCGGAGACGCCTTGCATTAAATTGAACTTTTGGGAACCAGTTAGCCAAAACAGACCTTTTTCATTTGTTCCATCGACAATTTTTTTAATATATTGTAATAACTCTGGAGCTTTTTGAACTTCATCAATGAGTATTGGTGGTTGATACGTTTGGAAAAATAAATTCGGATCGTGTTTTGCCAAAGCTAACACATCGGTATCATCCAAAGTAACTTTTGTTCTGTTTTCTTCTTTAAAGCTATCAAAAAGCGTTGATTTACCGACTTGTCTCGGCCCTGTAATCAAAACAACCTTGAAAGATTTGGTTGCTTTTTTAACAATACTGGATAAAGTCCTCTCGTAATACATAATTTTCTCCTTGTTAAACTCAGTATAATATATTTCATAAAAAAATCAATATTGTTTTATGAAAATATGCAACGCTATTGCGGATTTACATAAAGTTAGTTCTGTTTTGAATGGATTTTTCCGTGAAAATGATACCAAAAATTTTACGACAAGCAGCATAACTAATTGATATTACGAAAGCGAAATAAAGTATTTTCGTCGTAAAAAATAAATTTCAAAAGCGAGATTGTGTTGAAAAATCAAATAGTTAGAAAAACAAAAACGAAGCTGTATAAATGATTTAGCAATCAGCTGTATTACCACTCTACCAACGCTCCGTAACGAAATATCTTTTAACTTAACTTTTATGTCAGGTCACGCATTTTTTATTAAATATGTTCTTTTTTTATAAAACGCAATATTTATCCGCGCCTGTTCTAACTTCCGTGTTCGGCCAACCACTCAAAAATAATCGGCAGATTTTTTTCTTTAAAGAATATATTGTGATGATTTGTCGCCGGCAACATTACCAACTCCTTATCTTCGGAAGCCGCCGCATCATACATTGTTTGCCCGTGATGTATGGGTATCAGTAAATCATCTTCGCCGTGAATAATCAGCAACGGATTATGATAGTTTTGCAAATAATCTTTCGATGAATACGAATCACGCATTACCAAACTGCCGAGAGGAACCGGCTTTTCTGCCACCAAACCGCGCATGGAAGAAAACGGTGCGGTCAAAATGAGTTTTTCCACCGGTCGCAAGGTGGTTAAACCCGATGCAACCGCCGTGCCGTAAGAATAGCCGTAAACAATGATTTCCGGATATTCCTGTGTCTGCAACCAATCGTATGTTTCCGCCGCGTCGGCAAAAATTTTTTCCTGTAAGGTTGTGCCTTTGGTGCCGCCAAAGTTGCGATATTCCATCGCCAAAACACCGTAACCGTTTGCCACAAATGGTAACAAATGATGGGCAAATACGGCAATTTGAAAGGCATTGCCGTGAAAAAATAATATTGCCGGTTTGTGCTTATCGCCGACGGCGTACCATGTCATAACCTCGGTGCCGTCAGGCATTTGCAATATGTTTTCCTTAAATTCGGGCAACCCCGCTTCTTGCGGTGAAACATAGCTGTGCGAAGGCCAAAATAAAAAGTAGCGTTGCATAGATGAAAGTATCAATACATAAAGGCCGAAGGCGGCTCCCGCAATCAATAAAATTTTCAGATATTTTTTCATTTTCTTTCCGCAAGAAAAAAGAGGAGCCGTACGAACTCCTCTTTTTTTTAAGTTATATTATTTTACCTGAGATGTGCAATGCGGACATCTGGTCGCTTCAATGGCAATTTCGGAGCAGCAGTACGGGCACTTCTTGGTGGTCGGAGCGGCATCTGCTTCGGCCTTAATCATTTTAGCTTGCAGGGTGTTAATTCCCTTAATCAAAATAAATACGGCAAAGGCAACGATGATAAAGCTGATAACCGTATTTAAAAATGCACCGTATTTAATGGCAACATCATCATTGAGTTTTAATACCAAATCCGAAAAATCAACATTGCCCAAAATCCAGCCTATCGGTGGCATAATTACATCTTCAACCAAAGAAGTAACAATTTTTCCGAAAGCGGCACCGATGATGATACCGACGGCCATATCCATCACATTGCCGCGCATGGCAAATGTTTTAAATTCATTGAAAAAGTTTTTAATCATTTTTGTTCCTTTCTATCGATAAATTGGAAAATCGCGGCACAAAGCCACAATTTTTACTTTAGTTTGAGCAATCACCTCATCGGCGTTACCCGATTGAGCCAGTGCGTCAATCACATCGCCGATGCAGTTGCCGATTAACTCAAATTCTTTCTCTTTAAATCCGCGTGTGGTACCGGCCGGAGTCCCCAAACGCACGCCGGAAGTCACTTTAGGCGGTTGCGGATCAAACGGAATGGCATTTTTATTGCAAGTGATATTGGCTTTTTCCAACGCCGTGGTAACTACATCGCCGGTCAAGCCTTTCGGGCGCAAATCCACCAACACCAAATGCGTGTCGGTGCCGCCGGAAACCAACGCCAAACCGCGTTTAATAAGGGTTTCGCCGAGCACTTTGGCATTTTTAATCACTTGCGCGGCATATTCCTTAAATTGCGGAGTTAAATCTTCTTTGAAGCATACAGCCTTGCCGGCAATAACATGTTCAAGCGGGCCGCCCTGAGTCCCCGGAAATACGGCAGAATTTACTTTTTTATAGATTTCTTCGTTGTCGGTCAAAATCATACCGCCGCGCGGGCCGCGCAAAGTTTTGTGGGTGGTGGTGGTAACAACATCTGCCCACTTAAGCGGATTCGGATGCATTCCGCCGGCCACAAGTCCGGCAAAGTGTGCCATATCCACCATCAAATATGCGCCGATTTTGTCGGCAATGGCACGAAAACGAGCAAAATCAATTTGCCGCGGATAAGCCGAACCTCCGGCCACGATTACGCGCGGCTTATATTCCAGTGCCAAGCGCTCAACTTCGTTATAATCTATCAGCCCCGAATCCTTGCATACGCCGTATTGCACCGCATTGAACATTTTGCCGGAAAGCGAAACTTTGGAGCCATGAGTTAAATGTCCACCGGCATCAAGGCTCATCCCCATCAGGGTTTCACCCGGTTTCATCAGAGCCACATATACTGCCATATTGGCTTGGCTGCCGGAATGCGGTTGTACGTTTACAAACTTGGCGCCGAAAAGCTGCTTGGCACGCTCTTGCGCCAGAGTTTCGATTTCATCGATAAATTCACAGCCGCAATAATAGCGATGTGCCGGATAACCCTCGGCATATTTATTGGTCAGAATCGAGCCTTGCGCCTCCATCACCGCGCGCGACACAATGTTTTCGGAAGCAATCAGTTCAACCTGTTCCTGCTGGCGTTTCAGTTCTTTATTGATAATCGCGGCAATATCCGCATCTTCGGTCGGTAAATTCTGTTCAAAATCCATTTTTTACTCCATAATATCTAATTTATCCAGACGGCGTTGATGTCTTCCCCCTTCATACTCCGTTTGCAAAAAAGTATCAATACGTTTGATAACGTCATCAACAGCCATGGTGCGCCCGCCGAAAACCAGAATATTGGCATTGTTATGCGCCTTGGCAAGTCGGGCAACTTCCGTAGAATAAAGTAAGGCGGCGCGAATGCCTTTGTAGCGGTTGGCAGCAATCGATATGCCAATTCCGGTACCGCAGATGAGAATCCCCAAATCGGCTTGTCCCGATAAGATTGCCTGCACAACTTTTTGAGCATAGTCGGGATAATCAACCGAATCAGCTGAATAAGTACCTAAATCGAGAAAATTAAGGTTGGAATAGTGTTGTTTTAAGGCCTCTTTGAGTTCAAATCCGCCGTGGTCGGCCGCAATGGCAATTTTCATAATTTTTCTCCATAAGTTTGAGTAACTATATAATATATAAGAAAAAATGAGTGATAAAAAACGCACTTTTACACAAGCAAACAAAAAAAAATAAAATTTTATAAAAAAAAGTGTTGACGTTTGCGAAAAAATAGATATAAATGGTTTTTGTTGAGTGAGTTTGGTACTCCGCGTAGCGAACTGGCCGGTTGGCAGAATGGCTCATGCAGAGGATTGCAAATCCTTCTATATCGGTTCAATTCCGGTACCGGCCTCCACTTTATTCCGACTTAGCTCAGCGGTAGAGCAATCGGCTGTTAACCGATTGGTCGTTGGTTCGAATCCGACAGTCGGAGCCAATAAAAGAAAGACCTCCCTTGTGGAGGTCTTTCTTTTATTGCTCCGGTCGGATGCGAACCAACGGGAAGTTGGTTCGACAAGGAACACAAGCCGGACGGAAGAACGGCGGTTACCGTCAGGTAATGTGTGACGCAGGTCGTGAGGGCATTTATGCCCGAAGGACAATCCGACCAAGCCACCCCTTGCGGGTGGTTTTTTAGTGGCGGAGCGTATAGGACTGCGTTTTTACACTCATAACACATTGATTTACATATATAAAATAAGCATTGGATAGATTAGCAAGAAATACCCGTGATTTGTTAAATCTGGTAGAAGAAATTACTTCAAAGGGTGCTACAATAGTTTTTCATAAAGAAAATTTGACCTTTAATGGTAATGAAAAACAAGACCCTTATCAAAAAATGATGATGACAATGCTTGGAGCGGTGGCAGAGTTGGAACGGGCTATTATTTTGGAACGGCAGCGTGAAGGAATAGCAATTGCCAAGTCAAAAGAAAAATATAAAGGTGGCAAAAATAAACTCTCTGATGAACAAGTAACAGAATTAAATAATTTACATAAGCAAGGCTTACCGATTGCTAAAATAGCCAAACAATTCAAAATTACCAGACCGACAGTATATAGTTATTTAAAAGCCGTGAGCGTGTTTCACGGCTTTTTCATATCCATCACAAAAATTATTTGACTCTAAAATATATCTAACATATTCTGATATTGCATCGGGTGATTGCCGATGTGAGGTTTGAAACCCTCTGACTTACGGTTGCTTCTGTGCGTAAAACTACCTTTTTGCTTCGGCAGGAAGGTAGTTAATAAGGCTATATTTAGCTCAATACACTACACTATTCCGTAAGATAGGTTTCAACTTCCTGCCACCTCTAATCAAGGTGGTATTTTAATTATGACTTATTTTAGGAGCAAAAATATGGAAAAAGAGGAAACGGCAAAAGCGCTTAAAGAACTCGCCAATAAAGGATTGAAAAAACTTAAAGAACAGAACATTCCGGAAAAATTGAAAGATATTGCGCAAAAGGATAAAAAAAAGTTGAAGGAACAAAATATTCCGGAAAAACTGAACACTCTGAAAGATAAAGGGGTGGAAGTTGCTAAAGAAGCGTATGATAAAAATAAATCCGCTGATGCATGCTGGAGAAAGTTTTTATCTGCGCATCCTAAAGTTAAATACGCATTATACGGGTTGTGCGGATTGCTTGTGATATATTGTATTATGCCAAATACACAAAAGGTTTATACCAGTTCTGATGTAGAGAATGATGAAAGTTTTGCCAATCAGAACAGCCATACGGCACGAAATGAGGAAAAACAGTTAGACGAAATAAAGCAACCAGATACACAAGATGATATAACACAAGATGATATAGATAAATTGAACGCTATGGGAGAAGCATTAGTCCTTAATAAGTCAGCATTCGAAAAATTTCCAGAGCATATGAAAACAGGAATCTGTATAGGATTGTATAATACAGTATATGCTTCTACTTTTAGTGATGTACAAGCGAAGAGAATAACTGCTGTGATGGTTAATAACTATCACAAAAAATACAGAGGTGTTGATGATAACACTTTAATGAACTTCATGATGGTATCTGCTCTAATGACTGAAAATAAGAACAGATATAGTGACAGAGTGACTCCGGAGTTTTTCGAAAATTATTGCGGTAAGTATATGAGGGCGTTAAATCAATAAAATATTAAATTTGAAAGGAACTAAAATATGGAAAAAGAGGAAACGGCAAAAGCACTTAAAGAACTCGCCAATAAAGGATTGAAGAAACTTAAAGAACAGAACATTCCGGATAAGTTAAAAACCTTAAAGGATAAAGGATTGGAAAAGTTAAAGGAACAAAATATTTCGGAAAAACTCAACACCCTTAAAGATAAAGGGTTGGAAGCTGCTAAAGAAGCCTATGATAAAAATAAATCCGCAGATGCAGGCTGGAGAAAGTTTTTTTCTACGCATCCTAAAGTTAAATACGCATTATATGCCGTTTTGGGATTGTTTGTATTAGGATGGATTTTCGATAGCGAAGTTGAGGTAACAAATACTGAAAATAATGAGGTGCAACAACAAAAAGCTGTTGGAACACAGCAAAACAAAACGCATAAATCGGATAACAGTAAAAAGAAAACAATCAATAACTCCGAAGCATCAGATACATCAGGCTCAATAAATGAGAAGGGAAGCCTTTCTAATGCTTATACTATGGATGAATTGAAATGCAAATATGAAAAATTTACTCCTGTTTATTGTGAAGACTTCAGAGGTAATATTATTAATGGTTATGTAAAACAGTACTATGATTCAGGAAAGTTACACTCCATCCTAAGTTATGAAAGTGGTATGTTGAATGGTACCCAGAGGATATACTATGAATCCGGTAATCTATTTCAGACATCTGATTATCTAAATGGAAAATTAGAAGGAAGTATGATTAAATATTATGAAAATGGAAATGTTGAATTTGAAAGCCATTTTATTATGGGAAAAGAAGTATCAAGTATGAATTATGATCAATATGGTCGGTTAACTCATACAAATGGCAAACCTACAGGATGGTCTGGATATTAAAAATATTAAAATGCCGTGGGTAATGCTTGCGGCATTAATTTTATCTGTTGAGCAGTACAGCTTAGCGCGCCTCTCGGTTCGAGCCCTATACGCACAAAAAAAGACACCCTTGCAGGTGTCTTTTTTTAGTGGCGGAGCGTATAGGACTCGAACCTATGCAGCCTTTTAAGGGGCTGACGGATTAGCAATCCGCTGTATTACCACTCTACCAACGCTCCATGAAGCCCCTTTTACACTATGTTATAGGCAAATGTCAAGGTATTTTTTTACGACTGTTATTAAATATTTTTACGACAACTTATCGTAAAAAATGAATCTGATCAATTTATTATGAACCAGCAACAATGAGATTATGGAGTATTAGCATCCTCTGTAATTTTGGTGCTATAAGCAGTATATTTAAGGAGTTCCCTGCTTTTGTTACTTTTGAATTTTTGTTGATGTTGAATGTTGAATAATAAATGATATGAATACTATTATGGAATTATTGGAGAATAATATTGATTTGAATGCTCCTGATACTCACGGATGGTATCCAATGATGTATGCTTGTGAATATGGTAATGTAGAGGTAATGAAATTACTGATACATCATGGAGCGTCACCTAATGTGATAGATTTAAGAACCGGTTATTCATTATTGATGAAGTTGTTATCTAAAAAATATTACCCCAACAGATATTTGTTGATAAAAGAATTATTACAGCACGGAATTGATGTTAATATTATTAGCAATACTGGTAAAACAGCACTTTATTTAGCAAAATTAAATCATCCAAGATATATTAATATGTTAAAAAGATATGGAGCAGAAATTTAAGATGAATAAAAGTAATCAGATGATTCTGATATATCCTTATTCATTCAATATATCATCTGGTTACACTAATCATTTATAAAAAATCTCAATTCTTTTTTAAGGTAACATAAACCTCATATAATCCACCGGCAGAACGGAGGATTCTTTTACTTTGTTGCTTATTCTCATTACCTGAATAAGGAAGTGACATCAATTTATCATGTAATCTTTTATCCTTTGGTTGCTCTGAACATTATAATCTCATCATATACCGAAAAATGTAATTAATTCTATAAAATTATTGCAGTTTATTATTGGATAAGTATAATGTCGGCATATCAGTTAGGGAGATCAAATATGGACGGTATAATTCTCATTTTTTGGCTGGTTGTGTTGTAAGTAATAATTCATATACGCCAGCCGCTAAAAAGTTAGCATCAATATCTAATATTCTACTTTTGAATGAGGATAATATCATTGAAAAATTAAATGAAATAATGTTATAAAATCATTGCAATTTACTATTGGATGAGTATAATGAACAAATGTTGAATATTGTAAATGGAGATATTCTATGGGAGTAGTTATTTTTTGTCTTTTAATATTATTTATTGGATATGTGAGTTGGTCACCCAAAGCAGAAAAAGAAAAAGAGTATTGGAAAAGAAAAAGTAAAGAATTAATAGAAGACATGTATACTACAGTTTATGATAATAGAAAGATATATGAACTCATAGAAAATCATAAAGATTCTTTGTATCTGAAATATAAGAAGTTTTATCATAATCATAAGATGGGTGATATTGAAAGTGATTGGAGCAAAGTTATTAATGATTTTATAAAGCATATAGTTACTCCTAAAATGTCAAAGAATAAAAGCACAGAGTTTTATTTGTATGATGGGACTGATTATCTTGAAATGGAGATTAAAATTGAAGAATTGATGAACAAAATGGATAGGAAAGAATCACTAGATACTTTAAAGAAGGAAGAAAATAGCGTTTTATGGCAAAACATTGATTCTGAAACTATAAAAACAAAGATAGACAATACAAATATTGATAAAAAATATGAACAATTAAATACAGCATTAATGCTATCTGCAGAATATAATCCTGATCCAGAGGTAATTAAAACATTGATAGATATGGGTGTAGATACAGATACTAAAAATAATGCACTCATGATAGCTGCCGAGCGTAATAATTCAGAAATTGTTAATGTACTCATAAAAGCTAAAGCAAATGTGAATTATAAGACCGATTAGGGAAATACAGTGTTGATGGGAGCTGCTAAATATAACTATGATGCAAGAGTAATTAAAGCACTTATAAATGCCGGAGCTGATATTAAATCAAAAGATAGATTTAAAGATGATGCCTTACTAATGGCGGCAGAGTACAATGAAAATTCTGAAGTTATTAAGATACTTATAAATGCAGGTGCAGACGTAAATATAAAAGATGAAAATGGATATACTGTACTAATGAGAGCTGCTGAATATAATAATCCTGATGTAGTAAAAACGCTTATAGATGCTGGAGCACATGTTAATGCATGCGATAACAATGGAAACACTGCGTTACATGAAGCACTTCATAATAGATATGGTGAAATAATTTCAATACTCTTAAGTGCAGGCGCAAAAATCAATCCAAAGTCATTCATGTTTTTTCCTGAATATTGAGAGTTAATAAATCTGCATATGCTTTTTTATTATTAATCATTCAGATTCTTCAAATAACTGTACACCGATGGTCTGCTGATATGTAATTCCTTAGCAATTTTACTAATTGAATATCTTTTAGCATACATATCATTTAACATTTCTACTTGCTCCGGTGATAATTTTTTCTTGCCACCTTTATATTTTCCTTTGGATTTAGCAAGAGCAACACCTTCACGAACACGAGATGTTATCAATTCTCTTTCCATTTCAGCAACTGCTCCAATCATTGTAAGTAACTTATCAATATCTTTATCTTCCAACACCAACTCATTATTTTGAATCTTCATCTTCAATGCCTGTAAAAAGTTAATCTTACAATCAACTTTAACTCTCTTTTTTCACTTTTCCAGTGCTTCATAGTAGTTATGACAGTGAATAAATGAATTCTTGTTTTCCTGCCAAATCCCTTATTTCATTAGGGATTCGTGCCATTATATAATAGGCGGTGTTTCTTCTAACCAATCTGTTGAATCCGTTCATCTTGTTAAATGCCTTGTGTAACAGGGTTGTGTAACAGTAGCGATTCAATGTTATTTTTCGGTATTTGAATAAAAAAATATATCCTAACTTCAATAAGTTAGGATATTAGATGGTAGGGCCGGAGAGAATCGAACTCTCACTCCCGAAGGAACCAGATTTTGAGTCTGACGCGTCTACCAATTCCGCCACAACCCCATCGACATTCACACCTATTACTATATTTATTTCTGCTAGTCAATACTTTTTTTGAATTTTTTTATAAAAATATATTTATTTTTACTTTTATTTTACCTAAATCTATGGTATACTCTTTGTCAGTTTATTGAATTGAGGTTAATGTGGAAAACTTAGAGCATCAGGCATCTTTATTGTTCGGAGAGAAAGAATACGCAAAAGCTCTCGAAATTTATCAATTGCTATTGCGAGGTAATCCCAAAAACGAAAAGTATGCTATATCTTGCGGCAACTGTTTCGATGCTTTGGAAGATAAAGAAGCTGCTGTTGCGTACTATCTTGAAGCCTACAGAATAAATCGTAATTCAGAAGCTGCGGCTCTAAACCTTTCTACCATTTATTATGAATTGAAAGATTTTGACCATGCGCGTGAATATGCACATAAGGTTCTGAACCTGAATAAAAAAAATATCGCTGCATGGCAGAATCTTGCCAATATTGCGTTTTGCAATACCGAATACGAAGAGGCACTGCAATATTATCAAAAAATGTACGATCTCAACAGCAATAGTTATATTGCTATGATTAATCTGGCAAACACTTATTACTATCTCGGCAAATATGTTATGGCACTCGATTTTGCAAAAAAATCTATGACGCGCCATCCGTCCAGCACTACCGCTTATATTTTAGCAGGTAACTCTCTCAGCTCCATGGGAAAATATGAAAAAGCCATAGATATGTACCTGCGTGCTTATGAATTGGATAATACTAATTTAGAAATGCTCAATTCCCTCAGCGATGCCTATCGTTCAAACAACGATTGGGAAAATTGCATGCTTTTTGCTTGGCGCTATATAAAAAATATGGCCCAGCCGACTAACGCCGCACACTTGAATTTCGGTTATTTACTATATGAATGTTATTCCGAAAAAAGTACTGATTTAGCAAAAAAATATGCTCAGAAATGGCTTAAGTTCTTTCCTGACAACAAAATAACCCAGCATCTAGGTTTAGCATTGACTAACGGTAAGGCCATACAAAATTCAGATGCCGATTTTATTCGCGAGACTTTTAATTCTTTTGCCCCTGAATTTGAGGCCACATTGACCGACTTGGAATATCAGGCTCCCAAACTGATTATGGAAGCACTGGAAAAGAATCTGAAAAAATCAATTTTTAAAAAGTATCATATACTTGATTTAGGTTGCGGAACCGGACTATGCGGACAAGCTATCAAACCGTTTGCCTCGAGTCGCGGCTTAATCGGAGTCGATTTATCCGATAAAATGCTCGAAATAGCCGAACAAAAAGAGATTTACGCTCAACTTATCTGCGATGATATTTGTCATTATATGGAAAACAGCGAATACTTTTTCCATATAATGACCGCAGCAGATGTACTGACGTATTTCGGCGACTTAACCAAAGTATTCGTCAGAATCTGGCGTTCACTTACACCGGATGGGTTGTTTGTATTTACTTTTTCCGAAAATGATTTTAATAAAGAAGACATCTTCATGGCACCAAGCGGCCGTTTTGTTCATTCTTATTCTTACGTGGAAAAGGTTCTTAAAAGTGTAGGATTTAAGATAATTTCGGCAGAAAAACATATTCTGCGTAACGAAGCTGAAATACCGGTTTACGGTTATGTTATTGTAGCACGCAAACCTGATTTGAGTAAATCTCAGCAATAATAAACATATAAAGTCATTATACCACACTTTTACGGCGATTACGGTCACGGCACAGCACCTGACAATTCTAAAGAGTGGTATGTCCGCCTTTGGAATATGGCGTAATATGGTTGACTTCCATTTTATCCAATTCAAAGTGATTGTGCAGATATGCTAAATTCTGACAATCAACATAAATTATGTATAAAAAGTCAGCATTATTATGTTCATCTTCATATTTGATACTGATTATGCAAAAAAAAGAGGAGACTTTCGGCTCTCCTCTTTTTTTTCAGAAAATTTTACCAGATATGTAAGTAAATTACATCGGACGACGGCTCACTAAAGCCGGAGTACCGCAATTTCCGCCTTCACAAACTTCCGCTCTGTTGTACGGACGAGTTTCATAAGACGTGGATTGGAAAGTACGCGGTTCATAAACCGTGCGATATGTTGTGTTTTGATATACCACTTTAACCGGCGTTCTAACAGTATATTCCTTAGCCTGACAACCGCAATCCATTGCCGGTGCCTGACAAGGACAAGCCGGAGCTGCCATAACAGGAGCCGGAGCCGCCATAACAGGAGCCGGTCTCGGCGCGACCTGTTGCATTACATTGGTTCCACAATCTTCCTCACCGGCATAACGATAGTTACGCCCTTCGTTCACGTCATCGCTGGCACATGCTGCTAATCCGGCAGTCAACACCAACACTGATAAATAAAATAAGTTTTTCATAAATACCTCCAGTTAATTTCCTGAAAATTTGAATATTCACAACTCTGGTTTTATTATTAACAGAAAATTAATAAAATGTTAAGTGTTTTTTCGATTTTTCTTAATAAATATACAAAAAATACCTAGAAACAGACACTTTTAGACGAAAAGAATAATAATTTAATTTTTTTGTTTTTGGAAGCGATAAAATACTCAATTTTTATAACATATTGAAAAAACGTAATTTTACCTAAATTTCCCGATTCGCAAAATATATATCAAATTTACCGATTTTAAATTATTCATTAACAACACTATTTCAAGTTATTCACAATTTAATTTTTTAGGCTGTATTATATAATCTTGTTGATAAGCATCAAAGTCATAACTTTTATTATACAGCACATAATATTGGATTCATATCTTTTTTGTGCCAATTAAAATCGTGCGATCTTCCGCTTTTCTCTCTTCCCGCAGGCGTGGAGCCGAAGGAACTAATACTTCTATGGCCGATACACCGGCATTAAAGAATATAATAATCGGTAGATCCTCTGACCAAACCTTGCGGTTTGAAGGGATGACTTTATTGTTATATTTTAACATGAAGGTGTCCTGATGATTCCCAGTCGAATCGAAACATGACGGTATTTTTTAGCGCCGAACAAGCAATGACTTTGACCTTATATATCTCACGCAGCGGTTCTTAGCGAACATAACGCGATTTTCATACGTATAAAATCAACAAATTTATTTTATACTGCCATTTTTAATGATTAAACTTCTGCAATTCCTCAGGAGTAAATTCACTGTTTTCACCATCTACAATTGCATATCCCGAAACAGCTTGCCCTTTATCAAAAACAATTTCCACCATCAGTTCGCCTCTTTTATCATATGTGCGTTGCGTTCCATCGAGCATTCCGTCTGTATAATTCATCTCATTATGCACATTGCCGTTTGCATAATATTGGTACATTGTACCTACAGGTCTGCCATCGACAAACATTCCTTCATATATCAATCTGCCTCGCTCATTATAAAATTTACCGGTGCCGTTCGGCTTGCCGTTTTGGCTGTATACTTCCATTTTTACATTACCGTTAGAAAAATAAGTTTTATACAAACCGTTAATTGGTTTTTCATCAATATCATAAACAACTCCGTCAATAACCGAAGTATTGTTTTCATTATATATCTCTTTCTTATCTGATTTTTTGCATGCACTTAAACTGATAATACAGCAAAATACAATTAATGCGATTCGCATAAGTTTTCTCCCTCTCTTATGCTCCAAATGTATGAGATTCGGCATAAAATGTCAAATATGAATGCAACTGACACACAATTTATGTTAAAATTTATGTAAAATGCGCTGTTTTACGGGATTTGAGCAAATTTTTATTTGACATTTATTTTTCATTGATACTACTATATGCGCTGAGAATTATATTTCTCAATATTGCAATTATATAACTTTAAGAGGAATTATACAATGAATAAAAATGAATTGATTAACAG
>CACWUA010000018.1 GCA_902763905.1 uncultured Pseudomonadota bacterium | reverse complement strand
GTAGTACCGCCGCCGATATCTACCACCATACTGCCGGTAGGTTCGGTAATTTGCAAACCGGCACCGATTGCCGCTGCCATTGGTTCTTCAATCAGCTGTACTTTATGGGCACCGGCATGATATGCCGAATCCTTAATGGCACGACGTTCAACTTCGGTTGCACCGGACGGAACGCAAATCACGATTAACGGAGTTACAAACATCTGACGATTATGTACTTTGCACACAAAATACTTAATCATCTCCTCGGCAATCAAAAAATCAGCAATCACACCGTCTTTCAGCGGACGAATCGCGCGTATATTCCCCGGAGTACGTCCAAGCATGCGCTTAGCCTCATTACCAACGGCCAAAACCCGTTTATGACCTTTATATTCTTCTATTGCCACCACCGACGGTTCATTCAAAACAATACCGCGACCGCGTACGTAAACCAGAGTGTTTGCCGTACCCAAATCAATAGCCATATCGGCGGAAAACATTCTCATTAAGCGTGAAAACATTATTCATTATCTCCAAAATTTTAACATTATTTTTACCTTTTATAACAACTCGCGACAATGTGCAAGCAATATTTTTGATTATGTGGAGATTGTTTTTTATAATGCCGTATCACATTAAATTTGCGATTTTTGCCATAAATTCCGGCTGGCCGACATAAACATCGTCAAACACAATATCGGCTTGCAACTTGTTTCTGAGCCAAGTTCGTTGACGTTTGGCGTATTGTCGTGTATGCAGTTTTGCCAACTCCAACGCCTGAGCAAGCGGCATTTCTCCTTTCATTGCCAAACTCAATTCCGGCACACCGAGCGCCTTCATCGCTTTATCAAGCCGCTCCCGACAGCGCTGTTCGATTACCGCGATTTCCGGCACTATTTTCACAACCGTAAATTCCGCTTCCGGCAGTTTTTTTATCAGCGGCGCTTTATACCATTCCGACACCTTTTTGCCGGTAGAATTGATAATTTCCAAAGCGCGCACAATTCTCGTTTTATCGTTTTTATTTATTTTTTGCGATATTTCAAAGTCTTTTTCTTTTAATTCAAAGTAAAGGTTTAATAAATTTTCCGTTTGTAAACGCCGGCGAAGTTCCTCTCTTACTTGCGGATTGACTTCCGGAATCGGCGTAATACCGTTGAGCAGCGCATCAATATACATACCGGTACCGCCGACTACCACCGGCAGACATCCCTCTGCCCACAGTTTGCGAATTTCCGCCACGCATAAATCCAGCCATTCCACCACATTACCGCGTTTTGTAACGTCATAAAGTTCAAACAAACGATGCTCCACCTGCGCCTTTTCTTGCGTGCTCGGCGTAGCGGCAATAATCGGAATATCCTTGTAAATCTGCATTGAATCGCAATTAAGCACCACGCCGTTTAAAGCACGTGCCGCCGCAATTGCCAATGCCGATTTGCCCGATGCCGTCGGTCCGGCGATAATAAGTACCGGATTTTGCTTCATTTACTCCTCCGCCGAACAACCCGCAATCAGTTCGGCAAATTCCGCTTTTTTGCGCCGATACATTTCGGCATTTTCGCCGTTTAAGCCCTGAAACTTGCGAGCAATCACATATTGCGGCAACAATTTTTTGATATCTGCCACCGCTTTGTTCCACATTTGCGGACGAATACGGATTTTTTTGCCCTCTCCCGCCGAAACCCGCGACGTAATCTCACCACTGTCGGCATCTTCAAACTCGGTCAGCGTCAAGCGCAGATTTTCCATGGTGTGCGGAATTAAAAATTCAATCGGCTCGCCGGAATTGATATAGTTACGAATTTCAAAAATCGCGTCATCGCCCTGCCATTCCACGATTGAACCGGCAAACAGCCATTCGCCGAGTGTGCGCGTATATTCGTAATTTTGGCTGATATTGGTCAGCTTGCCGTCGTGAAAGCCCAAACAATAACCGCGATTCTGCAAAGCGTATAAATCATCCATATATTTGGTATAATCCCAATGCGCGGCATCCTTATAATAATCATCAATAGCCTGACGATAAGCACGCGCCACCGTACCGGCATAATATTCGGTTTTGTTGCGTCCCTCGACTTTGAGCGAGTCCATGCCGATGGCCAGAATATCATTGAGCCGCGGCATTAAGCACATATCTTTTGAGTTCAGCAAATAGCCGCCGTGTTCATCTTCCACCACCTCATAATATTCTCCCGGACGGAATTCTTCTTCGAGCAAAAATTCAAACGCCGGAGCATTATCCTGATTGATTTCCACTTCTCTGATTGTGCCGTCTTTAAGCCGCAGGTGCATTTTATAATGCCAACGACAACAATGTGCGCATTTACCTTTGTTGGCACTGCGGTCGGCCATAAAATTGGAAATCAGGCATCTTCCCGAATACGACATACACATCGCGCCGTGCACAAAACATTCAAGAGTCATTTCCGGACATTCTTCGCGAATTTCCTTCATCTCGGCAAAAGTCACTTCGCGCCCCAAAACACAGAGGCTTGCCCCCATCGATTCCCAAAATTTGACGGTTTGCGCCGAGCAAATATTGGCTTGGGTGGAAACAAATCGCTTTAACTCCGGAGCGTGTTCCTTCAGATAATAAAATACACCGGGATCAGCCACCAAAACTCCATCCGGTTTAAGTTCTTGCAAAGTTTTTACAAATTGCGGCAACTTACGCGCTTCTTCGTTATGGATATACAAGTTCAGCGTCAGATAAATTTTTTTGCCGTGAGCGTGAACAAAATCAATTCCCTCTTTCAAATCTTTAAGTGTAAACTTGGACTGAGTGCGTAAACTCATATCCGGAGTTCCGGCATAAACGGCATCTGCCCCGTATAATATTGCGGTTTTTAACTTTACCAGCGAGCCGGCCGGCAATAACAACTCTGCTTTTCTCATTACTTTTTCACCTCTATTGATGTTGTGTATGATTCCAATTTTCCAAACGGTGTCTTTTCCGCCTCCACTTTGGCAATAAACGGGGCATTGGCCGTTTTATCGCGCAAAATCCACAAATAAATCGGCATTTTTTGATTGAGTAAAAATCCGGCGGAAGCACCTTTTTGAATTTCCAACATATATTTGCATTTCAGCGCATTACCTGCAAAATACGGAGTTTGAATTTCCTCATGTCCGCTGGTTTTCATTTCTGAAAGCGAATATTTTTTACCATTGAACGAGTAGCGGTGCAAATCGCAAGTATCTGCCCGCACCACCTGCTCGGTCAAAACTCCGAACAGCGAGAGCAAATCAATCGAATCATCAAGCCGCTCCAACTCCACCAGAGCCGGTTCTTCCAAATAGCGATCCTCCCGTGTTTTGATGCGGGTTTGCGGTACCCCGTCTTTATAGGTCAGGCGCTTGGTGCGATGATGATATCTTGATTGCACTTCATAGCCGTAATCCTCCGGCTTGAATTTATCCTTATTATAAGTGCCATAGGCGTGATACTTGCCGGTAAACGGATAAAGTTTACCGAATGCGCCGGTAGTGGTCAGTCTGGTTCTCATATCATATTTATTGCCGACGAATTTGTAAGTCAGCGATTGTTCGCAAGCGTCAAAAATTCCGATGGTGGTTTGCATATTCTGCGTTACCTCCAGTGCTTCGGCGCGAATTGCGGTCATCGCTGCAAATAAAAAAATCAAAATTCCGTTCATTTTTAGTCAATCATTAAACAATTAATCCTAACATAACAGAAAATTTAAGATAATAAAGGAAAAAATGATGGCTAAGAAAGTTTTATTGCTTTATGGCGGATTTTCGTCCGAGCGAGAAGTCAGTATTTCCTCTGCCGACGATATTGCAAAAGCACTCAGAAGCAAAGGTTATACGGTGATTGAACACGACCTGACAGATGTCTGGCATTTGATTGACGTTTTGCGCACTGAAAAACCTGATGTTGTTTATAACGGGCTTTACGGCAACTGGGGGGAAGACGGCGAAATTCAGGGTTTGTTTGATATGCTTGCTATTCCTTATACCCATTCGGGATTGAACGCCTCCGCCATCGGTATGAATAAGCATATCTGCAAGCTGATTGCCGCACATAACGGAGTTAAAGTGGCACAAGGCGAGAAAAAGACTTATGCCGAATACAAAAAGAACGGCACAACGATTCCTTTTCCGTATGTTATTAAGCCGGTATCTGACGGTTCGAGTGTCGGTGTGTTTATAGTCCAAAATGCTCAGGATGCGGCAAAAGTAACTTATATGAGCGAATCGACAGAGATTTTGATTGAGCAATATATTGCCGGACGTGAGCTGACCGCCGCGTGTTTTGACGGCAAAGCCGGCGTTGTGACCGAACTCAAGGCCAAAAACGAATTCTATGATTATGAGGCAAAATATACTGCCGGTTATACACAACATATTCTGCCGGCAGAGATTCCGCAAGAGGCAGCGCAAACTTGTTGCCGTTATGCCGAGATTATGCATAATACGCTCGGTTGCCGTACGGTTTCGCGCTGCGACTTTCGCTATAATCCGGCCGACGGCGTGGTGTTTTTGGAAATTAATACCAATCCGGGTATGACCTCGCTGTCGCTGGTGCCGGAGCAAGCCAAATATCTTGGCGTTTCTTATGCCGATTTATGCGCAGGATTGGTAGAAAACGCTACCTATCGTAAAAGATAACTTGCTTATTCAGACAGTTAGTAATTTTAAGCAACACCACCGCAATGCGGTGTTGACTTTTTTATATAATCCTATTACGGTAAGTTTAGGTATAGGAGACTATACTCAGGGCGTCAGAAACCCTATAAAATGTTTAACTAGTCGTCGGAGCATAGACGACTTAAATATATATGCCGGCTTCTGTCCTTTTTTAAAGGGCGGATGTCGGCTCAATAAGGCTATGCCGAATAAGCCGAGCTGCTTTTATTAGTTAAACATTTTGGCAGTTTCTGAACATCCGCCCGCTTTCTTAAAGAAAGTGGGTTTTTTGTTTTAATTAACTAAACCGGAGCAGAAACATGAATAAACAAATGGCAAAATTGGCAACAATATTCATCCGAGACAGAAATGAGCGCAAAAAACGCCAAAAAGAGCTGATTGAACAATCCATAAATAAAACAAAATTGATTATGGTGTTGTTATGCAAAGATGAGGCCGATATTATTGATGATTGGTTTTTATTTCATAAAGCGATGGGAGTCGATGCTTTTATTGTGACGGACAATAATTCTACCGACGGCACTCGCGAAATTTTACAAAAGTACAAGGAAAAAGGTTGGATTCTCGAGCTGATTGACGAACCGAGCACAACCATGCATCAGGCAGACTGGTGCAATCGAATGATATTGACTGCCAAAAATAAATATAAAGCCGACTGGATTATCAGCTCCGACGCCGATGAATTTTGGTATGCTCAATCATTGAATCTGAAACACGATATTGTTGAAAACGGTGATTGCAATTCATTAAGTGTATATCTCAAGAATTTTATCCCATACCTAAACTCGGAAAATTTTATAAATGAACCATATTTTATCGGCCGCAGATTACACCGGTTTGAAGAAGAAAAATATAACATTAAAAGCAAGATGTATTCGTATGAAGACTTAACTCCCAAAGTTATTATGAAAGCTTCGGACTATAAAATGATAGGAGAAGGAAATCATAAGGTGAGAATGTATCATAAACGTAAAAGTCATATTGCGGATATTGTAGTATATCACTATTTTATCCGGAATTTTAAGCATTTTAACGATAAAGTACGCAAGGGTGGAGAGGCTATTCTGAATCTGCCGAACAAAGCATTCGGCACTCATTGGCGAGATTGGTATGAAAATTATTATCTGACAGATAAAATGCAAGTTGCTTGGAATGAGTATTTTTTATTCAAACGATTTAATGACTTGTGCAATATCGGGGTTATAGTCAAAGATACCTCCATCGCCGATTTTATGGAAAAGATACGCTGAAAGCTATGGCTTAAATTTTTCTGCTGCCTGCACCATGCAGTCAAAATCTGCCGCCGACATTTGTTTTTGCAATGTCGCAATCGCATTTTGGGAATATTCATCCCAAGTGTCCGGTATTTTCATATCATCTACAGTCCGCACGTGTACCAAATAAGCATACATCTCTTTTTGCCGCTGTTCAACCACGGTAATCTCTTCTGACTCAATAATTCTTTTACGAAGATAAGGAGGAATATTTTGAATAGCGAAAAAATGATTATCGCGATTCAAAAAGGCAACATTATTACCGTCATAAACAAATTCTCCCACAATTACGGTCGGCAAGTCGGACAAATCGGTAATTGCGATTATTCCCTCGTCATCTTCAACAAACATAGCCTTAGCATTTTGTATTTCCATATAAATCTCCGTTATTTGCGAATAAAATTGCGCTTTAAACTTTCAACTATTTGACTTTTAATGCTCGGCTTTTCATCCTTTTGTGACATATTTACCGCTTTTTGCAAATCGCTGCTCTTAACGTATTCTTGCAGAGCAGTCAAATCTTTTTGCGATTGTGTTAATTCTTTATTTTTGCGCAAACAGTATCCCAACGTTCCCAAAAGTGCAGCCGCTCCGCACGCTGTAACCGCCGGCGCAGAAGCCACCGTACCACCGCCGATTATTATCGCACTCCATATATAACCTACCATCATATCTCTGCGGTTATCCTCTATAAGCCTTCTTTGCCACAGATGCGTACCTTTTGCCGACTTTATCATCCGCTGAACCACATCTTCTTTTTTCTGTTCTTTGGCTATATGGGTGGCCTCGGCAAAAACTTTATCTTTTTGCAAATCATATTCCAACATTTGCCAATCCGATATAGCGCCACCGTAGCGATGATTTTTATTTTCAAGCATTTCCTTGATACGACTGCGGACTTCTTTAATTTGTTTATCGTATTCTTCGGTTTTTTTATACGTTTCCTGCATAGTCTTTCTCCATTGTTTATATGTCCAGTATATATCAATTTTCTGATTTTGTCAACAAATAACAGGATTTTTTTAAATTACCGATACTGCATCAGACACCGGTTTTCAGCCGACTGCCGTGCGATAGTGACTGCGGGTAATTGCCATAGCCAAAGCATCGGCAGAATCATCATTTTTTGGCTGACACCCCGGAAGCAATATCTTAACCATGGTTTCAACCTGAGCTTTTTCGGCACGCCCTACTCCCACCAAGGCCTTTTTGACTTTAGTCGGGTCAAACTCGTATAGCGGAAGATGATTATGCCCTACCGCCAGAATAACCACACCGCGCGCCATACTCAATTTCAGCGAGGTTTCCGGATTTTTGTTTAAAAAGGTCTTTTCTATCGCCGCTTCTTGCGGTTGATAAGCTGCAATAACATCATTCAGAGCTTTAAAAATCAGCTCTAACCTGTCCTCAATAGGCATTTTCGGTTCAGTTGGAATAAAACCGTCCGCAACGTATTGCAGACGGTTTCCGTTTACATCTATCACACCCCAGCCGGTCGAGGTTAAACTCGGATCTAAGCCTAAGATGCGCATATATTATTCGTCTCCGGCAAGCTCAGCCATCACATTGTCGGCAATTTCCGCATTGTGATAAACGTGTTGTACATCTTCATCATCTTCCAATGCATCGATAAAATCCAGAAACTTGCGAGCGGTTTCAACGTCGGTAATATCCACCTTTACCATCGGTTTCCAATCCAAACGCGAAGCAGACGGAGTACCGTATTTAGCCTCCAAGGCAGAAGTTACCGCCGATAAATCATCCGGCAAAGTTTCAATCTCGTGGTTTTCATCATCGCTTACCACTTCGTTGGCACCGGCTTCCAATGCAGCTTCAAACATTTCATCAGCACCGGCAACGCTGACCGGATATTGAATAAATCCGATGCGTTCAAAATTAAACAGCACTGAACCGCTTTCACCCATCTGACCGCCACGCTTTCCGAAAATAGTACGGACATTGCCGGCCGTACGGTTTTTATTATCGGTCAAAGCTTCAACGATTACCGATACTTTATTCGGCGAAAAACCCTCATAGCGCATCGAAACGAAGTCAGCACCGCCGGCGACCGTGGTTGCTTTGGCTATGGCGCGCTCAATATTATCCTTTGGCATACTTTCGGCGCGTGCCGCTTGAATTGCCAAGCGTAAACGCGGATTCTTATCCGGCTCCGGCAATCCGCTTTTGGCAGCAACGGTAATTTCACGAGCCAGTTTGGCAAATACGCGTGCCTTTTTGGCATCTTGAGCGCCTTTGCGATACATAATATTTTTAAATTGCGAGTGTCCAGACATTTTTATCTCCTATTTTCAATCGTCTTTTATGCGCCTTTATAACTTAAATTAGGTTATATTTTCAAGATTTTTTTTATAAAAAATCACATATTTTACTGATTATCTTCTGCCAGTTCGGTCGCCGTCAGCAAAAATGCCGGCGTATTATACCCGAATGTGTGATATCTTTTTACCAAATTTAGCGCTTCCGCATCTTTGCAATTTTCACGACGAGGCAACTTTTTAGCAGTATCGCGTCTGGCTTTTGGGGTAGATGCATTATGTTTTTCTTTCGTTTGTGCGAACTCTGCCTGTCTGGTTTCGTCTTTATTTAATGAAATTGCTTTGTCTTTGATTTCCTTTACCTGTTCCTCAATTTCTTGTTCTTTATCTTTATTCACCTTAATTTCTTCCGGCGTTTGCAAAATTTTATCCAAGAGAGCCTGAGTTTCTTTGGAGCGGCGATTGGTATATACAATATTTTGCTTTTCAGATGGCAATACCGCCAAAACTTTTTCCAATTGCTCTAATTGATGCGTTTTTTTGATTATATTTATATCATCAACCACCAAAATATCAACTTGCGATAAATCGATTTTATCCTCATCAAGCAAATCCGACAATAATTTCGGAGAAGCAATGATTACATTTGCCTCATCGTCAATATTTTCCTGTTCTTCATTGACAGTTATTTCGTGATATTTATTAAACACGGCAAATCTGTCCGATACCGTTACCGAGGCTTGCGCACCGGCGGTTATTATCAAAATATTCTTAGCCTCTTTACGAGCAATCACGTCAATCAGCGGAAACACATACGAACATGTCTTACCGCATTTTGCCGGAGCTATCGTAAACACGTCCTTACCATGTAAAATAGACGGAATAACATCGGCTTGTACTGTCGTCGGAACAGTATATCCGGCTTCATTAATCGCCTGTATTGTTTTTTCGGATAATCCCAATTCTTTAAAATCCATATTTAACCTCTCATACTTCCGGTAATGATGCTTTAGTTTGTTTTTCCGGCGGAACCGGAGAATATTCTGAACGATTAAGCGTTTTACCGGCAATAATGTCTTTAATCTCATCACCTGAAAGCGTTTCATATTCTATCAGAGCTTGCGCTAAAGCCTCGAGTTCTTTATCATATTTTTTCAAAATTTCAACGGCTTGTTCATGAGCATCGGTCAACAAACGCTTGATTTCGGCATCAACCAAACGAGCGGTTTCTTCGCTCATATTCTTGTTTTGCGTAACGGCCCGTCCTAAAAAAACTTCATTGGAATTTTCAGCATATAAAACCGGTCCGAGCAAATCACTCATACCCCACTCTGTAACCATAGAGCGCGCCAGATTAGTTGCTGCGGAAATATCTGCCGAAGCACCGGATGTGACCTTACCATAACCGAACTTAAGCTCTTCGCTGGCACGTCCGCCCATACAAATAATCAATCGAGAAAGCATTTTGTCTCGTGTATATGAATAATGATCTTTCTCCGGCAATTGCTGAACCATTCCCAAAGCCCGTCCTCTAGGTATAATTGTCGCCTTATGAATCGGATCGGTCTCAGAAACATGTAAAGAACAGATGGCATGACCTGCCTCGTGATAAGCCGTCAATTTCTTTTCTTCTTCATCCATAGCCATTGATTTGCGCTCATTCCCCATCAGCACTTTATCTTTGGCATTATCAAAATCGGATGCGGTTACTTTACGTTTATTATATCTGGCCGCAAACAGAGCCGCTTCGTTAACCAAATTAGCCAAATCGGCGCCCGAAAACCCCGGAGTACCTCGTGCAATTACCGATAAATCAACATCTTTAGCCAACGGAACTTTGCGTGCATGAACTTTCAAAATTTCTTCACGTCCCTTAATATCCGGATTGGTTACAACCACCTGTCGGTCAAAACGCCCCGGACGCAACAGAGCCGGATCCAAAACATCGGGACGGTTGGTAGCTGCAATCAAAATAACATTCTCGTTAGGTTCAAAACCATCCATTTCCACCAACAACTGATTAAGCGTCTGCTCTCTCTCGTCGTTTCCACCACCCAGTCCGGCTCCGCGATGACGTCCCACCGCGTCAATTTCATCAATAAACAATATGCATGGTGCGTTTTTCTTGGCCTGTTCAAACATATCACGCACACGTGAAGCTCCCACCCCCACAAACATTTCCACAAAATCTGAACCGGAAATGGAGAAAAACGGAACATTGGCCTCACCTGCCACTGCTTTTGCCAACAGAGTTTTACCGGTTCCCGGAGGACCTACCAACAGCACTCCTCTCGGAATTTTACCTCCCAAACGCTGAAATTTTATCGGATCCTTCAAAAAGTCGATAATTTCTTCAAGTTCCTGCTTAGACTCATCGGCACCGGCTACATCGGCAAACGTAACCTTTTTGTTGTTTTCTATCAGGCGGGCGCGAGATTTACCAAAGCTAAGCGCTTTACTATTGCCGGCGCTGGCTTGTCGCATAAAGAAAATCCATACACCCACCAGCAGCAACATCGGGAACCAAGAGATTATGATGCTCCAAAATGTTTCACCAGAAGTATCCTGCGGTCTGGCTTCTATTTTTACATTGTTTTCCAACAGAGTATCAACTGTTGTCGGGCTGTATGGGGCATAAGTTACAAACTTTTTACCGTCGGTAGTCATGCCGGATATTTCTGAGCCGCTGATGGCAACATTGGAAACACGTTTACTTTTGACTTCATCCATAAAATCGGAAAACAATATCTTTTCAGAATCAATCGCCGACGTTTTGTTTTCAGTTATACCGAAAAACGCGGTTAACCCGATGAATACCAAAACCCAAATAATAGCATTTTTACTAAATTTCATTTAATTATCCCACAATATAATCAACTCATACATATAATTAGTGTTAATTGCGTTGTATATTAAGGGGCTTTTTAAAAAAAAACAAGCATTTTCGCCAACTTAATAACTTTTGCACATAAAAAAAACAAACGCCCGTTTCCAGACAGAGCGTTTGTTTGATGATTCAATCGGATATGTGTCTGGCGTATTCTATAGCATCAACAATTGATGTATTATGTTCAATCAGCCCGATACTGTACGAAAATTCGCCATCGGAATCTTCATTGACGTAAATAGACATCTTGTCGCCTTTAAACACGGCTTTAGTACTGCTTAAACCTCGTATTTCACGAGTATCCAGCATAAAGCGCATACACCTCGGCTTTTCCAATTTTTCGACCTTCCCGTCGGGAAGTTTTTGTTCTTCGGTCACGTTCAGATAAAGAACTGCCGTTTCATTTTCGCCGTTAGGTACGAAATACAAAGTATCCACCGTACCGACAAATTTCATTTTTTTCATAAAATAATTTTTTTAATTACATCAGATAAACAAGCAAAATTGTCCCCAAAGACCTAAGTGGTTAATCAAAAACTCATAGCACTTCGGCACTTTCTTGTTCTGCTTGGCTTTTTCCAAAAGTTTCTTGCGCGATTTTGCATCGTATTTATAATACTTCCACAAGTCTTCCCAATCAACTTCTTCCGGATATTCGGTCAGAAATTTATTGTCTAAACTATGGTGTTTTACAAACAAGTCAAACTTTTTATTTTCCAAAAGCTTATCATCGCACCCCACAAGATAGAGCTCTTCATACAACTGTTTCTGCAGACAATAATCGATAATTTCGTCATTTGGCAACAAACCGCAGGCATCTTTCATTTCCAATATCTTTATTGCCATTCCGTTATCAATCAGATATTTCCATCCGTTTCTCAAAGCCAATAAACAGGAAAAACGCTTCTGTTCCATCATCATCGGCGCATACTTGGCAAAATTTTGCTTCAATAGCGCGACGCACACATCGGAATACGTCATCCATTCACCTTCTTTTTCAAGAAATTCCGGAGCATTTTGCGCCACCAAATCAAATTTGTGACGCCGACACAGAGTTTCCCACAGCTTCAGTTCCAGACACTCATTATCGGTAGGCCAATCGTCTGGCAGCTTATCCTGATAATACGGCAAAACGTCGGCCAGTTCCTCTACCGTAAAGTAGGCTCTCATCCAATCAATAACCGGCACCGTGTACTTTGTCACTAAGGTCAACACTTCTTTGATTGTATCTTTGAAATAATCAAAAAATACCAGAGTTGTCAGCATATCTGCCGTCAGCGGCATATTGCTCTGCACCAATTGTTTAAAGCGCCCGATTTCATGGTGTTCCAAACAATACCAAACCATTTTTTCGTTTTGTTCAAACGAATTAAGCGGCACAATTTTTTTGAAATTTTCCATATAAATAATTTTTAAATTATAACATATTGGGCGCAATTTTAGTATAAAAACCGCGGCAAGTCAAGCAGAATGTACAACCGATTTACGCCCCAAACAAAAAAAGCTGCCGCTCTAAAATAAGCGACGGCCGTTTTTTTATAACACACTGATTATTTCAATTTTGCCTTCAAATCGGCAATCAAACCGTCGATACCGTTCGGCGACTTTTGATGATATTGAGGCAACCAGACTGAAAATACAGCAAAATCTGGAAAAAGAAGTTCCCCCAAAGGCTCAAGAAGATGCTTTACGCCATCGACAGACTCAAATTGATCAGAAAAAAGGTGAACAAAGTCTGCGAAATCGTCTCAAAACATCTTCAGAAAATGCTTTTCAAAAAATGAACACCATAACCTCCGACGTTAAAAAAACGCATCAGTCTCAGCAGCCTGACCTGTCATCGGAAAATACGAATTTACACGAGAAGAGATAATTGCATTGGTAAATTATCACATGCAAAAAAAAACAACGCAAATAACACTTATATACAGGGCGGTATGTTTAACTAATTGCCCAATATTCCGCCGTATCTGTTATTTAAGTATTTGTTCAGTTCGCTCCGCCTACTTCATAAAAATACATATATCATAAAGTACCTGAGTCGCATTTTGACCTTGGCAACAATTGCGGTATTTCTATTTTAGAAGAACACTAAATTATCATTGCACGCAAATAAATCAATATCTGTATAAAATAAAATGGTGCAAGCGGGCGGACTCGAACCGCCTGCCTACTTCTTAGGAGGAAGTCGCTCTATCCTGATGAGCTACGCCTGCAACGTTTTCTGTATAAAACCTTTTAATCCAAAACGCAAGAATATTTTACACTTTGAACAATACCCTAAAAAACTATTGCATTTTATATAAGTGACGCTATAATATCGGCACATTTTAAACTAACGAAAATAAAGGATTTTTTTAATGCTGACGCCAAAGAATAACGCTGCGTTTATGCGGCTGGCGGTTTTAACCGCGGTTGCCAAGAGTTTTATGGAAAATAATTTTGCCGACATCGATAATGTGCCGAACCTGATTTTGCCGGACGATACTCCGGCCAAACGCGGCTCGCTCGATCGCGACCGATTGGTGGTTAAAATGCAATGTGCCGCCGCCATGGGATACACTCCGACATTTTTACCGCTTGATACCAAATTATCCGAGCTGGTGGGCGAAACACTTGCCCGCACCGCACCGCAAAAAGCCACCGTTTCAGTTATTTGCGAAGCTTGCAACGGTTGCAAATCAAAATGCTATATTGTCAGCGACCAATGCCAAGGCTGTTACGCCCGTCCGTGTGAAGTAAACTGCCCGAAAAAAGCCATCACGGTGGAAAATCAGGCGCATATCAATCAGGATTTATGCATCAAATGCGGAATTTGTTATTCCAACTGCCCGTACGGCGCCATTCATAAAGCGGTTGTACCATGCGAAGATGCTTGTCCGGTGGGCGCACTCGGTAAAGAAACTGACGGCAGAGAATTTATTGACCAAGACAAATGTATTTCTTGCGGCAAATGCCTGCTCTCCTGCCCGTTCGGTGCAATCGCGCATAATTCGCAAATTATTGACGTTTTGAATGCGATTAAAAACCCGAACAAAAAGACGGTTGCCATGCTGGCACCGGCGGTTATCGGCCAATTCGGCAACGATTTGGGCAAAGTTATTGCCGCTTTCAAAAAGCTCGGTTTTGATGAGGTGGTGGAAGTGGCGCAAGGTGCCGATGTTACCACTCGCAACGAGGCGGCAGAATTTATTGAACGTATGGCAGAAGGCGCCAAGTTTATGACGACTTCGTGCTGTCCGGCGTGGATTGCCGCCACCGAAAAGCATATTCCGGAAATAAAGCCGTTTGTATCAAACACCGGCAGCCCGATGTATTATATTGCCGAAATCGTTAAGAAGGCTCATCCGGAATATCACACCGTATTTGTCGGCCCGTGCTTGGCCAAGCGTTTGGAAGCCGAGAAAAATCCGAATGTCGACAATGTTCTGGTGTTTGAGGAAGCAACCGCTCTCTTGGATGCCGCCGGTATTAAAGTTGCGGAAATGGAAGCTGATAAGTTTGCCGTTGAATCTTCGGCACAGGGACGTCGTTATCCGCTTTCGGGCGGGGTAGCCGGTGCGGTTGAGTTTGTGGTCGGCGATAAAGCGCTGTATAAGCCGGAAGCCATCAACGGCCTCAATGCCGATGCCATCAAAAAACTCAAACGCTATGTCACCAATCCGCCGGCTGATTTCAATATGATTGAGGTAATGTGCTGCGAGGGCGGTTGTATCGCCGGTCCGGGCACTACCTGTATGGCTAAAAAAGCGGCAGTTATGGTTGAAAATTACGTTAAAACGAGTGCGGATATCGAGAAATAACTATGGAAAAAATATCTTCGGAAAAATTGGCGGAAATATTAGGGGTTAAGCATAAAATAGCGCCGGCGGAAATCAGCAAAATTTCCACTGACAGCCGCAAGATTGATACCGATACCCTCTTTATCGCGCTTAAGGGCGAACGTTTTGACGCGCACGATTTTGTAAAAGACGTTATCAATGCCGGCTGTCCACTGGTTGTGGTGGAACGCTTGATTGACGGAGTTGCGCCGGAAAAACAGCTCGTGGTTGACAACACGCTCAAAGCCTACGGCAAAATCGGCGCTTATAACCGCAGTTTGTTTAAGGGTACGGTCATCGGCTTGACCGGCAGTGCCGGCAAAACCACCACTAAGGAAGAAATCGCCTTTTTGCTCTCCAAATTCGGCAAAACTTACGCCACAAGCGGTAATCACAACAACTTCGTCGGCGTGCCGCAAAGCCTGTGTGAAATCGATATAAATGCCGAATACGCCGTGATTGAAATGGGGATGAGTGCCAAAGGCGAAATCTCGTATTTGACCAATCTGGTTAAGCCGAATGTGGCGCTTGTTACCAACGTTTATCCGATGCATATTGAATTTTTTGAAAATTTTGAAGGTATTGCCTATGCCAAAGCCGAAATTTTTGAGGGTTTGCAAAAAGGCGGCACGGCTATTATCAATGCCGACACCAATTTTGCCGACATATTGGAAAAACAGGCACGTTTAAGAACCGATAAAGTTATCAAATTCGGCAAAAACGCACGCCCTACCGATAATTTTACCACCCAAGAAAGCGGCGAACAATATCTGTATAACGCGTGGTGCGCTTTAAGTGTGGTGCAAGCACTGGGTCTGGATGTGGAAAAAGCGGCTGCTTATATCAAAGATTTCGGGGCGTTGGACGGCCGCGGCAAACAACATAAATTAAAGCTTGCCGCCGGCGGAATTTACACCTTGATTGACGACAGCTATTCCGGCCAACCCGAAGCAATGATTATGGCAATCAAAAGCCTTGATAAAATGCCGACAAACGGCCGCAAGATTGTGGCTTTGGGCAAAATGGCCGAGCTTGGCGATACCTCATTGGCGCGCCATAAGGAAATCGGCAAAGTTCTGGCAGATTCTTCGGTTGATATTGTCATCGGTGTGTGTCCGGAAATGCGCGATATGTTGGCCGAATTGCCTGCAAAAAAAACGCAATTTTATTTTGAGAACAAAGACGGTGTAGCTGAATTTTTGCTCAATAAACTCTTGCAAAACGGCGATACCATTCTTATAAAAGGAGCCAGATATTCGTCAAAAATGTATCAGGTGACCGAAGAACTTATTAAACGGGGAGAAAGCTGATGAAATGTCCGTTCTGCGGCTGTGATGAAACTCAGGTAAAAGATTCGCGCAACACCGATGACAATACCGCCATTCGTCGTCGTCGCGAATGTCCGGAATGCGGTTCGCGTTTCACTACTTTTGAACGTGTTTCTTTACGCGAATTGATTGTGGTTAAGAAAAACGGCGAAAAGACTCTGTTTGATCGGGATAAACTGGCAAAATCAATTATGCTGGCCGTGCGCAAACGTCCGATATCTCCGGAACGCGTTGATAAAATCGTAACATCGTTGCAACGGCGTTTTGAAAGCTCCGGCGAAAACGAAATAACCACAGTGCAAATCGGCGAAAGTGTGATGCAAGCATTGGCTCACCTAGATAAAATCGCCTATATTCGCTTTGCTTCGGTTTATAAAGATTTTAATGATGTCAATGAATTTGTCGCCACAATCGAAAAATTAAACGACGACAATGAGGAGGAAAACTAAAATGTCTAAATTTGTATCCGCAAAAATAAAAATGAAATCAGGCGCACGCTTGGCGGCGGTTCAGGCCAATTATATGATTGCGCTCGGACAACTTCCGGTGGATGAAGTGATTGAAGATTTTGTGCAGGGAAAGATCGGTCGTTTTGCCATTGAAGATACTGTAGATAACGAAGAAAATATGGTTGAACTCGGTCCTATTGACACCGAATACTTTGAAAAATTGGTGCGTGGAGCTCAATCTCACAAAGAAGATTTGGAAAAATCGCTTAATCATTATCTGCACGGCGAATGGTCGTATGATAAAATGAACGGCACCATGCAGGCTTTGTTGCTGAGTGCAGTGTACGAACTGAGTGCCACTAACGATATTGACACCAAAATTTTGATTCAGGAATATGTTGATTTGGCATACGCTTTCTTCAGCAAAAACGAGCCGAAAATGGTAAATGCCCTCCTCGATCAAATTGCACATGCAATCAGAGAGTAAGGAGGAATTATGGCGGTATTGAAATTATATGAATATCCGGATGAAGTGTTGCGTCAAAAGTGTGAGCGCGTTACCAAAGTTGACGATAAACTGCGCAAATTTTTGGATGATATGTTAGAGACGATGTATGTTGATAAAGGTTGCGGTTTGGCCGCACCGCAAGTCGGTGTTACCAAGCGTATTATCGTACTTGACACCAATCCCAGTGATGAAGACTTATCCGTTCGCCACCCGATGTATTTAATCAATCCGGAAATTATCTGGCGCTCCGAAGAAAAAGTTTTGTTTAAGGAGGGGTGTCTTTCTCTGCCCGATCAACGTGCCGAAGTTGAGCGTTTTGAACGGGTTCGCGTACACTATACCGATTATGACGGCAGAGAGCAGGAGATTCTGGCCGATGAATTATTGGCGATTATTCTGCAACACGAAATTGACCATCTCGATGGAATATTATATATCGACCACTTAAGCCGGCTCAAGCGCTCGCGCCTTTTGAAAAAGCTGGAAAAATTCCGCGAAGAAAAAGCCCAAGGAAATTCCTAAAAACAATCCCCGAAATCATCGGGGATTGTTTTGATTTAAAATCTAAAATAAATAAACGGATTATAGGTTGAGGCTGCAATAAACGATGTTGATACGACAAACAGCACAATCAACCAGATATTCACCAGAGTGCGGCATACTTTATATTTATACGGAATCTGTAAAATTCGTCCGAATATCGGCATTGCACACAAAAACGCTGCGCAAAATGCTATAATTTCGATATTGTCAACATAATACGGCAACAAATAAACCACCTCGTGCGTTTTTATCAATCCAAACATATTTTTGATGTATTGCCAAGCGTACGACATTGTATCGGCTCTGAACATCACCCACCCGATAACGAATGCCAAAATACAATAAATATGCTGTAACAACCCGATGAATCTGCCCTCTTTTTTATGCCAACCGGTTGCTTTTTCAAAGATAATAAACATACCGTGCCACAAGCCCCAAAAAATAAAATTCCAAGCCGCACCGTGCCAAAAGCCGGTAGCCAGAAACACGATAAACAAATTCAGATAATTGCGCCATTTTGCCACCCGATTGCCGCCAAGCGGAATATATAAATATTCCTTAAACCAAGTTGAAAGCGAAATATGCCAACGGCGCCAGAATTCGGTAATTGAGCGCGAAATATAAGGATAATTAAAGTTCTCCAAAAACTTAAAGCCGAAAATCGAACCCAGTCCGATGGCCATATCCGAATAGCCGCTGAAATCATAAAACAGCTGAAAACTATAGGCAACTGCGCCAATCCACGCCGTAAAACAATCAAACTGCTCCACCGGCTGCGAAAAGATTTTATCAGCCACCGCCCCCAAAGTATTTGCAATCAGCATCTTTTTAGAAAGTCCGATAATAAAACGCTTAATACCATAAGATACCTTTTCAAATGTAACATTTCGGTTTTCTATCTGCTCCGCCACATCGTGATATTTAACAATCGGTCCGGCTATCAGTTGCGGAAACAGGCAAATATACAATGCCAATTTATATATGTCGCGTTGTGCCGGAGTATCTCCGCGATACACATCAACCACATAGCTGAGAGCCTGAAAAGTATAAAATGAAATGCCTATCGGCATTATTACCTTGATAAAGTTGATATCGGCGTGAAACAGCGCATTGACATTTTCTACCATAAAATTGAAGTATTTGAAATAAAACAGCACGCTTAAATTTGCTAAAATCGTTAATGCCAACAGCCACTTACGATGTGTTTTGTTATGACTGCGGCTGATATAATTTGCACCGATATAATTCACCAAAATCGTCAGAATCATAATTGCCAGATAGCTCGGCTCACCCCACGCATAAAAGATAATACTGGCAATCAGCAGGATATAGTTCTTTAACTCCTTACGCGCCAATAAATATACCGTACATACCAATGGCAAAAACATATAAATAAATGTCATAGAAGAAAATAGCATAGAGTTAGTCCTTGGTTAAGTTAACAAACAACTGAAGATTCCAAGTTGTAACACATAAAATCAGAATATCCGGTTTATAATCCAAAATATCTTTTTTGAAACGTTTCAATAGTTTATACATTTCTACCTCAGTCATTTTTCCACTATTTAATCGATAATATTTTGTCTCTGAAAAGCTGTATGGTAAAAATTGTAAGAAGTCCTCATTCATACTTGTACCTGTCAAAAATACACGCGGTGCATCTGCTTGCTGCGGATTTTTAAAATATTTTTCTTTTCTTGAATCATTATCCGTAATTATCGGTTTTATTTCATTTTTATGATTATAGTATTTATACTCATCCTTCAATATTTTTTTATATGCATAGTCTTTATCAATCCGCAATAATCCTGTTGTTTGACCGATATCATAATCTCTATCCCAATCCTCTCTCAATAACTTTGAGGTTGAAATGTTATATTCATCAAGTGTGCTGATATGTAATTTAGGATAGTCCTTCTTAATAACATCCATCAACGCCAAATAACCATTATAGGCGCCCCAATCCGTCCAATGATGCGACTGTTTAAAAAAAATAAAATCTTTATAGCTCGCCTGATGTAATTCTTTATATGGGAAAACCGCTGAAACATCAAATGAAGATATAAGAGAATTTATGTAATGATTAAATTGATTACGTTCTACAACTTTTTTGTATTCTTTCGGTAAAAATCTGGTATAAATACTCTCCTTGCTTGGCACAATCAGCATATACATTTTTATGTTATTTTCTCGGCAAAACGTACTAAACAAATTTGTTTGTTTAATAATCTCATCTGCTTTATTCTTATCAAACTCTTTCTGTTTTATATACCATTCGCGATACATCCAATTATTGTCTTTTATCCATAAAGCATCGGCATTTATATATATATGATTTATGTTCATTTTTAAGAATGAATACAAATCTATCGCAATATTTCTTCCGAAGAATCTATCATTAAACCATGTTTCAAATTGTTTACCATATTCCAGATTCAACACCTTATTGAATAACTTCGGATATGTTGCCAATATACGATTTTCCTGCATCGATTTTTCCGCCGAAGAAATATGACTCATCGGCACAAATAGCAATACGAAAAACACCGCAACAAATACAATATCTATGCGGCTGTTATGCTCTAACAGTTTAAACTTTGAAATGTATTGTATTAACTTATAGCTCAGCAAAAACGATATGACCAATACACTTATAAACAGCAGCCAATTCATATGATACACATTTTGTAAATCACTGAAACGGAAATGGTGTTTACGTGCCTGAAATTTTACTTCAATCTTCTGCCCATCTTTTGCCTCAAATGAATATATAAACGGATTGTCATGCCAAAATGTTTTCCGCCCTTTGAGTAATTCTTTTTTATCCACCCCGCTAAATCGGTAATCAACCAACACCGGATAGCGGATATTTTCAGCAGTTCTGACATCAGGTCCGCGAAAATATATTGTTATTTTTCCACTGTTAACGACCTTTACTTCAACAGCAAAATCCTGCCATTTATCATCTATGTTCGCATTAACAACCGCACAGCTTCCGTCTTCCTTCTTACACCAAGACGGATATGTTATTTCTGTTTTTTCGCTGACCTGAAGCGGGGTTACTTCTACTTCATTGCTAATATTTCCTTTGTTATCAATATCTATGCGTGCCGTTTCATTGTTCCATAAACTGTCCCATAGCCCTATCACCAAATGATCAGAATATATAGGTGCAAAAAACAATGTCAGCAAAATAGTACACAGCACTACCAATATAAAACGCTTACGGATATGTACGAGTTTCATTTAATTCTATTTCCTTTTACATAAAATCGACTTGTATATAAAAGGATTTGCGTGCAATGTCAATGCCGCCATATATCGGTAGTGGATAAAAGCCTAATGACTATTGCAGGTTCATATAATTCGGATTAAATATTTCCACGTACGGCGGAGGATTTTCAGCCACAGTGCGTTGTTGTTCGCCTGCCGCCTTAAACACGGCTGCGGCAAATTCCTTTTTAGCCAGATAAATCAAAAATAACGGCCTTTCCAGCTTCAGTTTGCCCATAACTTCTTCCAATGCTTCAAAGCTCTCATAAATTGTTCCGGCAAACATCAGACTGTCTTCCAATCTTACATATTCGTTCTTTTTAATTTTTCGCATTTTAACCTCATCTATAATAATCAGACAAGCTGAAACATAAGCATTTTTTAACGAATATAAATCTGACTGTTAGGTTATCTTGAAACTATAAAACAAATGACATGGCATTACATAAAATCATATTTTTTGGTCCGACGTTTCTGAAACTTAAGACTTTGCTTCGGAATAATATAAATATTTTTATTCCAGCTCTCTACAACCTCGCTGATAACTTTATTATCCGTATTCGATTTTGCCGATACGTTTTTGTTCAAAATATCCGAAAGTATTATGTTGGCTATGGTTTGCTCTTGCATTTTGTTCTCCTTCAAACCACAAAAATATTCCCCTTTTACATCAATAAAAGAGGAATATAGCCTAAGGTATATATCAATAACTAAAAAAAAACGATTGACTTATTTAAAAAAACCAACCCGATTTGCTGTATTCTTTAATCAGATGCTTCATCTTTTCCGTTTTGGCATATTCCACTACCTTTTTACCGTCTTTATCCTTTAAACGCGCATCGGCACCGTTTTGCAGCAACATTTCCACCACATCCGGATTCTCATTAAGAGCCACCGCATACATCAATGCGTTGCGGCCGTTATCATCAACGGCATTAACATCGGCTCCGTAACGCAAAAGCATTTTAATTACTTTCGGTGTAACATCAACCCGGCAAACATTCATCAATAATGTACGTCCCTTGGTATCACGGGCATTTATATCATTAACATTTTCCGCCGAAAGCGTTTTTGATTGAGTTTCTTCACTTTGTGCATCAGTGCTCAATCCGCCTAAAAAGGCTTGTGCCAATTGTCCTAAATCCGTTCCGTCTCCGCCTGCACCATTAGCTAACATTTCCGCCATGGTAGCCAACCCCGGTTTACGCTTTGGTTGATTATCCGACTTATTCGGTTCACGATTCAAAACCGATTTTATCAGAGCATTTTTCACGTCTTGTGACGAATCACCTTCAATCAATGCTCCGAGCCAAGTCTGCGTACCATCTTCCGACGAGCCTGTTATACGCTGCATAGCATAATTCATCGCTTTGCCGGCAATAGCCGCTCGATTGTGATATACAATATATCCGCCGATAAGCAACAATAGCAACATTATGCCGCCGCCTATCATCATTCCCTTAAATAGTTTGTTCATGGTTTTATCCTTAAATATTAGAACTGTTGTTCATAATAATCGCCATGTTTATATATTGCAATAAAAATCAATAATTTATACAACCAGTGTAAATTAAAAACAGAAGCCTAACAATTTATATAAAATAAAAAAAGTACTTGAAATTTAAAAATAAATAGTTTATAAACGCTGTGTTTGAGTTGTTCGGGCGAAAAGGCATTGCCTGACGGCTTGTGTGTAATTTCCAACCATTGAAAGGGAATCAAAATGCCAAAATTAAAAACAAAAAAGGCCGCTGCCAAGCGCTTTGACGTTACCGGCTCCGGCAAATTAAAAAGAAGACATTCTTTCAAAAGACACCTTCTTTTCAACAAACCGACAAAACAAAAAAGACAGGCTCGCGGCTCTAAAATTATTGCTGCCGCTAATGCTTTTGTTAAAAAGTTTTTACCGTTTATTTAAGAGGGAGGATAAGATATGTCTCGTGTTAAAAGAGGTTTAACGGCTCACGCTCGTCATAAAAAAATTTTGGATATGGCGAAAGGTTACAGAGGTCGTAATAAAAATGTATTCAGAGTAGCTGTTGAAAAAGTTGAAAAAGGTTTGCAATATGCTTACCGTGACCGCAAAGTTAAGAAAAGAACTTTCCGTTCTTTGTGGATTCAACGTATCAATGCTGCCACACGTATCCACGATTTAACTTATTCTCGATTTATCAGCGGGCTCAACAAAGCGGGAGTTGAACTCGATCGTAAAGTTCTTGCTGATATCGCTTTGAAACAGCCCGAAGCATTTGCTAAGTTGGTTGAAACAGCCAAAGCGGCTCTTAACAAGTAAGTTACAGATACAATAAATCAATAAAAAGAGTTGGCTTGGTGTTTCCGGGTTAACTCTTTTTATTTTAAACAAAGGTTGCTGATTATGGAAAATTTAGAAGAATTAAAAGACGAAGTATTGAATAAAATCAATAACTCCGCCATATTAAAAGAATTGGACGACATCAGGGTTGCCGTCTTGGGCAAAAAAGGTAAACTGACCGAAATGATGAAAAGTTTGGGCTCGTTACCTTTGGAAGAAAAAATTTCGCTCGGTAAAGGTTTGAACATTGTAAAATCCAAGATTGAAGAAGCTATTGAGGCGCAAAAGAAGTTTTTGGAAGAAAAAGCCTTAAATGAAAAACTTAAAAGCGAGACGCTTGATGTTACTCTGCCGGTGCGTCCGGAAACACAGGGACGTATTCATCCGGTTTCCAAAATATATGAAGAAGTGGCGGCAATTTTCGGCCAAATGGGGTTTGAGGTTGCCGAAGGTCCGGATATTGAAGACCAGTTTCATAACTTTAATGCGCTCAATATGCCGGTCAATCACCCTGCCCGCCAAATGCAGGATACCTTTTATCTGAACAATGATCC
>CACWUA010000017.1:5942-30576 GCA_902763905.1 uncultured Pseudomonadota bacterium | reverse complement strand
TTTGCAATCCGTTTTCGTATACAAAATCATGTTTGACTTTGCCGTTTTTATAATATTCTATTTCGTGTCCGTTTAAGATGTTGTCCTTAAATTCGGCTTCAGCGAGTTTTTCGCCGGTTTCGTAATAGCGAACCGCTTTACCGTTGATTTTACCGTTTTGATATGGCATTTTGGCATAAATATTGCCATTCGGATAATAAAGAGATAAAATATCTTTAATATTATCGCTATCATATATGGCTGAGGCCAGCAAAATGCCTTTATCACTGAATTTTTTATATTCTCCTTCACGTTTTCCTTTGCTGAAGTTATATTGTTCTTCAATCTTTCCGTTGGGCCAATAAGATATTGCAGAACCGTCCATCTGACCGTTTTGATAGTTTATGACAGATAGTAAAGCACCGTTTTCGTCGTATGTCTTTTGTTGTCCTTCCAAAACACCGTTGACATATTGTGAGGTTTGAAAAAGTTCTCCGTTTTCATAAAACAATTGCTCAAGACCATCTTCTTTACCGTGATTAAAAGCAGCCTCGCGACGAATTTTTCCGTTCTCATAAAATTCCTGCAATTTGCCATGAAGTTTACCTTCGTTATCGAAGTTCAAAACGGTTGCAACTTTGCCGTTGGGATAATAGGCTGTTTCTTTGTCTTGCTGGACGTTGTCGGTAAACGTTGTTTCACTGAACAAAATACCGTTTTCATCATAAGATTTTGCCGGTCCGTTTAATTTATCATTGGCATAAGTGTATATTTTCTCTATTTGCCCGTTTTTGTAATACGTTTTGGTTTCGCCTTCTTGTTTGCCGTGTACATAATTGATTTCTGAGCGGATATTGCCGTTAGCATAATAATTCAGTGCTTTACCGTGTCTGACACCGTTAACGTAAGGAGTTTCGGATCTGACTGCTCCGTTTGAAAAATATACTTTTTCAACACCGTCAGCATGTTTGACTGTATAAGCGTTGTTTTGGTCAATTGATTCTTTTCGGAGTTGTTCATGGTCAATGCTCGGTCGCCAGTCCATTTTGATTATAATTAAAAAAACGGCTAGAATAACGGCAAGAATAATCAGACGATTTTTATTCATAATTTTCCTCCAATATTATATTGTTCAGTTTAGTTACAGATAGCATGAATTTTTGTATTCTTCAAGCTGTTTCCTCAAAATGCACAGAATTGAGATAATTGTCAGCTGCGCTCGGACAGCAATGAATTAACGGCAATCGGCAGATTTTTTTCACTGTCGCGCTCCAGCATCTTGTATACAGTAATTTCTCCTTGACTGAGCGGAGTATTTATACCACATGATTCATAAAATTCAGAGCTTAAAAATTGCATTTGTCTGGCTTGTTCTTCCAAACCAATTGTCATATAATATTCGGAAAGTCTTTTGTGGGCATTGGCAATTTGCCTTGCATAAAGAATACGGTCGCTGATATCAAGAACGTTTTGGTAAGCAATCATGGCTTTGCCTATAGCTTTTTCCTGCATATAAATATCGCCCAATCGGCTCCAAGCCAATACATTTTTCGGTGAAAGTTCGGTAGCTAGTTCATAAGAATTACGAGCCAGTTCATGATCGCTGAGATATGCAATATTTCCCATTATACACGCAATATTGGCTGCCATGGCATAGGTTAAATCACGTATAATGCCTTCTTGGGTTTCGGCTTGCTGCATTTGGGTATTCAGCAAAGCCTGCAATAAAAATAAGCAGGCAGAAGAATCGCCGCGAGCCAAATCTATTATAGCTGCGTTTGACGGCGGTAAAGGCGGATTCTGCGGATTGAGATTAAATTTTCCGGTATTGCATAGACCGATGAAGTTGCAGATTGTTTCTACGGTTTGCATAACTTCTTCTTCTGACATTTGCGCCTTATAATAATAGTATACGGCTTGTGTAATTTTAGACTCGGTTACATTATGGCTGAGTAAATTAAGGATTATGGCCGGCAAAGAAATTTTTTCCTTTTCTGTATTGGTTTCAGTTAACGGAACAGCCGCCATATTTTCCAATATCTGCCGATTTTGTTTTGCAGCTTCGGCATGTTGTTGCATTTTTCGTTTCAAATTAAGATAATCTTGTTCCAAATTGAGATAATCGGCAGTGCGTTGTGAAGCCAATATCAAATCAGTAGAAAGGTCTTGTTCCTGCTTTATTTTTTCAAGCTCTTTCTTATCATATAGTTGCAATTGGCTTTCATCGTTATCGTTTGCCAGTGCCAACTCCGGATTTTCAATGGTATAAAATAACCCATCAGGTTCTGTTTCCGGATTTTCCTCTTTTTCGGTGCCGGCTCTAAAAGTATCGGCAATCGTTTTTATGTAAATGACGGCGATAATCAGTAAAAAGATACAAAGTAAAAATAAAATCATAAAACCGTTAGGACCGAATTCGGTCAACACCAAATTATATAGATAGTTGTAACGGGCATAAAAGCGCGAGATAAAGTCATGCCACTCAGCTTCTGGCGGAAGCTGAAACGAAAGTATTCGGAGCGCATATACCATCTTTAACATTAAAATCATGACCTCAAATTTATTGTCCTTTCAAAATATACAATTCATCTTGAAAAGTAAAGAATTATCTATCGGTTGTGCGCTTTTCAATAAGTGTAACTAATTCTTGGTTGCCGGTTTTCCGTGCGTATTCCAATGCTGTTTGCCAATTTGCCGCGGCATTTTCAGTGTAATCGGATAAATCGTCAATCAGTGCCAGATTGGCATAGTCTGCCGCAAGTCCTTCATTGCGGCAGCTGCTCTGTTCCAAATACAGGGATTGTTGAAATAAAACTTTTGCTCGTTGCAAATCATTTTTTTGCAAATAGATAAGACCGAGCAAACTGTAAGCATTGGCTGTATGAAAACTGCCGGAATGAACTCGATTTAATTCCAGAATACGGCGCAAAATTTTTTCAGATGCTGTGTAGTGCCGCATTTTGTATTCGGCCTCTGCCGCTAAATACAGACATTCGGCAACAGCAGAGAAATTGGCTTGTCTGTTATATAGGTCATGAGCTTGTTGAGCCAATATAACCGTTTTGCGATGGTTTTGATTTTGGAATGCCGCATGTGCCAAAAGCTGCAAAGATAAAGCGCTGCCGTAGCGGTTTTGGAGGTGTTTTTGCATATCCAAAGCAAATTTGGCATATTTTTGAGCGGCAGATATATTGTTTTGAACCAGATAAAGCAGGGCTTTTTGATTGAAAATATCGGCACGCAGTTGATCAGTAATTTGGAGTTTTAACGCTTTTTCATATTCAGTTTCTGCTTCTTCGTAACGGTTATCAAACACCATTAACATTCCTTTAGCCGTAATTGCACGTGCCAAGAACAGTGGAGTTTTCTGAGTTTGATAAATTTTTATTGCCGATTCAATCATAGTTTGCGCAATATCGTTTACACAGCTTATGCGATAAATCTGTGCCAAAATCAGATGACAGGAGGCAGTTTCTATAGCGTATTGATGCTTTTGGAAAAATGTAAGTGCGGCCGAAGCATTTTGTGAAGCCGATAACATATCTCCTTCATGTAAATAGGCGTATGCGGAAATTGCATTACCGTATGCCTGAATTACCGTTCGGCAATGTTTTGCATCGATTTTTAATTTGCCGACGGTATTAAGCAGAGTTTTATAATCATTGGTTAAATGAGCCAGTATAGGGAGATAGATTCCATATTTTGGTGTATCAGCCGTAATTATTTTATGTTTTTTTATTGCAGTGTATGCGGTGATTGTGTCTGCGTGTGCCTGCAACAAAACAGCAAGTTGCGGTGATTGAGAACGGATAAAATCGGCCGCCGGTACAATGTAGCCTCCAACCAGCGATTTAAGTGCTGAGCGCGCCTCTATGCCGCTGCTTAAAAATAAAATTAGGCAGCATCGGTTTATTATATAAGCGGAATAAAGCAGATATTGATTATTTTTTTGCTGACGCTTTAAGATATTCATTCGAGCGAGATTTTGCAAAAAACGAAGACGCATGCGCCAACGCCAGAAAATTGCCGGAATAATCATTGCGGCAAGGAGTAAAATCCATAAAATATATTCAAAATATTTTCCCGACATTTACATTATGTTAGCATTTTGATTTTATATTGTCTATAATTGTTCATAATATAAGGATAATTTTAAAATGGCTATTACAAAATTAAATTCTAACCAACTTTATCGCAAATGTGATACTTCTAAATTTGATTTCAGTACTACCGCCGATTTGGAAGAACGTTTCTCGGCTTTGGGACAAGACAGAGCAATCAGCGCCGTGGAATTGGGTATACATATTAAATCCCGCGGATATAATCTGTTTTGTTTGGGACCGGAAGGAACGGGTAAAACCAGTCTGGTTAAGAAAATTTTGGAAAAGGAGGCGCAGAATCGTAAAACTCCTGACGATTGGGCGTACATTTATAATTTTGAAGAACCTTATAAACCTAAGGCAATCAGTTTTCCGGCTGGTAAGGCTTGCGATTTTGCCAAAGATATCGATGAACTTATTGAAGAACTTTCTTCTGCACTGACCGCTTTGGTTGAAACCGATGAATATAAAGCGGCACTCAGTATTATTAAGCAGAAATATAAGTCAAAAAAAGAAGAATACATCAATATATTGCAGAAAAAAGCAAAGGGTAAGAGAGTTTCTTTGCTGCATATGCAAATGGGACTGGTGGTGGCTCCGATGAAAGACGGCGAAGTTTTGAGCCCTGATGCGTTTGATCAGCTTCCGGATGATGAAAAAAAACTGATAATGGATGATTTGAATGCAATGCAGGAAGAAATAGAAAACGCTACGCAAGACTTACCGATGTGGGAAGAAAAACAGAAAGAAGAAATCGATACTCTGCGTTTTAAATTTACCAAGGCTGCGGTTAAAGAACCGATAAGTGAGTTGCGTAAAAAATATAAAGGATTACCTCAGGCTACAAAATTTTTGAAGTCAATACAGGATCATATTTTGGATAATGTTGATGATTTTGTACCTGAGGATAAAGAAAAAAATCAGGTTATCGGTGCTACCGACGAAGATCCGTTACAGATGCTTTTAAGCCGCATGAAACAGCCGGAAGATGATAAGTTTGCCAAATTGAGGGTAAATGTTATTGTTAAAAACACGCCTGATGCCGGAGCACCGATTATTACGTTGGATCATCCAACTCAGGGTAATTTGGTCGGTAAGGTCGAAAGAATACAGCAGTATGGTGCTTTACTGACAGATTTTACTTTGATTAAAGCCGGAGCACTGCATAATGCCAACGGCGGCTTTTTGCTTTTGGATGCACGTAAAGTTTTGGAACAGCCTTACGCATGGGATTCTTTGAAGCGAGCAATTGCTTCAAAGCGGATAAAAATCGAAGCTCCGAGCGAAGATACGAGTTTTACAACAATTTCACTTGATCCGGAGCCAATACCGCTTGATATTAAAATTGTATTGACAGGAGATTTTGAAATTTATGATTTATTGTGTGAGCGCGATCCGGATTTCAGAGATTTCTTCAAAGTCGAAGCTGATTTTGGTATAATTATGGATCGGACAGCCGAAAATGAAGTGGAATATGCCAAACTTATCGGTTCTCTTTCTAAAAAGAAAGGATTGCGCTCACTCAATAAGCAAGCAGTGGCCAGAGTGATTGAGCATGCGTCGCGTTTGGCTGATGATTCCGGTAAATTGACAGCACATATTTCATCTATTGGCGACTTGTTGCGTGAGGCGGATTATTGGGCACGCAAATCCAATTCTAAGCAAATTGGCAAAAATCATATTGAGCAGGCAATTGATGCGCAGGTTTATCGTTCTGACCGAGTTAAGAAATCAATGCTTGAAGAAATAGATAAGGGTAACATTTTGATGGATGTAACCGGTGAACGTGTCGGACAAATCAACGGTTTGGTAGTATATGATTTTTCTAATTATACTTTTGGTAAACCGGCACGCATTACAACACAGGTACGCATGGGTAAAGGTGATTTTGTGAATATCGAACGTGAAGTTGCCATGAGCGGACCGATACACAGTAAAGGAGTGCTGATACTCAAAGCATTAATAGCTAATCGGTTTGCCAAGCATTCTCCACTGTCACTTTCAGCTTCAATCGTGTTTGAGCAATCGTACGGCGGAGTTGATGGAGACAGCGCTTCGTCTACAGAGTATTACTGCATAATTTCGGCGATTACCGGTTTACCGATTAAACAAAATATAGCCGTTACCGGTTCAATTAATCAGTTTGGTGAAATTCAGCCAATCGGTGGTGTAAACGAAAAAATCGAGGGTTTCTTTGATGTATGTGCTTATAAAGGTTTGAGCGGTAAGCAAGGTGTGATTATTCCGCGCACCAATGTTAATAATTTGATGCTGCGTGCCGATATTTTACAAGCAGTCGAGGAGGGGAAATTCACTATTTATGCCATTGATACGGTTGATGACGGTATTGAGATTCTGACAGGTAAAAAAGCTGGAAAACTTAATGCCAAAGGGCAATACCCGAAAGATTCGGTCAACGGTATGGTACAAAAGAGTTTACAGGAATTTTATGCCGACTACGTCCGTTATGCCAGTGAAACCCAGGGAAGTTTGTAATAAATTGCGAATAAAAATTTTTGCCGGCTGTTTGTATCGCGCCTCAAAAAAACAGGCGCGATAATGCTTTGATTTTGGATAAACAAGAAAAAACATAAACGGTTGTTTCGAGATGACAAGTAAATACTCAAAGAATATCTCAAATATTGAACAATGATAACAGATGCAATGTATAAGATTGTAGTTTTTGTTTGACTTTTATTGATTTTCAGCTTATGTTGCTTTTTGAAAAATGTGATTATTATATTTCATTATTAATTTAAGTAGCATAATTATGAGAGAAAAAATGGTATTTATGGGGGCTACGGTATGTTTATTTACAGAAGCAGTGGCCGTGTCGTTGTTTGTTTGGCATTCGCTGTACTTATACTGCGGAGCGATTCTTATCGGTTATGTAGCGTTAATGCTTTTGACCGTCATCTCAAAGCGTAAAATAATTTCTGAAATCGATAGCCATCAAGCTGAGGATGAATTGCAATATAAATCAAATTATTACAGAGTAGTTACTGCATGGTTCAGTGTAACGATTGTGTTGAATTTGATTTTATTGGTAAGTTCTTGTGACTTAATTAATGTAATCGGAACAATAATGTTTGCGAATATCATTATTATGGTTATAGCTTTTGTCATTACTATGTATTGGTGTGAGCGCAGTGATTGGCGGATTTGGCTGAAGACGGCACTATTAGGGTAACTATTAAAATTTATGATTTATGAAACAATCAATACCAATCGGTAGATTCAAAAAAAATAATGTAATTGACGGTAGCTGGATGACGCCTGATATTACGGCCATGATGAATAAAATTGTTACCGAAAAGTGGTTTGTCCGTGAGGTTATATACCCTAAAGAAGTCATCGGATGTGAGATTTTTGACTATAACGGCTGTATGCGCTTGTATCATAACACAGATAGGTTTTTTGCTTTGGAAAATGAGCGTTTGAACAGTGAAGCCGGTAAATACTGCAATTTGAATGTTGACTTTTTCAGTGCTGAGAAAATTGTTGTTCAGCAACGTGATGAGGAGGCATTTGACCATTGGTGCAACAGCGATCCGTTTGAGTTGACGTCGCTTTGGCCGGATCGGCAGATGGTAATCGCTGCAAACCATCAAACTAAGCAACTTATGGCGTTTGCACCGATTTTTGTGGCGTATACTTCTGACTTATGTTTAAGTAAGGATATGGAGAAATCGTTTGAATTTGAAAAAGAATTCACGGATTATCGAAAACAAACGGAAAAGAAACATGACGAAGCAATATCTCAGGAAACTCTTTCTTTTCTGACGAATTCGTACAATTTGTTGCTTTGGCTGAAAAATCATTGTTACTGATTGAAAAAAACGCAGAACACTGAAGTTCTGTGTTTTTTTTGTAATATGGACGTATTAAATAATTTTGCTTAAGAAACCTCAATATCACAGCTTTTGTGGCGCAGTACATAATTCGCCCGTATTTAACAATTTTGTTGATATATACGTATGAAAATCACGCTATGTTCGCCAATGACTGTTGCAAAGATATATAACATTACTGTCATGCATTGCTGAGCCGCAGGCGAACGCGTCAGAGCGTATTCAAATTAAAACAAAAATCAGAATATTCCATGACCAAACCTTATGGTTCAGATTAATTATTTACTTTAGGCTCAATCAGTGTATATTCTATTACAGCACAGAGAATAAAAACTCTGTCAATACTTCAAAAAATCCTCGTTGGCAGTCTGCTGACAAGGTTTTTGTTGTTTGTTTAGAAAATATTAAGCAAAGCTGTGCTTAAATGGCGAAAAATATGTTTAATAAAGGAAGGTATTATGAATAACACGGAAATTATAAACAGTTCTCTGGTGCCGATGGTGGTGGAGCAAACCCCGAAAGGCGAACGTCAATTCGATATTTTTTCACGCTTATTGAAAGAAAGAATTATCTTTTTAACAGGGGAAGTAAATGATGAAGTTTCGTCGTTGGTTTGTGCTCAGCTTTTGTTTTTGGAAGCCGAAAACCCGAAAAAAGATATTTCATTGTATATAAATTCTCCAGGCGGTGTGGTAACTTCCGGACTTGCAATGTATGATACCATGCGCTATATCTCTTGCGATGTGGCTACAATCTGCATCGGTCAAGCCTGCTCAATGGGCTCGTTTTTATTGGCGGGCGGAACCAAAGGTAAACGCTATTCTTTGCCTAACTCTCAGATAATGATTCATCAACCGTCGGGTGGGGCTAAAGGACAAGCAACCGATATCGAAATTCAGGCAAAGCTGATTCTGGATTTGCGTAAGCGCTTGAATATGATTTATGCCGAAAATACCGGTCAGAAGCTGTCGGTTATCGAAAAAGCCATGGATAGGGATAATTTTATGACACCACAGGAAGCACTTGATTTTGGTTTGATTGACCATATTATCACTAATCGTAACGAAATAAAGTAGGTAAAGATTATGAGTAAGAAAGACGAAAAAGACGAAGATATTTTGCACTGCTCTTTTTGTGGCAAAAGCCAAAAAGAGGTAAAAAAACTGGTGGCCGGTCGCGGCGTATATATTTGTAATGAATGTATCGATGTTTGTCATTCGATTATGGAGGAAGAAGCTTTTGATGATGAGAAGAAAACGGAGAAAGCGGAGACTCCGATTACGGAAGATTTGCCGACACCGTCCAAAATCAAAAAGTTTTTAGATGAATACGTTATCGGACAGGATTATGCCAAAAAAGTGTTGGCAGTGGCGGTGTATAACCATTATAAACGTTTGAACAACCCGAATAAAGATGAAGTTGACATCAATAAATCAAACGTTATCTTAATCGGCTCCACCGGTTGCGGTAAAACTCTTTTGGCGCAAACGCTCGCCAAGATTTTGAACGTACCTTTTGCCATTGCCGATGCCACTACCCTGACCGAGGCCGGATATGTCGGTGAAGACGTAGAAAACATTGTGCTTAAGCTGGTGCAAAATGCCAATTACGATATCGAAAAAGCACAACGCGGCATTATTTATATTGATGAAATCGATAAAATTTCCCGCAAGGGCGACGGTCCGTCGATTACGCGTGATGTTTCCGGCGAAGGTGTGCAACAGGCTTTACTGAAAATCATTGAAGGTACGGTTGCCAATGTGCCGCCACAGGGCGGACGTAAGCATCCGCAGCAGGAATTTTTGCACGTTGATACCACCAATATTCTGTTTATTTGTGGCGGTGCATTTGCCGGTTTGGAAAAAATCATCGAGAAACACGGCACGGAAAACAATAATTCCATCGGTTTCGGCGCTAAAGTGGAAAAAGATGAAAAATCGGTCGGCCAGATTTTGAAAGACGTGCGGCCGGAAGATTTGGTAAAATACGGACTTATTCCTGAATTTACCGGTCGTGTTCCGGTGATTGCCACACTCGATGATTTGGATGAGAAAGCGCTGATTTCGGTTTTAACCGAGCCGAAAAACGCTCTGGTCAGCCAATATCGTTCGCTGTTTAATATGGATAACGTAAAGCTGACGATTACCGATAATGCGTTGTTGGCGATTGCCAAGCTGGCGATTGAGCGTAAAACCGGTGCCAGAGGTCTGCGTGCCATTATGGAAGAAATCTTGATGGAGTGGATGTACGAGTTGCCGGATAAGAAAGATATTGCGGAAATCGTGTTTGACGAGAAAGTTGTTGAGGGTAAGGCCAAGCCGAAATTGATAAAAGCAAAACCGCAACTGAAAAAATCGGCCTAAAACAACAACGAATACAAAAACAAACAGCGTGTGTGTTCCGGTTAAGGAATACACACGCTGCATTTTTTTACTCTCGGACTAAAGAATCAGAAACCTGTTGTCCAGTCGCTGCCGTCGATGGGACGGCTGATGGTATCAATGCTTACTTCACCTGTGGAATACTTTGTTTCCACGATGTAATAAACTCTACTATCTTTTTCGCCGTGCTCGAGAACCTGGCTGGAGAATGATACGGACTCGACCTCTTGTCTTGTCGTATCCTTCAAGGCACGGGTATCATAAGTAACCTTTTCGTTGATAAACGGGCTGTGTTCAACAGAGCCCAAAGTCGTAATAACCATGTGGTCATCCAACTTCTCGGTAAAGCAATCAAAAAACAGGTAACCTATGCCACCGACCATGAGCAACATAATCAGCAGAGAGAGACAGCCGCCGCAACCGGTAGTTTTGGCGGGCTCGGCACTTCTGTTGTTATTCTTCTCTTTGTCATCGTCCTTGTCGTTCTCATTCTCATTCTCATTCTCATTCTCATTCTCATTCTCATCCTCGTCGTCTTCGTCCTCCTCATCTTCATCGTCGGCCTCAGCTTCTTCTTCCTCATCCTCATCTTCATCCTCCTCAGCGGCTGCCGAAAGGCGGTCGTTCAAAAGATCGAGCTCGGAATTGCGGCGTTTCTGCTGAATGGCGGAAACAATGTAAGCACCGATAAAAAGAACTGCTACAACTGCTAAGATAATCAAAATTGCGTTCATAATTGTATTTTTTTTTGTTTTTTCTATTTTTTTTGATAACTAACTCTCTCAAATAAATAAGCAAATTTTCAACCGAAAACCCGCTTTGCCGACACATCAAACGATTTATCGGCAACAAAAAAATACGAATTATGAATACAACACCCGAGAGTGCGAAATTTAGATAATATGTAAATTTCAAACATAATTCGTATTTTTAATGCAATTTAAGTGTAGCAGAAAATGATATTTAAGTCAATAATTTTGAAAATAGCGCTTGCAATGCCCGCTTAAATTGGCTATAACAAGGGAAATTTTAATTGATTACGGAGAAAAAATATGGGTTTTAATTGCGGTATCGTCGGCTTGCCGAACGTCGGAAAATCTACTCTTTTTAATGCTTTAACGCAAACAATTGCGGCACAGGCCGCCAATTTCCCGTTCTGCACGATTGAGCCGAATACCGGTCGGGTAGCGGTGCCGGATAAACGTTTAGATAAACTGGTGGAAATGGTACAACCGAAAAATATTGTGCCGACACAACTAGAATTTGTGGATATTGCCGGCCTGGTAAAAGGCGCTTCCAAAGGCGAGGGATTGGGTAATCAGTTCTTGGCCAATATTCGCGAAACCGACGCCATTATCCATGTTTTGCGTTGTTTTGAAGACGATAATATCACTCACGTTGAGGGGAGTGTCGATCCGGTACGCGATGCCGATATTGTTAAGACCGAGTTGATGATTGCCGATTTGGAATCTCTCGAAAAACGTATTGAAAACTTGCGCAAGAAGGCTAAAGCCGGCGATAAAGATGCCGCGGTTAGTGTTAAAGTTATGGAACCGATTATCGAAGCCTTAAAACAAGGCAAGCCGGCTCGTTCAGCCGTCCCTGATGAAACCGACAAAGAGGCGTATAAGTGCTATAAAATGCTGCAGTTGTTGACTTCTAAACCGGTGTTGTATGTGTGCAACGTTGATGAAAACTCTGCAGCTTCCGGCAATAAATTTTCGGCGGCGGTGGAAGCTATGGCAAAGGTTGAAGGTGCCGAGAGTGTGGTGATTTCCGCCGAAATCGAGTCTGAGGTGGCGCAATTGGAGAGCGAAGAAGAAAAAAACGAATTTTTATCGGCGCTGGGACTTGAAGAAACAGGGCTTGCTAAAATAATTCATGCCGGTTATAACTTGCTCGGTCTGCAAACGTATTTTACCGCCGGTCCGAAAGAGGTACGGGCTTGGACGTTTGTTAAAGGAATGAAGGCTCCGCAATGTGCCGGCATTATTCACTCCGACTTTGAACGCGGCTTTATTCGTGCCGAAACCATTTCGTATGATGACTATGTTAAATTTGGCGGCGAGCAGGGCTGTCGCGATGCCGGCAAAATTCGCTCAGAAGGTAAAGAATATCAAGTACGCGATGGCGATTTGATGAACTTTTTGTTCAATGTTTAGGCAGATTTTACTATAAAATGTAAGGCCTCAATTGTTTGAGGCCTTTTGGTGTCATCGTAGCATACCGAAATTTAAGCGGTTATGATTTTTGAGATATCATTGCCAAGGCTTTTTCGGTATGATCTTTCATGGTTTCTGCGCTCATGCGAAGTTTTGCATGTTCTTGCGCGGCCAGTTTTGGTGTAATCACGTGATGAATGCCACGGCGATTAATTACAGTAGGCAGGGATAAACAAACATCTTTAATGCCTTCAACATCAGCGTGATGCGAAGATACGGTTAATATTGAATAATCATTGTTACCGATAGCACGGCAAATTTGAGTAAGTGCGCCGGCAATGCCGAAGCAAGTAGCTCCTTTGCCTTCAATGATTTTGTAGGCTGCATTGACAACACCGTCATTGATTTCTGCTTTTTTAGTTTCATCAAGAGTTTTCCCTACATCTTGTGCATATTCTTCCAAAGTGAGGGTACCGGCTTCGGCGTTTGACCAAACTAATACTTCACTGTCGCCATGTTCACCCAAAACATCGGCATGAACCGATTTGGCGGAAACACCGAGATAATATGCCAAAAGTGTTCTGAAACGTGAAGTATCAAGCACAGTTCCGCTACCAATAACCCGCTCTTTGGAAAATCCGGAAAGTTTGAGTGCAACATCGGTCATAATATCAGCCGGATTGGAGGTAATCAACAAAATGCAATCCGGTGCATTTTGCACAATTTGCGGAATTATATTTTCAAAAATTTTAACATTGCGTCCCAATAAATCAATACGGGTTTCTCCCGGTTTTTGATTGGCTCCCGCGGTCACGATGACAATACTGCACTCTTTTAAGTCAGCATAAGTTCCGGATTTGATTTTTGCTGCGCTGGCAAACGGCGCCGCATGGCCGATATCGGTGGCTTCGGCTAAGGCCTTTTTTTCGTTCATGTCAACTAAAACAACTTTGTGAGCCACACCTGTCATAACCAGTGAAAACGCGGTAGCGCTGCCTACGGCTCCGGCTCCAATAATTCCTATTTTCATATTCTTCTCCCATAATTTAAAATACAAGAAATATCTATACTTTTTTTACCGAAAAGCAAGAATTTTTTATTAAATTAAATTGTCGGAGGGGAAAATGATTAAGACAAATGCAATGCGGATTATTGAAACAGCCGGTATTAGTTTTAAAACTTATGAATGGGAGCCGATAAACGGGCTTGATGCTGTGTCGGTGGCCGGATATTTGCAAAAACCGGCGGAACAGACTTTTAAGACTTTAGTTACGGAAGCACCAACAAATCAGCACGGATTTGACCATTTTGTGTTTGTCATTCCGGCAAATAAGGATTTGAGTGTGAAAAAAGCGGCTGCAGCGGCAAAAGTAAAAAGTGTGGAGATGTTGCCGCTTAAAAAATTATTGCCGCTGACCGGATATGTGCATGGCGGCTGTTCTCCGGTCGGTATGAAAAAAGCATTTCCGGTATTTATTGATGAGACAGCTATTCTGTTTGATACTTTTTTTGTGAGCGGCGGTAAAATAGGTTTAACTTTGGAAATTAATGCCGAGGAATTGGCTGCGGCAATCGGTGCCGAATTTGCCGATCTTACTCTGGATTAGTGTGAAGCAAAAAATATCGTTGACAACGACATTGTTGCGAATTATATCAAATTTGTAATCGTTAATTATTAAGTGTTATGAAAAAAATAGAAATTTTGAAATTGGCTGATATTCTCGGTCGGATGAAAAATGTGAAACGCATCGGTTGGATGCGTCATACTGTTGCCTGTCCCGAAAGTGATGCCGATCATTCATTCAGTTTGGCAATGCTAATAATGCTGTTTGCACCCAAAAAACTTGATAAATTGAAGTGCTTGCAGCTGGCTCTTGTGCATGATTTGCCGGAAATTATTTGCGGTGATATGGTCCCCGGAGAAATGGATGTGCAGAAAAAATCCGATTTGGAACTTGATGCTATGCGCACTGTTGCACAAGAGGCCGGTAAACCTGAGCTTTTGGAGTTGTTTAAGGAATATGAACAGTGCAACACTCCCGAAGCCAAGTTTGTGTGGGTAATGGATCGTATAGATAATGTGTTTACGGCGCGTTTCTATGAAGATACATTGAAAATCGGCTTGGTTAAAGAATTCGGAATGAGTGCGTTTGAGCGTTTGTCCTATCTTGAAGATACCGAATTGCGCTGTGAGCTGGATAAAATCCTAAATACTTTAATGGAAAAGTAAAAAAAGCCTCATCTTAAAAAAGATGAGGCTTTAAATTTGTACATATAGCTTAAAACTCAAGAGCTTTACGGAAGATAGCAACCCAGTTTTCCTGCTGGTTGCGGTCATCGGCATTCATTTTGCGCAGTTTTAATACTGTACGCAGAGCCTTAACATCAAAACCGGCACTTTTGGCTTCGGCAAAAATGTCGCGTATGTCGCTTTGCAGCTCCTTCTTTTCTTCTTCCAAACGCTCAATTCGTTCAATCAGCGAGCGCAGTCTCGGAGCATCAATGCCCCCGACTTCAATATCAACAATTTTTTCATCTGCCATAATTTTTCTCCTTACTTAAAACAAAAATTCTTCTGCTCTTTTAGCAAATAAAATTATTTTTTACAAGTACTATTTTAGTATAAATTTTCAGATATTCTCTTGCGGCAAATTGTGAAAAGAAATAAATCTGCTTGACAATATTATTTTAGAGAATATTATAAGATTGTTCTCGGTGCTTGCAGGGCTTATAAGCAGAGAACAATATAAAACCGAGCCGGTTTAATGAGATGAAAATATTTTGTTTTGTTGACGGCTCCTGTTTAAAGGAGTTTTTTTATGACTAAATACAAGTATAAGCACGGTTTTTGCATTATGCGCGCCCAACCGTTTCATATCGGGCACCAAAAAATCATTGATCAAATGCTGCAAAAATGTGAACGCGTAACAGTTGCTCTCGGTTCGATTCAAGAACAGGGCACAGCACGAAATCCGCTCAATTATACCACTCGAAAAAAGATGATTCAGAATATATATCGTGACAAGCCGGAATATGAGCGGCTCAAAATCATCGGGTTGTTTGATATCAATAATCCGGCAGAGTGGGGAGATTTTGTGGTGGATTTTTTGAAAGAAAGTCTGCCGTATTTGCCGTTGCCTGACGTATATTATGCCGGTTCGGAATACGATGCGCATTGGTTTAAGGATCATTTCAAACATATTGTGTTGGTTGACCGAACCGATCCGACTTTTCCGTTTGTTACCGGCACCATGGTGCGCGATATGATTAAATTCGGCGACAAGCGTTGGAAAAATTTTGTGGCGCCGGAAAATCATCATCTGGTGGAAGAACATTTTAATAAGAAAAAAGGTATTGTTTAGCCGTTTTTCAATATGTCTGCGTCTTGCGCGGGGCTTATGCGAGACAGACGATTTTAACCTGATAAGCCTGAAGGGAAGGAAATTATGACTCAAAATATTTTAATGCGGATAGATTTTCAAAACGATTTTGTGCATCCGCACGGCGCGCTCAGTCTGAATGCACCGGAACTTATCGCAAAACATCAAAAATTTGCCGATGCGCTGTTTGACGGCAGTTTTGATAAAATTATCGATACTTATGACACGCATTTTGCCGAAACTTACGGCAACACCTCGGAATCCGACAGCTTTCCGCCGCATTGTGTGCAAGGCACTTGGGGGTGGCAGCAGGCGGCGCCGTTTAAGCCGGATTTGGCGGTTGAAAAAATGTATAAATCCACCACCAATATTTGGAACGAGTTGAAACAATATCGCACTTTGCAACAGGATTGGGGTGATACCAACGTTTATTTGTGCGGCGTTTTGAGTGATGTGTGCGTCAAACAGGCCTTAAACGGGCTCTTAAAACACGGTGCGCAAGTGACGATTATCGAGGATTTGTGCCAAGGAGCGCAAGAGCAAATCAGCGATATTTTGCAAAAAGAGGTTTATCAGCCGTTTATTGAGGCGGGTTATCTGCGACGGATTACGACAGCGCAATTTTTCCGCAAAGAATTGCATAATAAAAAAGTTCAATACAATTTAGTTCATAAAAGTTTAGGAGAATAGCCATGACAAATACCAGACCGAATATTTTGGAAAGCGGAACCCCGTTGTTTTGCGATTTATATCATTTAACCATGGCGCAAGCGTGGTTTTTGGACGGCAAGGCCGAAGAAATCAAAACTTCGGAAGCGTTCTTTCGAAAAAATCCGTTCGGCGGCAGTTATTTGATGTGTGCCGGCTTGGGCGAATTTGTGCAATGGCTGGAAAATTGGCACTTTACCGCAGACGATATTGCATATTTGCGTCAAGAAAAAAATGCCGACGGCAGTGCGCGTTTTGATAAGCGTTTTCTGGAATTTATCAAAGATAAAAAGTTGCAAATAAGCATTAACGCGGTGCCGGAAGGAGAATTGGTGTTTCCGAACGAGCCGGTGTATTCCGTAACCGGTCCGACTTGGCAGGTTGATTTGGTGGAAGCGGCCTTGTTAAACGCGTTTAATTCGCAGAGTTTGGTGGCAACCAAGGCATCGCGTATGATATATGCTGCTTCTTTGGACGGTAAACAACGTCCGCTTTTGGAATTCGGCTTAAGACGCGGGCATGAAATGGGCGGATTTTCTGAAACCAGAGCGGCGTTTATCGGCGGTGCAACCGGCACTTCAAACACCGCGGCGGCCAAACATTACGGGATTCCGGATTCCGGTACTATGGCGCACTCTTTTGTGATGAGCTATGAAAAAGAAGTCGACGCTTTTAAGGCTTTTATGCGCGGCAATCCGGGGAATACCACGCTATTGGTCGATACTTATGATACGCGCGAGGGAATTAAGCATGCCATTGAAGCAACCAAGGAAGTAGGTTTGCCGCTGATGGGAATGCGGGTGGATTCCGGAGATTTGGCATATTGGGCGAAGGAAGCGCGCAAAATGATAGATGCCGAAGGCGATAATCCGCTGTTTGCCAATGTAAAAATGGTGGCTTCCAATGACTTGGATGAACACCTGATAGAAAATCTGCTGATAGTGCAAAAGGCGCCGTATGATGTTTTGGCGGCGGGTACCAAGTTGGTTACGGCTTATGATACTCCGGCATTGGGCGGAGTGTTTAAAACCAAGCAATATATGGGACGTCCGTGCATTAAAATCGCCGAAGGAAAAACTACCATTCCGGGGGCGACCAATGTGGTGCGAATCATACGCAAAGATAAGTTTGAGGGCGATATTATCTGCGGTGCGGCCGATACGGATTTGGTGCAAGGTGGTAAGCTGAGCCGCAATATTACCTCATACACATTGAACAGTATAAATGGTCTGAAGGTGACTTTCAAAGCCGGAGAGCAGGCATATTTGTTGTTGCAACCGGTGATGCAAAACGGCGAGGTCATCAATCCGCCGGAGTTGAATTTGCAAAAACTGCAGCAACGCGGCAAGGCTAATTTGGCACGGCTTGACGAGTCATATAAGCGGTTGGCCAATCCGCATATTTACGGCGTGGGATTGGAAACGAATCTGTATAACACACGACAAATGCTGATTTTGAATGCGCAGTTGGGGAGATAAAATATGGAAAAACTTTGGCATAAATTGCAAAGCGGCTTGCGGCAATATTGCGACGAAAACGGCTTTAATAAAGTAATTCTCGGACTTTCCGGCGGGCTTGATTCGGCGCTGACCGCGGTGTTGGCGGCAGATGTTTTGGGCGGCGAAAACGTTACGGCGATTATGATGAAAACGCAATATACGTCGGAACTGAGTCTGCAAATTGCCCGCGAAACGGCTAAGCTCAACCATCTTAATTATCATGAGTTGGATATTGAACCGTTGGTTAATGCGGAAATCGGTTTTTTGACACAGGCTTTTAAGGCTCCCGTGCGCGGTATTACGGCAGAAAATCTACAGGCGCGTATTCGCGGACAACTGTTAATGGCGTGGTCTAACCAAAACGGCGGGTTGGTGTTGGCTTGCGGCAACAAATCGGAGGCATTGACCGGATATTGTACGCTCTATGGTGACACTTGCGGCGGTTTAATGCCGATAGGTAACGTATATAAAACCACGATTTTCGCATTGGCCAAATGGCGCAATACTTTAGGATATGCCTTGCCGGAAGCGGTAATCACGCGGGCGCCGTCGGCAGAACTTGCGGCAGGGCAAAAAGATGAGGATTCATTGCCGCCGTATGCGGTTTTGGACGAGGTGTTGAAGCTGTTTTACGATGATAAAAAGTCGGCAGCGGAAGCGGTGGCAGCCGGTTTTGATAAGGAGTTGGTCGAACGGGTGGCCGCTTTAATTCGTCGCTCGGAGTTCAAGCGCAAGCAGATGGCATCTGCACTGGATGCTTAAGGTTTAACATAATTGTTTGAATGTGTTTTAGCCTATAATCTCTGTTTTCACTTCTTTATGGTTTTGCAAAATTTAATATCCAAATCATCTTTGAGGTATCCTTAGAAGCTTTCAATCGGCGCATTTTTCAAACATTTACCTTTATCCGATATACTCTACAGTATAAGAAATAACCGAATGTAAAGAAAATAATTGTATTTTTACTTTGTAGCAGTTATAATGGCACAAAACAACCGAGAGGAGTAAGCTATGTCGCGGGCGGAAGATATATTTGAAAAATTGGTTTATTTTGGCGAAGATGCGCTTGATGAATTTATTCGCAGTCGCCAAACCGAAGAATTGTTTATGGACTTTAAACAGGCTTCATCCACCGGTAAACACGGTTGGTCTTTGAGCCCCGATGACCGGCGCAATTTAGCTAAATGTATATCCGGTTTCGGTAATTCCGAAGGCGGTGTGATTGTTTGGGGCGTGGAATGTTCGCGCGATATGGATATCGGCGATGTGGCTAAAGCCAAAGTGAAGGTTGGCAATGTGCATCGCTTTATGAGCTGGGTGGAAAGTGCTATTTCCGGCTGTACCATTCCGAGCCATAATAAGGTGCGCAATCATATTATTTGCGAAGATAAAAACGGTGACGGCTATTTGGCAACCTATATCCCGAAATCGGAGATTGCACCATTGATGACTACCGTCGGCAATACAATTTATATTCGTTCCGGTTCCAACAACGTACCGGCACCATATGCCGTAATTGCCGGTATGTTCGGACGTCGGCCGCAACCTAATGTGGTGTTGAAATTGGAAAATCGCTCGTTGGAAGTGGTGGAAAATGATGAAGAAGATGTGTTGTATCCGAGAACAATTGATACTCCGCCGCAAAAATATGTTAAAATTGGTTTTGATGTGCAGTGTTTTAATGATAGTAATGCAATTGCACGCGAGCTGTATTTGAGTTGCACTACCGATAATACCGGCGGAGAATATAATAGAGTGCGTTTTTCGGACTATAATATGACGGCTAATATGCTCGGCTTAGAAGGACACTTAAATTTGATTACCAAGCCGGAATTGCGTCTGCCGCCGCGCGGAATTATGAAGTTTGTGCATATTGAGATTGTGCTTTCAGAATTTATCGAAGATGATTTATTGATTAACGGGGCAGTCGGTGCTGACGGAGCAATGCCTAAATCTTTCCGTATTTTCGGGGCCAAAAATAATTTGCGCTCGTTTACGGCAAAGGCTTTGCGTTCTGAAGACAGTACTGACTTGTTGGTTAATGAGTTTTTCAGCGAGTTTTTGAAGGAAGTCGAATGACGGTACGAGTGGAAATATTTACGGACGGCGCTTGTTCCGGCAATCCGGGAGCAGGCGGCTGGGGTGCAATTTTGCGCTATAAGGACGTGGAAAAAGAATTAAGCGGCGGCGAAGAAAATACCACCAACAATCGGATGGAACTGATGGCGGTGATTGCGGCATTGAGTGCCTTGAAAAAAACTTGCAATATTTCGCTTTATACCGACAGTCAGTATGTGATGAAAGGTATTACCGAATGGATGGCAAACTGGAAGCAAAACGGCTGGCATACGGCGCATAAAAAACAAGAAGTGAAGAATATTGACCTGTGGCAACGGCTTGATGAATTGGTAAATCAGCACGAAATTCGCTGGGTGTGGGTAAAAGGGCATAACGGCCATGCCGAAAACGAGCGTTGCGACGCACTTGCCCGCGCAGAAGTGGAAAAAATCAAAGCCGGATAGAATATACACGTCATTATGAGCCAGTCAGCGTTTTTGCTTAAAAAAATCTTTGAGCAATTGTCCGCATTCATCGGCACAAATGCCGCCGATAATCTGCGGACGATGGTGGCAAGTAGGGACCTCAAAAAATTTAACTCCGCTGACAATCGCGCCGCCTTTTTCATCCGTGGCGCCAAAATAAAGATTACGGATACGGGCAAACGAAATCGCCGCCGCACACATGGTGCACGGTTCGAGTGTTACATACATATCCAAATTCCACAAGCGAGCGGCACCGAGCTTGGCGCAAGCGCGCCGAATGGCTAAAATTTCGGCGTGAGCCGTGGCATCGGAGCCGTGGGCACTTTCATTGGCAGCAGAAGCAATAATCTCGCCGGTAGTCGGATTGACTATCAACGCGGCAATCGGTACTTCGTCTTTTTGTGCCGCCTGACGCGCCAAATCAAGCGCTGTTTGCATATATTCTTCGTTTGTCATTGTTCACTCTTTTTTTATACTTATCTGCTACTATAAAACATATTTGGCAAAAAAGGAAGAAAAATGACGGAACGAATTGCAAAATTTATGGCACGGAGCGGAGTTTGCTCCAGACGACAGGCCGAGGAGCTGATTAAGCAGAAACGGGTGAGTGTAAACGGAGTGCTGATTGAAAGTCCGGCTTTTAATGTGGAGGGCAACGAGAAAATTCTGCTTGACGGCGAGAAACTGCCGGCAATTGAACAAACACGGCTGTGGCTGTATCATAAGCCGACCGGCTTGCTGACCACCCATAAAGATACGGATAATCGGCCGACGGTGTTTGATAATTTGCCGCCGGATATGCCGCGCGTTATCAGCGTCGGACGGCTCGACTTAAATTCGGAGGGTTTGCTTTTGCTGACCAACAGCGGCGAACTTTCGCGCAAATTGGAATTGCCGGCCAACGGTTGGAGTCGCCGCTATAAAATACGGGTACACGGCAAAGTCGAGCCGAAAAAATTGGCGGAACTGGAAAAGGGCGTAACCATCGACGGGGTGCAATACGGTAAAGTTAAAATTGAGCTTGAAAGTCAAAACGGCTCCAACAGCTGGCTTTTGATTACGCTTAACGAGGGCAAAAATCGCGAAGTACGTAAATTGATGAAGTCAATCGGACTGGAAGTGGCACGCTTGATTCGCCTTTCGTACGGGCCGTTTCAGCTCGGTAGCTTGAGAAAGGGCGAAGTAAAAGAAGTGCCGCAAAAGGTGCTTAAAGAACAACTCGGAGATAAACTATGAGAATTGTCGGCGGAAAATATCGCGGTAAAAAACTGTGGACTCCGGAAGGCAAAGAAGTGCGGCCGACCTCGGAGCGGGCTCGCGAAGCAATATTCAATATTTTGTATTCAAAACTCGGCGGCGATTATGCCGATTTGAATTTACTCGATATTTTTTGCGGTACCGGCGCTTTCGGTTTTGAAGCACTCTCACGCGGTTTCGGCTATGTTACGTTTGCCGATATTGATACGGTGCCGGTTAATAAAAATGCCAAATTGTTTGCCGCGGAAAAAGAGCGGTTTGATATTATAAAAACCGATGCTACGCGTTTGCCGCGAGCACGTCGCAAATATGATATGGTGTTTATGGATGCACCGTATGCCAAAGGGCTGACGGAACAGACTTTGGCGCAGTTACTTATGCAAGATTGGCTCAGCAAACAGGCAATATGTATTGTCGAAGTGCGTAATGATGAGCGTTTTTTGTTGCCGGAAGTATTTAAATTACTGGATGAAAGAATTTATGGTTTGGCGCGGGTTTTATTTTTGCGCTATTGTTGATTTTTTTTTGTCAAAAGGGCTTGCTATTTGCAAAAAAGTATGTTATATTACAGAAAAATTAATATTAGGGGGTGTTCATGGCAGGAAATCTGACGGAAGAAAATAATGTCATAACGGCACGCACTTATCTCGAAAATAGTGGAATGTCGCGTTTGCCTGAAGATTATACTGAAGAAGAATTGCAAAAAAAATTCACGAGAAATATGAAGGTGTTGCGTGAAGAGTTGGACGAGTTTGATGAATATCGTCGTGAGCTTGATGAAATCAGTAAGCAACAGGCCGATGCCGAAAAAATTTATTCGGATGAAGAATTGAGCCATGAATATATATATCTTAATCGTTCTCAGCTGCCGATTCAGAAAAAATATGATACGGCCAAAAAATATTCGGATTACCTTCGTGAATACGGTAATGAGTTTGCTCAGCTTTATCATATTAAAGATAACAATGAAAAATACGGCAATCCGGAAAAATTGGATTTTATTGAAGTTGATATTACCGATAACGGTGATATCTTGACACAAGATCAATATTTTAAAATGCGTGCGGATAAAAATGAGCGAGTTAAACAATTGGCTTTGCATATTGCAGATGAAAGTGCAGGAGTAGAGTACAATATCGGTATGATGGAATATAATCAGCCGAATATGCCGCCGCAAGTTAAAATGCAACTTTCGTTTGATGAAGAGACGCAAGAGAATCTGGATGATGAAAAATTAAATGCGATTTTTGCCTTTTGCGAGGCCCACGGGATATCGGTTGCCGATATGGAAATACGCAACTTTGACGGCACTTTGGCTGAAACGGCAATTCAGGAAAAAATCAGTAATGTCTTAACACAACGTCAGGCAGATAAAGCCGCTCAGATTGCCGAAGCCAATGCCAAAGAATACGAGGCTCAACAACGACGTAAAAAAGCACTGGAGGCCGAGTTACAGAATATAAGTATTGCCGGTGCCGGTCATTTACCGGAAGGTATGGTTTCCAGTGAAGATATTTCGTATGATCTTCCGGATAAACAAGTTATTTCCGCTACGATTCCAAATGCGGAAATTAAACAGTTTGAAACAGCCGGAGAAAATGCTGCCGTGGTACAGAATTCACCGGAAAATACCGGTAAAGTGCATCGTTTGGCGAAAGGAGTGGCGACTTCAGCCATTCCGGGTGAAGATGTGCCTGATAATTTAGATGCGTATGCTCCGGATAAGGTTGTGGCTGAGAGTGATAAAAAAACACCAGAAGCTTTAAATTCGCAAACGTCGATGCAAACCGGCGCAATAAACGCGAGTCAATCTGTGGCTATTCCGGCGGTAAGTAAGCCTGAACCTAAGAAAATAACTCAGAAAGAGGCGGAAAATAAATTTGAAAAGTTTATAAAGGAAGGGTTAGGTAAACAGAAAAATCTGTCTTATTTTAAAACCAGCACAGGTTGGTTTGGCGGCGGTTGGACAGAGTTTATTATTTATGACAGTGAAGATAAAGACAATCGCAAAAAAGATGGAGTAAAAACAAAAGACGGAACCGTTAAATATACATATTCGTGCAAATTGTTTGTTAATGTAGATTCCGACGGAGTATTACACTTTGCTTATCGAGTTCCCAATCATAAAAAAATTGATGAAAGTGTGTTGGGTGGAGTTGTCGGTCAGCTTAAAGATTTAGGTTATACAGCGGTTAATTTTCCTGCAGGTATGCCTAAAGATGACGAAAAAGGTATGTGGCGTAAGGCTCTGGCTGAGAAAGGTTTGGTTCCTATCGGTATGGGGTTGGATAAGTCAAAAGCCGAAGGTATGCTGAAAGCGGCCAAGGAAAAGCTCAGTGCGGAGGATTATGCAAATTATCAATATCGCTTAGCAAAACAGATGAATAAGCACAATCGTGAAAATGGCAAAAAAATCAGTGTAAGCGAGCAAGCGTTTATCGATGGCTTGATTAATACGCATCGCTATGCGGCATTTACCGATGCATATTCCAATATATTTAAGAGCAAAATAAAAGGAATTTTGCGTACTGATGATCTTTATGACGGTGCAGTTAAGAAAATTGCTGCATATCGGACTTTACGAAAAGTATTTGATGTTTATAAATCTGCATTGGATAAAGGCGGCAGTATTGCCGATGCTGCAGGTTTGACACCGGAAGAAAAGGCTAAATTAAGTAGATTGTCCGGATCAGTTCAAAAACTTAGTAATGAACAAATGGATTATATATTTAACGTATTGTATGATCGGCAATGCAAAGAAACAGAACAAAAAC
>CACWUA010000017.1:0-5936 GCA_902763905.1 uncultured Pseudomonadota bacterium | reverse complement strand
CAAGCGTATAGTGAAATATCTGTTCGTGGTGCCAAGGCGACACCTAAAAATATTATGAAAGACGAGCTGAATCAGGCTCGCGATAGCTGTGACAGTATAAATGATGATTTGGTTCCGTTGGGTGTTGAAAAAGTTGAAATTATAAAAATTCCAAATGTCAGAATGGATTTTGAAAAATTCTTCAACGAATATTTGCCGGAATATAATCGTCAACATCCTAAGCAGAATGCCGGTACCAACGGAAATAATAACCAAAATACCGCAATAGGTATGGCGGCAAGCATAAATCAGTTTAACGGCAAGCAATCTGAAATTAAGGATGCTCAAATTAACGATAAGAGTATGTTCGGCAATGTTAGGGGAAAAACAAACACGTCATCATCTGCGGTGAATGCCGCTCAAGATGTGGCTGTTACTCGCAATATTGTGCAGAATAAAACTCAAACATACCATTAATCAATATATTATTTAATTTTAACTAAACAGAAAAGGAGAACAAATATGTCAGATAACTCAAAAAAAATAGAAGAGTTGCGCGCAAAGAAAAGTCAGCAAGCAATGGGGGTTGGTGATGTTGCCAATTTATCAACACAATACGAAAATGAAACGCGTAAGGCAGAAGGTAAACCGGAATTAACACCGTCAGAACAGCGTAAGCAAACCGCAAGGAATATGAATGCAATGTTTGGTTTTAACAACGAAAATGCAAATGATGATTATTAAGAATAAACTTTGATTATTCGCGTAACGGCTCCGATGAATCGGAGCCGTAATTTTATGGCAACTTAGTTATTCTTTATGAATCTATAAATTTTTCCAAGTCTTGAGTTTTTATATCGGAAGATAGAATTAGCCCTTGCGGATAGCGATGTGTGTAAAGTATATATAACGGCAAGGAATATTGTCCGTATTGCGTCATATATTGTTTGATATCGGCGATATTATTTATGGTTATAATTTGCAAATTATAGCGTTTTTGCCATTGTTTGCTTTCAATGGAGTTTATGGTCCACAGACGATTGAACCGGCATTTGAAACACCAATCGGTATCGACGATAAGTAAAATCGGATGATTGTGTTGCAGTTGTGTTTTAATTTGTTCCGAATCTAGCGGCATTTGTTTAGAGACCGTAACGGAGTTTTCAGCGGTTTGCAGGTGATTGGCAATATAAATTCCGGAACTCCAAAAAATTATGCCGAGAAGTATCATAAAAACAATGCTGCCGCTGCGGATGGCATTTATTTGTTTTAAGGTAATGCTTTCGTCAATCACTCCGTTTAAATAATCGAGATATTTCTGAAAAACCTCGCATAAAAACATCCATATAATCACAGCAATCGCTGATATGATAAGAGCTGCAATTCCGCAATCAAAACCGATAAACAGCAATAACCATATAACGGTAATATTAAAAGCGACTTCAATGAATTTAAGCAATATTTGCTGTTTCAAACATAATGCGTGCCAAGCTTGAGACTTTTTCGGAAAATATAATATGAATAATTGCGGAATGATAAATCCGACAGTCAACAGTGATATTATGCCGACGGCGTCGACAGCGGACGCAACAACAGATGTATTCATCAATATTGATAAATATGGGGAAGTACTGACAATAATCAGAACACCTGCAATAAAACCAACAATGAAGAAAAGAAAAGCACGCTTTCGGGTGTCTGCGGTATCAATTATTGCACTTAATATTGTCGGTAGAATTTTTTTAAAGGCGGCAAATGTAAATATCAGACCGAGTAACAATGCGGGATGTGAAAATTGCATTCCCCACAGCGGATAATCAGGTGTATATTTTTGCCCGATAAACAAAACAACTGCTGTTAATAAACCGCAAACACTCCCTTTCAGAGCACTGAGTTGCATAAATTTCCGGTCATTCGGATGTTTTTTATGTTCACGGATAAACAGCAATAACAAAATAAGTGTAAACGGTGCGATACAGGGCAGTAAATTCAGTATTAATCCGCTGCATAATGCCGGTAAAAATAACTTTTTTTCAGAATTAATTGTTTGTCTGGAAGTGGATACGCTGTTATCGGCAACAAAATTATGGCGATAAAAATACCGATTATTGAGGTTTATCGATATGGTATATTCTGTGTTGCTTAAATCGGTATAGGCAACAGCGTTAAGGGGCTTGATATAAGCTTTTATTTTGTTTTTATCTATAACAAAATGAGGCGCATCAAACGGCATGTATTCTTCTGTATTTTCTACAAAAATATCAAAGGTTTTAATTTTTTTGGAAGTTGTCAGCTCCAGATAGAGCAGTGAACCGTCAGCAGAGTTTTTTGCAGTGAATTGTTCTATGGATATTATGTCGGAATTTGCAGTCGGTACACGACGTAAATTATTGAAAAACATTGTGTCAAAACCGTTGTCGAATTTATCGGTTCCGGAAACTTCAGAGTATAGATGCAAATCAAAATGCTGCGGTTGACAATTAAATTCAAAATCGCATATTGTCAAGTCGGCAACTGCATTGATTTCTATCGGTTTATCAGGATTTTCAACGGTAACTTTCAGCGGAATTATAAAATTTCCGAAATATTTGTATGCCTGAGGCAAAAGGTTGGTACGGAGCGGAAGCGGATAAAGAACTTTAACATCACTGATATTTTTTGATTTATCAAAAATTATTTTCGGCTTGAAACGATTAGCGGCTAAATCATTGGCCAATACAAAATATCTGCTATGGGTAGCAATTTGCACTCCGAAGTCAAGTTCTTTTTTGCTTTCGGTATAAGTATTACGAGCAATTAAGCGAACATTTACACCATCGCCGAATTCTGTTTCTCCGACACCGAGTTCGGAAAACAATGGATTCTTATATACAGTGCCGTAAAGCCATACTTTTTTCCAATCAATTTTTTCCATAACCGCATCGAGTTGTAATAAAATATCGCTTTCATTCTGACTTTCATAAGAGGAAATGGCTCGTATTTCATCAATATTGGTACTGTAGGATAAAAACTTTTTGAAGTTATATACTTTGACATATTCATCATCGGCGGTAGGAATATATTTTACTTCGTTCGGATGATCATATTCCGATGCGTTATGAATTTTGCGATAAGCATGTGGCACCAAATATTTATCGGCGAACTTGTTATAGATATCTTGACTCATTTTATAAAGAAAAGCTGTTTTTACCAGATAATCGTGTTTGCTATGCAGTTCATCATCGGTATCATACGGAAAAAAGGGTTTCAGCTTTTCGGTAAAATTATTTTCGGTTATCTGTTCCCACGGATATTTTTGATAAAGATAGCTGCCGATTTCGTAAAAAATATTGAAGTTTTGCAAAAGTGTGGTGGTTGCGGTTTTATCATGAGCGTATGTTTCCATATATTGCCGCGTCAATTTACCTTCAAAATCATCAGGAAGCGGCGATGTTTGAACGGCGGCCGCGCTCTTGAAAAGCATAAAAAAACAAACTATATAAAAAAACAGATATTTCATTGCTTATTTTTAACTTTTATTTCTGTATAAAATATGATACGATAAAAGGGTAAAAACAAGATTATTTTAAAATATATAAACAGATGGATAAGTTTGATGATAAATATGCCCTGACCGGCAAATTGTTGGTAGCAACACCGAATCTGAATGACGACGATATTTTCGGTCGTTCTGTGGTTTATGTCTGCTCACATACATCTCGAGGAGCCATGGGGGTAATTATAAATAAGCCGTTGGAACAATATACGTTTTCCGATTTGACCATGCAATTGCCTTTGCAGAGCTATGAAAGACTTAATGAAATCAATTTATATACCGGTGGTCCGCTTGAACAGATAAGGGGAATGGTACTGCATTCAACCGACTATGTTAAAGACGGTACAATTGTTGTCGGTAATGGTATTGCCATCTCGTCAACAACGGAGATAATTGCCGATATTGCATTTAATCACGGACCGGATGATAAGTTGGTTGCGCTCGGTTATTCGTTTTGGCAGCCGAAACAGCTTGAAACCGAAATATATAACAATGACTGGATTGTGGTAAACGGTTATAAGGATTTGCTATTCCGTACCAAAGATGAGGAAAAATGGCAACGGGCACTTGATGAAATCGGCTTGAAATTCGATAATTTTATCGGCATTACCGGTAATGCCTGAGTTTTTTAAACACATAGTTCATTGATGATCTGATTTAAAACCGGAAATCCGCATTTGGTTGCGTATAGGTGGTCAGAGGTGTCTTTTATTAAGTGCAATTCTTCCAGAATATGCAATTTGCTCAAATTGATACAATCATATAAATTAAGTCCGCATATTTTTTTGAATGTTTTTTTATCAATACCTTTTGTCAGACGTAATCCCATAATAATCAGTTCTTCGGCGCGTTGCTGCTGTGTCAGCTCTTCATCAATAAAAGGGTAAACGGTTGCGATATGTTTGTTGTTTATTTTCAGACGACCATGTGCCGATTTACCAATGCCTATATATTCGCCGCCCTGCCAATAAGTAAGATTGTGCCGCGATGCAAATTGCGGTACGGCATAATTTGATACTTCATATTGAGGATAGTTTTTTGCGGCTAAAAAATCTCCGCTGAATTTATACATTTCTAAAGCTTTATCTTCGGAAAGAGGCTTGATGTTTTTGCGGGCAAATACGGTATTTTCTTCAATTGTCAGTTGATAAAGCGATAAATGCTTTAAGCCATAAGAAGTGATTTCTTTCAGCTCATCGTGCCACTGCGCCAATTTTTGTTCGGGACGGGCATAAATTAAATCAGCCGAATGATTATCAAAAGTTTTAACAATCTTTTCCAGACATTGCCGTGCATCAGCAGTGTTATGAGTACGGCCCAGAAAATGCAAGTCGGTATCATTCAAAGCTTGGACACCAAGAGATAAACGGTTGATACCTGCCTGCTTCAAATCGGAAAACAATGTGGCAGAATCAGTGTTGGGATTGGCTTCAAGACTTATTTCCGGATCTGAGTACAGAGGCCATAGTTTGCAAACCGTATTGAGAATTTTCTCAATATTATGCGGTAAAATCAATGATGGAGTACCTCCACCGAAAAAAACGGACTTTACACACCTATCAGGAAGTAATTCATGATAACGGTATAGTGAAGTGATATATTCGTTAATTATGTCGTCTTGATTGATATTTATATACAATTCTTTATAAAAATCACAATAAGGGCATTTACTTTTGCAAAAAGGCCAATGAATATAAATCGCAATGTCGTTATTGTCATGCATTATTTTTACCTTTCTTTTTATTCTTTGCTTGTATAGAGCATAATCTTTTTAAGATACAGGTCAATCGGTAAAATTCATTTTTTTTTAAAAAAGTACTTGAAAATATATAAAAAATGGATAACATAGCAACGAAAAGTTAAATATAAGGAGATTATCATGTCTAATGAAAACAGAATGAATTACGGTCTGGTATTTTTGGTTGCTGTCGTTGCAGCTGTCCTCGGATCTTTAGTTACTTATAAAGTCGTTTGTGCTAATAAAGCGTCTTTTGCCGTTGTTGATTTGCAACGTGTTGTTTTGTCTTCCAAAGAAATAGCAGCGTTGGGCAATAATCGTCAGCAACAGCTGCAGGAATTGCGCAAAATGGCTGATGATGCAAATGCAAAAATCAATGCCGAGAAAAATGAAAATGCCAAAAAGGAATTATCTCAGAAATTCTTCAGCGAAATCAATGCCAGAAAAGAAGTGTTTGATAGAGAACATACTTCAGGTTTACAGGCTGCTGAGCAGAATTTAAACACCATAATCAATGATATTGCCAAAGCCGAAGGTTTAACGGTGGTTTTGAATAAGTCTACCGTTGTAAACGGCGGTAAGGATATTACCAATGCTGTTGTAGATGCAGTAAAATAAACAGGTTAGAAACAATCTGACAAAGTAGCCCCGACAAATCGTCGGGGTTATTTTTTGTAATAAGTC
>CACWUA010000016.1 GCA_902763905.1 uncultured Pseudomonadota bacterium | reverse complement strand
GCCGCCTATGTGGCAAGAATCGAACCTGCACGTTCCATACGTTTTGAATAATAGCACGATAACAAAAAGACACACATCATCATGAAACGGGTTAAATGGCTTATATTAGGCACAACGGTACTGCTGGCGGTGATTGCCCTCGTAGAGATAAACTACGTGTCGGGACAGATGCGCCGTGCCGAAGTGGAGAAGGTGAAGCTGTGGGCCAACGCCATTGCCCAGAAAGCCCGGCTGGTGAACTACTCCGAACAGTTCTTTGCAAGTGTGGCCCGCGACGAACGCCGCAAGGCAGTTTTTTAAACAATTGCTTTTAGAAATAAAGTCTGATATTATTATCCATGGAGCGGATAGTTTATATTCTCCGGGGAAAAGATAATGTTCTTTAATATAAGAAACAACATTATTAACAACGGTGCCGTCAGCTTAAAGAATACAGAATTTACATCAATCGACGGTAATAATGGTGTTGTCAATATGCTGAGCGATGTCGATTTGAGCAATAAAAAAGTCAGCAACAACAAGGTTGTATTGCAAGGAGTTAAAGCCACGGCAACTTCCTCCAGCTTTGGCAAAAATGTTGATTTGGTGGCTGAATCCGGTTCGGAAGTTAATGTGAATAATAACAAAATCAATGTCAGAAATGCTACGTTCGGCAAAGGTTCGCAGCTGACACTTAATGTTGATGATTTGCAGACATTCGGCGGTATCAGGGCAGATGCGTTTGACATTGCAAACGGAGCTAAACTCGACATTACTTTCGGGCAAAATCCGCTGGACGGTAAAAAGACCGGTGAAGTGGCGCTGCTCAGTTTGAGCGACGGCTCGGATATCAATAACAACAACTTCACGGATGTTTTCCATAACAATATGTATGGTTTTGCGCGTAAATCTGAAAAATCAGGTATTTACGAAGTGTATCAAACCAAAACAGCACGTGAAGTATCTCAGGAAAATGAAGGTACGCAGACCAATCAGGATGCCGCCGGCGCGTGGGTGGACGGCCCGTCGCACGGCAATCCGACGGCACAGGGGATTGCCGGTGATCTGGCGCGTTTGGCACAAACCGACGGTGCGGAATTTAATAAGGCTCTGACGGCATTGGCGCCGAATGATGATGGCATGGCTCAAGCCGCATTGATTGACTTGACCGACAGATTGCTGCTGACAGTTGATAATCACTTGATTAGATCTTTCAGAGAAGAAGGTTTGTCATCAGGTGACGGATATCCGGACTTAAGTAATGTAAAAGCATGGATAAAGACTTATTATGCCGAATCCAAAATGCAGAATCACGGCAATGTTTATGGTTATGATGCTGATGACCGCGGCTTTATTGCCGGTGTTGATAGGAAGATTACGTCAAGCGCCAAAGTCGGTTTGGGCGTACAGTATGATGATACCAATGTTGATGCTTTTCAGCGTGATGTTAATATAAAAACCCTTCAGGGCTATGTTTATGGCGAATATCGTCCGAGCAACTGGTTTGCCAATGGCGTTTTGAGTTACGGTACTGCAGATTATGATGAAGATAAGCACGTTATCGGACACAATATTGCCGCGCACTATAAAGCAAATATTTATAGTGTTCAGGGCTTAACCGGATATACATTTAAGTACTTCACGCCGGAATTCGGTGCCAGATATTACAAAATCAAGCGCCATGGCTATGTTGACGAAGCTATGCAGAACGTTTCCGGCAATGATATGGATTTGCTGCGGACAACGCTTGGAATAAAGGCCGAAACCGTCTACGGCAGATTTAAACCGAGCGCGTATGTCGGTGCAATGTATGACGTTATCAGCGATAAGGACAGCTCTACAGTTGGCTTGAGCAATGGTGAATATTATACCGTTAACGGCAAAAGAATACCGCGCTTCGGAGTCGAAATCGGTGTAGGTACCACGGTTATGCTGACTGATCATCTGGAAATCGGGGCCGGTTACGAAGCCAAATTCCGTAAAAGATATCAGGATCATAGCGGATGGATGAACTTTAAATATGTTTTTTAACCAAACAATTTTGAATTGATAAGCGGCTTTAATATCTCACAAGCTAAAGTGTTTAAAGCCGCTTTCGTATAGTAAAAATAAAATTAATTTGACATCCGCGGTTTTGTGCAATATATATTTGTTTGCATCATAAAATTTTAACCGGAGCGGATATGCCGTCGATTTCAGTAATTATACCTGTTTATAACGTAGAACAGCATCTCAATAAATGCTTGGAAAGTGTTTCAATGCAGACTTTCCGTGATTTTGAGGTTATTTGTGTTAATGACGGTTCTAGCGATGGGAGTGCCGCTATTTTGAAAAAAATAGCAAAGAGAGACTCTCGTTTTAAAATCATAACTCAAGAAAATAACGGGTTATCGATAGCACGAAATATCGGAATGAAAGAGGCAACGGCTGAGCATATTGCTTTTATTGACAGTGATGATTTTGTACACCCTCGGTTTCTTGAAGTATTGTACAAAGCAGCCATAGAAAGTAATGCTGATATAGTCGGTTGCAATTTTTGTAAAATTTATAACGATGATGCATTGCCGGAATTGGAAAATGTGCAGCCGCAAAAATATGAACCGGCACTCGAAGTTTTGATGAATCGCAAAAATTTTATTCATTTTAATGTGTGGAATAAACTGTATAAACGGAATGTTATATCCGGTATTTCTTTTGTTCCGGGGATATATTTTGAAGATTGGGTGTACAATTGCTGTGTGTTTGCCAAGGCTAAGAATTTTGTTTGGGTAAATGAAAAACTTTATGGTTATCGTATTTCGGAAAATTCAATTATGCGCAGCAGTTTCAATCAGAAAAAATTGGATGATTATGTTATCGGAATTCACAGTGTACGCAAATTCTATAAAGAAAATTATCCTGATTTATGGGGATTGGTTCGCGATACACGAATTGCCCGAACTGTTAAAATGATGATGAACAGTACCCGCCGCAGTAAAGATAGAGCTTTGTATGCCGCAGCACAAATTGCCTTAAAAAAATTGTATAATCTGAAACTTATCGGATATACGGGGCTTTCACTGGCCAACAAAATTAAATTGTTTCGCTTTTTACATTAGAAATAAAGAAAACCTCCCGACGGGAGGATTTTTTGAAATGGGGCGGATGAAGGGACTTGAACTCTCGACATCTGGTACCACAAACCAGCGCTCTAACCAACTGAGCTACATCCGCCATAAGCAATACCTTAATAACTGTAAAAGAATATAAAGTCAATAGGAAAATAAATTTTTTTGTAAAAAGCTTGCAAAATATATAAAAATATCTACAATGGCTGCAAATAACAATAATTTAATTAAGTATTATGAAGTTACTGCTAAAAATTTTTTTAGGCTTATATTTTGTATTGAAAGCCGCAATTTTTAAGTTTGTTGAGTATTTACTGCGCAGCTTTATTGCCGTTATCGGTATAAGTAGCCGCTTTTGGGGAATTTTCTGCATAATGCTGCTTTTTATCGAGGTGTTTGTGCCACTGCCGAGATTTAAGCCGATAATGCTGTCTTTTCTCATGATTTACGGAATATTGTTTATGTATAAATTTATCCGCAATTTTTGTGATAAAGATGATTGTGATTTTGTGCGTATGCTTTTAGCACGGCAGGAACACAAAATGTGCTTTAAAAATCAGAAATTAAGCATTTATCCGCATGATTGGCATTGGATTGAAGAAGCATAAAAAATCCGTCAGGTTATTCTGACGGATTTTTTGTATTCGTATGTTCATAACACTAAATTATATCAGCATCTTTAGTTTTTGTTTACCAATTTTGTTTTATAATCAGACAAATAAAATAAAAAGAGGAAAAGATGATAAAAAAAATCGCGCTATTTGTGTTAGTTATGGTTATAAATTTAAGTTCTGCCAGAGTATATGCTGCCACATCATCAATTATGGTAAATGCCGATAACGGTAAGGTTATGTACGAAATGAATGCTGATGAATTACGTTATCCGGCCTCCCTGACAAAACTTATGACATTATATATCACCTTTAATGCGTTGGAGAACGGTCGGCTCAAACTGACTGATAAACTTAATGTTTCGGCAACCGCAGCCAGTCGTTCGCCTTCAAAATTAGGCGTGCGAGCCGGCGAAAAGATTACGGTAAAAGATGCAATTATGGCGGTGATCGTTAAATCTGCCAATGATTGTGCCACTGTTTTAGCAGAACATTTTTCCTCAAACGAAGCTGAATTTGCCGTATTGATGACTAAAACAGCGCGTAAACTCAATATGAATCGCACTACTTTCAAAAATGCCTCCGGATTACCAAATTCGATGCAAAAAACTACGGCTCGCGATATGTCAAAGCTGGCTATGGCGGTATATCACCATTTTCCGCAATATTATAAATGGTTTTCGGTGCAAAGCTTTAAATATAAAGGTCAGATGATTACAGGTCATAATCATCTTTTGAATACATTTTCCGGTGCTGACGGGATGAAAACCGGTTATACTGCAGCTTCGGGATACAATATTATCACTTCGGCCAAACGATATAATAAACGAGTGATTGCCGTAACTATGGGGCATCGCTACTTGAATGAACGTGATAAAAAAGCTTCTGTGATGATGGATAAAGGATTGGGAGCACTCAAAAAATCAGACAGAATTGATGTTGCAGCTCTTACTCGCTCGATTAACGGTAATACAACTCAATTTGCTTCGGTTAAATCGGTGGAGCAAAATAATAAACGGACTGTTGTTGCCAAGAATATTGAAACCAAGCAGCCGACTAAGGTAGCATCGGCAAGTTTGAAAAAACCGGTAAATAACGGTGCATTTGCCATTCAGGTTGGTGCATTCTCCGATTATCAACGTGCAAAAAATTATGCTAACAGTATTAAAAATGATTTAGCTAAAAAGTATGCGGTATATGGTGTAAAAATCGAAGAAACCAAAGTGGCAAACCGAACAATGTATCGCTCTAAAGTTGTCGGAATGGCTAAGAATACGGCTTCGCAAATTTGCAACGGTATGAAAAGTCAGAAGAAATCATGCATAGTTGTGGTCGAAAACAGTACAATGAACTTGGCGCAAAAATAATGGAAACACCGATTATAGTCATAAGCAGTCCGCGTAAAGGTACCGGCAAGACAACTTTGGCACTCAATTTGGCTGCGGCTTTGTGGTCGGATGGATATAAAGTCGGATTGTTTGCGCCGCAAAACCCCGAAGTTAAGCAGTTTATGGAACAGCGGCAGATTTTGCGCAATCAGAGCCGTATGGATTTACCGATGCCGTATTTGTTGGAAAAAAGTGACTTGTTGGCAGACAGCAGTGAAAAAACAGTTATCATTGCCGATATTCCGACCGCAAACGCGGCTGACTATGCAGATATATTTGCTAAAGCGCATACATTGATTACAGTCGGACAGACGGCGGATGATTTTGATTGGCAGTTGACTCATCCTTACGTGAATTTAGTTTGGGAGGCTAAGAAGAATATCGCGGCGCGCGGGATAAAATATCTTAATTGGATAGCCGTCGTAAATCAGACGGTTGATGACGACGGCAACATCAAAAATATTCTTCAGTCAGCAACCAAACGCTATGGTTTTCGTATTGCAGAGCCTTTACATGATCGAGAGGCATTTCGCTATATCGCAAACGGCTATTGCGCAGCGGATATGGCAAATTTTCGCAAATTATTCAAGATGTCTATGTCTGATGTTTATGCAAGACGCGAGATTTTGACACTGACCGATTTTTTGTGGCAAAAGTAATTTACAAATATTTGTCTTCAACTGAAAAATGAGCTCATTTGCATAGATTCTTAACATTAGCTCTTATTGACAAATAACTTGTACCCAAGTTAAATAAAAAAACTTTACCTTGCAACCTTTTTAATGTTACATATATAGCAAACAGGATTATGTTTATTTCAGTTGAAAGGAATGTTATTATGCTTAAGATTGTTAAAACAGCGCCATATACCGACCAAAAAATGGGAACGGCCGGCTTGCGCCGAAAGTCTAAGACCGCTATGCAGGAAAATTATGTGGAGAACTTTATTCAGAGTATTTTTGATGCTATCGGTGGAGTTAAGGGACAGACCTTTATTTTAGGCGGAGACGGACGCTTCTATAATAAAATTGCCATTCAGAAAATTATGAAAATGGCGGCAGCCGCAGGTATGAAAAAAATGATTGTCGGACAGAACGGTTATATTTCAACACCGACGGCATCGCGTGTATTGCTGAAAAATAAGGCGGACGGCGGTTTTGTTTTGACAGCCTCGCATAATCCCGGTGGGCCGGATGGTGATTTCGGGATTAAATATGCAGTTGCTTCGGGTGGGCAATGTCCGACAAGCTTAAGTGATAAAATTTATGAGAATACAAAAAATATAACTCAATATGCTATTTTGGATGCACCTGATGTTGATTTGAGTAAAATCGGTGTGCAAAAGTTGGGCGATATGGAAATAGAAGTTATCGATTCGCTCAAAGATTATATTGATATGATGCAGAATATCTTTGATTTTGAGGCTATTCGTAAATTGTTCGCCGGAGGTTTTACTATGCGGTTTGATGCTATGAATGCGGTAACCGGTCCGTACGCTTTGAAAATTTTTGAAGAAATTTTGGGGGCTCCTGAAGGCTCGGTGATTAATTACATACCAAAGGAAGACTTCGGCGGTTTGCATCCGGATCCGAACTTGATATATGCCAAAGATCTGGTGGATTTAATGTGGTCGGATAATGCACCTGATTTTGGCGCTGCTAACGATGGCGACGGCGATCGCAATATGATTTTGGGCAAAAAATTCTTTGTAACACCGAGTGACAGCTTAGCAATTTTGACCGATAATTATAAACTGATTCCGGCATATAAAAATGGTATTTACGGTGTGGCAAAATCAGCAGCAACTTCGACCGCGGTAAAACGTGTGGCCGAAAAGTTGGGAATAGGATATTATGAAGTACCGACCGGATGGAAATATTTTTGTAATCTGATGGATAGTAACCGCATTACTTTTTGCGGGGAAGAGAGTTTTGGTACCGGTTCCAGCCATATTCGTGAAAAAGACGGAATTTGGGCGATTTTGTTCTGGCTCAATATCATTGCCGTGACCGGTAAATCTGTTTCTGAAATTACACATGAACATTGGCAGAAATACGGCCGCAGCTATTATATGCGCAATGACTATGAAATTGCCGATACCGAAGTAGCCAATAAACTGATGGCGGATTTGGAAACACGTTTACCGAAGTTAGCCGGAAAAACTTTCGGTACTTATACCGTTCGCGAGGCATATCCGTTTATTTATAATGATCCGGTTGATGGTAGTTCCACCAAAAACGGCCTGATAATATATTTCACCGACAATTCGCGGATTGTATATCGCTTATCAGGTACTGGCAGTACCGGAGCCACGCTTCGTGTATATTTGGAACGTTATGCAACACAAAATTTTGATGAAAATGTTGAAAAAATGCTGGAGAGTTTAGCCGATGTTTCGCGTCAGATAGGTGAAATTACCGAGCGTACCGGCAAAACCAAAGCTGATTTACTTACCTAAAGGTTGAATAACATGCTCAAAGATATAAACAATCATCGTCCGGATCGGCAGCTCGAGAGAAATTTACTCTTTTTGGCATATTCGATAATGTTTATGTCTTTGAGCTTGTTTACACTTTTTATATATCCACAGTTTTCCTTCTATATTATAATAGCAATTGTCGTCTGGAATGTTTTATGCATTCTGATAACGATTCGCGTTTTACAAGTCAGTGAAACGGCAATTGGTTTCGGGGCATTGTCGGCCGAACTTTTGAATGATAAATCAAAATATTATCGGGTAGACAATGCCGAAGGCGAAGCCATAATTATAAATCGGGCGGCTGCCGAATATTTACAAAATATGTCGGTTTTGCAGTTTTTGGAACAGAATATTATTGATTTGCCATCCAATAAGATGGATTTACAAAAACTCATTACCGCAATTAATAAGTTACAAGCGGTAACGGTTGAACTTTCGCTTAATCCTAAACAAGATAGCGTTTTTGTGGCAGAGGAATGGCTTAAAGTAAGTGTCAAACCAATTTATTTAAACAAAACCGATATCTTTGAATCTGATTTTTCACTTAACAAAATCAAAAAAGAAACCTATATTTTTTGGACAATAGAGAATATCACCGCTCATAAAAATATGGATGCGGTGTTTAGAAATGAGATGTCCTCTCTGCATTCGTTTTTAGATTATCTTCCGGTAGGATTGTATACGTGCGACGATAAAGGCTGTATAGAATACATTAATGATACTTTGACTGAAAAACTCGGAACCGATAAAAAGGAGGCTATCGGCAAATCTATTGATGATTTCGTGGCATCTAAACTGGAATTGCTGCATACCCCGACCGGTGAATATAATGACAACCTTACATTTAAAACATCTGAAGATACTTTCGATGCTTTTGTGCGCCAGCGCAATGTTCGTGAAAACAATGAGCTTAAGACACGCGGCGTAGTTATATGGAATTTACCGAACGATGCTCAGTTGCAAAACCGTTTGAATTTAATTATCGATAAGTTTGAATATCTGTTTGAAACAGCTCCGGTTGGGATTATTTTACTGGACGGACGCCAGAATATTGTGGAAATCAATAAGTATGTTGAAATGCTGATTGAACGCAAAAATCGTGATGTATTTGGCCATAAAATTACCGCTTATCTTAATGAAGATGCTCAAAAACAATTAAAACAACTGTTGCGCGATAAATTGTATAATACTTCAGAAAATACAATTGAAACAACATTAAATTCCGGTACTGATGAACGCAGTGTACGTTTGAGCGTATATGCTTCCGATAGATACAGGGGGGATGATACTCAGGAAGAAAACGGTTTTGTGATTTATGTCCAGGATACAACTAATCGCCGTAGTTTGGAAATGCAAGTGGCTCAGGCCCAAAAAATGCAGGCATTCGGCCAACTTGCCGGTATGGTTGCGCACGATTTTAATAATTTACTGACAGCCGTTGTCGGTTACTGTGATTTGTTATTACGTCGGCATGGTATTGGTGATCCTTCGTTTGTTGATTTAATTGAGCTGAAAAACAATGTAACAACGGCTATCGGTGTTACTCGCCAGTTGTTGGCTATTTCGCGTCGGCAACCGCTCAATCCTAAGGTAATAGATGCGACCGAGGCCTTTACCGAAAATGATCATCTGATTTCACGTATTTTGGGTGAAAAAATAAAATTTATGGTTAATTACGGTTCTGATTTAGGCTATATACGCGTTGACACGGTGCAGCTCTCGCAGATATTACTAAATCTTTCAATAAATGCCCGTGATGCCATGAACGGTGAGGGAACACTGACTTTGTCTGCTCGTTTGGAACGATTGAATGCTCCGTATCAATATGGTGCAGATACCATTAAACCCGGTGATTTTGTGGTAATCAGCGTCAGTGATACCGGATGCGGTATTCCGCCGGAGAATCTTGAAAGAATATTCGAACCGTTCTTTTCTACCAAAAAATTGAATTCAGGAACCGGTTTAGGATTGGCGGTAGTCGATAGTAGCGTGCGACAAATGAACGGCTTTTTGAAGGTACATAGTGAAGTGGGTAAGGGGACTACTTTTGATATTTATCTGCCATCTTACAGTAATACGGAAATAGCCCATTCTGCGCCAGAACCGGATACTCCTGAAGTAATTCTCGATAAGTCCGGTAATGCTGCAATGACTACGGTTTTGCCGCATTATGCCGATGATAAAGCTCAAAAAGTGATACTGGGCTTAAATGTTGCGGAATTTGACAGTCAGCGCACTGTGTTGCGCAATCCGGGTGAAATACGTATTCTGTTTGTTGATGATGAAGATGCCGTACGTATGGTAGGAGCACGCGGGTTGCGGCAAAAAGGCTATGATGTGGTGGATTGTATATCAGCCGAGAATGCTTTGGAGCATATAGAAGCCGGAGAAAAATTTGATCTGGTCATTACTGATATGATGATGCCCGGTATGAGTGGAGCCGAATTGGCCGCTGCAGTTCATGAAAAATATCCGGATATTCAGATAATTTTGGCTTCTGGTTATTCCGAGGAAATTGCCCGTAAAGAATTGGCCGGTTCGCAGGAATTTTATTTTATAGCCAAGCCTTACGGACTTGATGACCTAAATAAAAAAGTTAAAATGGTGCTGGCAAAATCATGATAGCTTCCGATGATATATTAAAACAGCTGCCGCTGGATTTTGAAACGCATAATTACATGGGACGCGATGATTTTATGGTATCCGCCTGTAATAGCGAAGCATTCGGATTATTGGAAATGTGGCCGCGCTGGATCGGTTTCGGAGCTGTTATTTACGGTCCCAAAGGTTGTGGTAAATCGCATTTGGTAAGGATTTTTGCCGATAAAGTTCGCAGTTCGGCTCCAAAATCAAGGTCGGTAAAAATTGTTGAGGCTGAAGCGGTTAATATGCGCAACGTTAAGCGATTTGCTCAGGAAAATGAAGTGCTGATAGTTGAAAATTTATCAGCCGCAAATAATAACGAAGCTTTGTTCCATTTGTTTAATCTCTTCGATTCTCCAAACCATTGGTTGCTTTTTACGGCAGAGCAGGCACCGGCGCGGATGAGGTTTGCGCTTAAAGACTTGCAGACGCGTCTTAATATGCTGCCGTGTGTCGGCATTTTAGAACCTGATGATATAATGTTGCAAATGTTGATTGTTAAACTGTTTAATGACCGTCAACTGACAATAACTCCGGAGATTTTGCAATATATAGTAAACAATGCTCAGCGCTCGTTTGCGTATATTGAGGCTCTGATTACCGAAATTGATAAAATTTCTCTTGCGTATCAGTCGTCTGTGTCATATACAATAGTGAAACAAGCCATGGAGATGTTGGATCGGAATGAACATCGTGAGCCTGATTTATTTGATGAATATTAATATTAAAAAAGGAGATTAAAATGAAAAAATTTTTACTGGACACAAAATGGATAGGGGTCGGGTTAGCCGTTCTTTTTTCTTTGACGATTGCATGGATAACCACCTCTAAAACTTCTTTGTTTGTTAAAACCGTAACACCGTATATTGCGGAAGAAGCTCAGGCATTTTTGCCGATTACAATTGAAGACGGCGCCATCATTGAGCCTAAAGATACCGTTATTAGCAAAGAGTATAATCTCAATAACAAAACGATATATGTGATCTTAAATACAGAAGTTGACGAGCTGAGTGCGGACGAGATTAAAAACAGCGGATTATACTTCAGCCGCAAGTATATGTACGGTGTAACCCCGCAAAAAACGGAAATCAGAAGTTTGCAGGATTTACCGAATATTACGGTTGATTCGGAAATGTTTAATGATGGGGTAAAATGGCTGGAAACACATGTTGACGGCTATTTGTTTGCGGTTATATTTATAATGATGCTGGCATGGATAGGGTTTGCCGTTTTGATTTATGCCGCACTCTCGCAACTGCTTCTCGGTAGGGTGATATCTTCCGCGTTTACCCGCACCTTGCGGATTACGACTTTGGGCTATTTGGTATTGCTGATAATTGAGCTCGGAACCGGTTTCGGTATCAACATTTTGATTAAATTGGTTTTGTTGCTATTGTTTAATTATTGCATTAATAAACAATTTTATCCTATTGAAAAATAAACGTTTTTTATTCTTTGTAAAATGAGCGGATTTAAAGCCGCTCATTTTTGTATTTTATTGATTGACAAAATGTGGAAATAAAGTATAATAACAGTCACTTGTTAATTATTGATAGTAGATTATGGTTGTATTATTGATGGATTGGGACTAATCACCCGAAACGGAGAAAGGACATTCATAAAAGTCGAACACAATAAGCAATGAGTAGGTTTTTGCCGATGCCGCCAACGGTTTCGGGTTCCTCAAAATACCTTAACAAGATTACGCCGCGGGAACCGGTGTGCCATCAAAACTTTTATTTTATGGCAAAATCTATTTCAACAAGTCTGTACGACTTTTGTGTTTTCAGTTACAGACTGGTTATCTTTATTCTGTTCGGCAATCCGTTGTCGATGCTTATTCTCAATCTTCTGGCGCCGTATCGTGCGGCTGAATTCGCAAACAATCGCAATATTTTCGGCCAAAGAATCTATGCTTTCTACGAGCGTCATGCGCTCAAGTGGCATTTTCATTGGGCAAAATATTGGATGAAGCTTGATCGGCTTTCCGAATATACGGTAAAACAGCAAATTAACTATCTGTTCAAGGTTGCTTTCCGTAAGGGAACAGAAGTTGAGGCATTGAAGGCCATGCCTTCGGCCAACGAAACTTGGCCCGATGCTTATGAAGAATTGTTCTTCAAGTACGGGAAAAAGTGTTTACCGCTCAAACGCCGTGATATTGTCTGGCGTGAGGAGACACCGAAGTGGTATTTGCATCTTATTATCGAGTTTATGATGCAGAATGTGCGCTTGAGTTTCAACGCGTTGCATTTTGCCATCGAAGTGGCTAAAAAAGACGAGCGGGTGCGTTTAACCCTCAAAGAGTATTTGGCTTCGGGCAAACTCAATGATGCGCAGGCGCAACTTTTGGTAGATGGAGTTTTTGCCGAACTTTTGGCTGATGGTACTTTTGCCGGCGAACACGGACACGGCATTGATTTGCCGATGTTGGGTATTTTGACCGACTACATCAGGCGCTATGGCGCCAAAAGGGAACTGGTGCAGAGTATGAAGGCTAAATTGCCGCAACCATGCTTCGAGCTGGTGCTTAATGCCGATAAGTATTATCGCCACAGCAAAGCGGTGCGTATCGGGCAAAAAGACGAGACCAAATGGGAAGAGTACTGCAAGCATATTGAGTCTTTGGTTCCGGAAGCGCAGAAACTGATGACCACCAAACAGTATGCCGTGTACAGTCGTAACAACGCGACTACCGGTCACAAGCTGGATAACGAGGTTATCTACGATTTTCTGCACAACAGAGATGACGAAATTCTGTGGAGGTTGATTTTCCTGCGTGAGCCGAATCACGGTCTGTACGATGCCCAGACGCATACTCTGGTGGTGGAAACCGAAACTAATTTGAATAAGGTATATCGGAAAACATTCAACGATATGTTTGAAAAGTTGCGTACCAAGGTCACAACCGGCCAAGAGTTGAATGAAGAAGAGCAGGTAGAACTGTTCAATTCTCCTTATGCCAGCGTGTTGGCTCCGGAATATTTCGCCGATCATCGTTTGTGTCCGGCCGCAGAGGTGTATATGCTGTCGCTGTATGATTACACTGCCGCTGTCGAGTTTTATATCGACAAGTACGGACTCTCCGCCGAGGCTTGTGCGAAGATGTTTGAGGCAAGATGTGCTCCCCGCTTGGTTCGAAAGTATGTTACCAAATACTCTTTGGGAAGCGCGGACGTCAAACTCTTTGATATGAACATAGATGACATCAAGGATGTTGTCTTGCAATATCACAAGAGTTTTAAGCTGTCGCCCAAGGCTGAGAAGCTGGCGCGACAGAAAGGCTGGATTTAGTCCTTATCAATACGAAGGCTGACGGAATTTTCCGTCAGCCTTTTTTGTGCACAAAAAAAGCACTGGAATTACCGGTGCTTTTTTATAAAATCCGTTGCGATTATTTGGAAGCGTCAATCGCTGCCTGAATCGGTCCGGCATCGATAGCGGAAATGTGCTGAGCATTTACGAATACCGTCGGTACTCCGCTGACTTCGATATCTCTGGCCAGGTTTGCAACATTACTTAAAATGTTTGCTGTTTCAGGAGAGTTAAGATCTTTTTTGTACTGATCAATATCCAATCCGATTTGAGCAGCTATAGCGTCAATATCGGCTTCGGTCATACGCCCTTGGAAATTCATAACTGCTTTATAGTATTCCATAAATTTACCTTGTTTGTTGGCAGCAATACCGGCTTTAGCCTGATAAGCAGAAACCGGAGTTACAAAAGATACTGGCTTGAACACTACTTTTACGTCAGCATTATCGGCAACGATTTTTTCCATTGCAGGGGATAATCTTTTACAATATCCGCAAGAGAAGTCAAAGAACTCAACAACGGTAACTTTGGCATCTTTAGGGCCAACAAACGGCAGATCTGTCTCGTCATTGATTTTTGGAGCAAATTGCTTCATTTTTTCCATAAGAATTCGGGCTTCTTCTTCTCTTTGGAAACGTTCATAAGCAGTCATAGCATCAGCAATGATTTTCGGATTTTGCTGCAACATTGAAGCCAATTGTTCTTGAGAAACGGCAGCAACTTCACCGCCGGCAGCATTTTTGCACTTGCAATTAGAATAAATTGCGACAGCTGCTAAGATAATAGCAACCGTAGAAAGAAAGATTGAAAAATTCTTCATATTTATTTCCTTTAAATAATTAATGTTTAAACAGCTATAACATAATCACTTTTTTGAATTTAAGCAAGTAAAAAAGTATAGCAGAAAATAAAAGTGGACATTTACATATTTTACGTTTAGACTGACACCCAAGAGGGAGGAATCTATGTTTAACTTGAAATTATCGATATTTTCCGGCACACGCGAGCTTGAAGATAAAATAGATGAAATGCACGATCAAGTAATTGAGAGCGTTCTGGCATTTCAAAATGCGTTTGAAATTTATCTGGAAGAAAAGCGTAGTCCAAAATATCGACGTGTCAGTAAAAAAATAAAGCATATTGAAGCCAAAGCAGATGATCTGCGGAGAGAAATAGAAAGCAGATTATATATCCATAATCTGATTCCGGATTTGCGAGCTGATGTTCTGCAAATGGTTGAAAATATTGATAAAGTAATCAACGAGTTTGATGAAGTTGCGCATAAGTTTTATATTGAACAGCCCGATATTCCGGAAAAATACCGAAGCAAGTTTTGCAAATTGGTGAAGGAAGTTTCTGCTTGCGCCGAAAATATGGCAATTGCTTCTCGTGCTTTCTTTCGTGACTTTACAACGGTAAGAGATTATTCGCGCAAAGTTTATTTTCTGGAGCAGGAGAGTGATAAAACTTGGGCGGAACTAAAACAGGAGGTTTTTGATTCTGATATGGAATTGGCTCATAAAATTCAGCTCAATACCTTAATCGGCGACGTGGCCGATATTGCCGATAAGGCTGAAGATTGTATTGATGCTTTGCTGATTTTCACAATTAAGCGGGACATATAATGGATTTGAGCTATTTGTTTTATTTAAGCAGCGGTTTGTTTTTGGGGTGGTCGTTGGGAGCCAATGATGCCGCCAATATTTTCGGCACCGCAGTCGGTTCTAAAATGGTGCGTTTCTCCACAATTGCTGCCGTAGCATGTATTTTTGTGATAATCGGCGCGGTGTTTGGCGGCTCCGGTACCAGCAAGACGCTTGGGGCTCTGGGCTCTGTCAATGCGCTGGCTGGAGCATTTATGGTAGCATTGTCGGCAGCTTTGGCTGTATATATGATGCTACGCGCGGGCTTGACTGTTTCAACTTCGCAAGCCATTGTCGGAGCCATTGTCGGCTGGAATGTTTATGCAGATAAACCCACTGATTATACTACGTTGCTGGAAATCATCGGCACATGGACAACTTGTCCGTTACTTGCGGGTATTGTTGCTGTGGTGCTTTATCTATGCCTTAAGAAATTGCAAAAATGCTCAAGTATGCACCTATTGATGCGTGATCAAATCACTCGCTTCGGATTGGTAATAACCGCAGCTGTCGGAGCTTACGCACTCGGAGCCAACAATATAGCTAATGTTGTAGGAGTTTTTATGCAATCATGTCCGTTTAAGTCGCTGCATTTGGGAAATATACTTACTTTGGATCCGTATCAGGTTTTATTTTTATTGGGTGCAATTGCAATTTGCACTGGAGTTTGGACTTATTCTCATAAGGTTATAAAAACGGTCGGAAACAGTCTGATGCGAATGTCGCCGGCGGTGGCACTTATTATTGTCTTATCACAATCGGTCGTGTTGTTGTTGTTTTCATCTGTAAGCTTGCATGATTGGTTGGAAGCTTCATCATTACCGGCAATTCCGTTGGTGCCTGTTTCCAGTACACAAGCGGTCATCGGCGCGGTTATCGGTATCGGTTTAATCAAAGGCGGACGGGGACTCAATTGGAGTATCATCGGAAAAATTGTTGCAGGATGGATAACTGCACCGTTGATGGCTATGTTGATATGCTTTATATGTTTGTTCTTTTTGGAAAATGTATTCAATCAGACGGTGTTTTTACCTTAGTCAATTATAAAAAAGCCGCAAACAGATTAAGTTCGCGGCTTTTTCATGATTAGAATTTAAGTAAATGATATTTGTCGCCAATTCCGAGCAAGAGTTCTTTCTGCTCTTCACTGTAAGAAACAAAATCAACTGTATGCAGTCGTAAATCTTCTCCGAACGGTTGTCCGTTATACCGATACAACATGAATTTATTGCCGCGTTTCAAACAAAAAATTGCCGCTGTATCAAAAATCTGAATGTTGTCGGCGCGTTCAAAAGCGGAATAAGTACCGCGATAATAGCTCTGAATAACTCCGCTTAGATCGCTGCAAATGGCAAAATCATAATTTTTACTGCACAATATGAGCTGCTTTTTTTCAAACAGTGTGGCTCCTTGTATCGTATATCTGTGATGCTGCTTCAAAGAATAAAGTGTATGATTGCCTACGGAGTGGACAATCATAAAATCGCCATATATTTCTATATTGTGATCATCCCTACATTCTGTTTCCAATGCCAGAGCCCCGCCAACAGTATAGATATTCCAATATTCATCTCTGCGAGTATAGAGAGCTAAATATTTTTTCGTGAGTATCAGACGATTTCCAAAAGCAAAAGCATATTTCTGCTTTCCGTTCCACCAAACAATACAGTATCTGGTATCGCAATTTCGCTTATAATCCAAAACCATAATTGCGGAACTTCCAAAGCTGTATACCTGAACTTCAGCCCCCAAACGCGAGATGATTGTTTGCTCATCCAACGTATAAATAACACGAGAAGTTACGACTATGTTATGCTGCGGATATACCTTGATATAAGTGTGATCGGCAGACAAATACCGCATAGGTAAGAGTTTAAGCGTGTTATCATCAGATTTTTCTACCCTGTAAAGGCGCGATTTTCGCTCATATTGAATAAGCATAAGACCGCATTTTTCATAATAAGTTTGTTGCATAAAGATATGTAAATTAATTAATTTTCCTGCAGTTTAAGCCTTTTTTTCTTTTCTGTCAACAAAAAACACCGATATTGCTACCGGTGTCTTTTCTTAACATAATTTAAAACGGATTATTTTCCTTTGAGATGTGCGGTCAAAACTTTGAGAACCTTAATCAGCTCCGATTTCATTTGCGAACGTTCGACCACCATATCAACCATTCCGTGCGCTAACAGGTATTCGGCACGCTGAAAACCTTCCGGTAATTTTTCATGAATTGTTTGCTCTATAACTCGCGGACCGGCAAAGCCGATGAGACATCCTTTTTCAGCCATATTAATATCACCGAGCATTGCAAACGAGGCCGAAACGCCGCCTGTTGTCGGATCGGTTAAAATCGAAATATACGGAATGCCGGCTTCTTTTAATTCATTGACTGCAGCGGTAGTGCGAGCCATTTGCATCAAAGAAAGCATACCTTCCTGCATCCGCGCACCACCCGATGCAGAGATGGCAATAAACGGCTCTCTGTTTTTGAGTGCAATGTGAGCAGCTGCAACAATACCTTCGCCGACAGCCAATCCCATAGAACCACCCATAAACGAAAAGTCAATGGCGGCAACCACACAACCGATACCGCCGATTTTTCCGTGTGCAACTTGAATTGCATCGCTTTCTCCGGTTTTTTTTCGGTTAGCTTTAAGCCGATCGGTATACTTTTGGATATCCTTAAATTTAAGCGGATCATCACAAATCGGAGGAAGACTTATTTGAGTATACTTGTCATTATCAAACAATAGCCTGAATCTTTTCTCGACATAAAGTCTCAAATGATGTCCGCAAGAAGTGCATACATAAAAAGATTCTTTCAATTCTTTAGAAAATAGCATCTGATTACAGTTTGGACAGCGTACCCAAAGATTATCAGCAATTTCTTTCGGAGTCGTTTTTTGTATTTTCGGGCGAACAATATCAGTAAGCCAATTCATTTACGAATTTCCTTTCTTGCTCGGTTCTTTAAAAATTTTCCACCAATGTTTGATTTTTTTATCGGTATTCGGGGTTTGCTGCGCTTTTGCCTGCATACCGATTATATCCTGCTTTAAGCCGGTGACTGTTTCGTTTAATTTTATTTGTTCCTTGTTGAGAGCTTTATTAGTCTTTTTTTGCATGCGCAAATCACGACGCAGCGGTGAATAACCAAACCATGCACCGATTCGCCCCGTAAAATATCCGAAAATAAAAAAAACCGTTAAAACATATTGCGTTTTAAATCCGCCTTCCGGTCCGATCGGAAATTTAATTCCTTCAGTTTCAGTAACCGTTTCTGCACCGAAAATAGCCCATAAAGCTGCACCGAATAACGGTAATATAACCAGATAATGAAGAAACTTCATGATGCTCTCCTCATATAATCAAATTAAATTTACGCATTAAGACGTGAATGTAATTCTTTACCTGTCTTGAAATGAATAATATTTTTCGATGGAACTTCAACCCTTGTTTTGTTCTTTGGGTTTATGGCAATACGCGGATTGCGGGTACGAATCGAAAAGGCTCCGAAACCGCGGATTTCCACTCTGTCGCCGTTAGCCAACGCACTTGTAAGTTTTTCAAAAACAACGCTGACAATGCCTTCAATATCTTTCAATGTTAAATTAGGCATTTTTGCAGCAATCTTTTCAATTAATTCCGATCTTGTCACTTTATCCTCACTTTAAAATATAATTGATTTGAAAATTTACGACATTAATACACTCATATTTTACAGATAGCCAGATAATTTTTATGATTTTACACAAACATCGGGGGCTCTTAAATAAAGCGGTTTGGGATAGTTTAGTTTTTTTGCGTTATATTTTTGTATGGCACATGCTGCAATATCGGAAACAGCAGCACATCTGTCCATGCGAATGGCATGCAAAACCAACCCGCTCGGCTTATCCAAAAAGCGTTCGACACCATTGCCGATAAGCGTAACGGTTTTTCCTTTTAACTTGTCGATAATTTCACCATAATCGGCAGCAACCGGTTCGGAAAGCTTTTCTAATTTGCCGTTAAACAATTGAAAATAGAAATCATCGCGCTTTGTTTCTATAATTACGGCATTATATGAAGATAATTCGCTGATATCAAGCGAATGGATGTATGCTTCAAAAGCAGTTACTCCCGTAACTGACAGATGCGGAGAGGATAAAGCAAACGCACGTGCGGCCGCAATCGAAGATCTGACTCCGGTAAAAGAGCCCGGACCAACGCATACTCCCAAAAGGTCGATTTGCGAAAATTTCAGTCCCGCGCTTGCCAACATTTTCTGTATTTGCGGTATTAAAACCTCCGCTTGTCCGAATTCCATTTCTTCATTGAACTTTGCAATAATTTTAGTATCATGCAGCAGTGCTGCCGAGCATCCGTTTGCAGTTGTATCAAAGGCTAATGTGTACATTCTTTTTTTTACCTTTAAAAATTAAAAATGTTTGCTAAAATATCTTCTGATTGATTTATATAATATAAAATCGTTTGAAGCGCAAACTTTTTTTGTAAAGATATGCAAATGGATATGGAATTGCTTAAATACATTATGATTGCCAGTATTATCGTTGAAACGGTAATGGTCTGTATTATTATCGTAATGCAAACCAAAATAGCAAAATATCAACGTAAGATTTATTTTATAAAGCGTGATCGCGAACGTTGCAATGAAATTCTTTATTCGGCAAAAGACGGGTATTTTTGTTTTGTTTACCCTGATCAAAAGGTAAAAGATGCACAAAAGGGGATAGTGGAGAAATGTTCACGCCGAATGGCGGTGATACTCGGTCTCAAAAGCGGTACGGCGGCGTCATTTTCCGAAGTTGCGGATTCTTTTTATAAGGAAGACGCAAGGATTTTGAAAAAATATGTAACTTTACTGCAACAGGAGGGGCATGCGTTTGAAGATGTATTACGCCTGAAAGTCAATCAGCGCCCGGTGTGTGTTTATGGTAGCAGGATAAACGGAGCGGATAATAATTTATATTGCGATATTATATGGTGTCGTGATGTTTCAACTCAGGTTGAAAAGATAAATATATTGGAAGACGAAATTACCACGGCACAGAATCAAGTAAAAGAACTGGAAAATATGGTGGATGGCTTAAACTATCCGTTGTGGCTGCGAGATGAAAGCCTTAACTTGATTGCTGTTAATAAAAAGTATGTAGAATACAGTATGTTAAGCAATAAAGATGAAGTAATAAATCAAGGAGTTGAGTTGAATAACGTAAACGGTGAAGTTGTGGCTAAAAAGGTTGCTCTTGAAGCACAAAAGAGCAAAAAACTGCAGAAAAAGTCTTTTAAGATGGTGCGCGGCGGTGCGCTTTATAACTATGAGATTCAGGAAAACCCTTATTTTGTGGGAGATACGCTGGATAAAGTCGGTACGGTCGGTTATTTAGCCGATAATACCGAATTGGAACAGCTTAAACGCAGTTTTAAGGCCAATCAAAACAGTCACTTGGAGATTTTGGGTACTCTCGGAACGGCATTTGCCATTTTTGACGGTAGAGGTAATTTATTTTTCTATAACAATGCATTCCGCGATTTATGGGGATTGGATAACGAGTTTTTGGAAAAAAGCCCTACGTATTTGCAATTTTTGGAAATGGTGCGTGAGCGTAAGATGTTGCCGCCGGTACCTGACTATAAAGCGTACAAAGAAGATGAAATGTCAGTATTCGGCGGTTTATTGGAAACTCGTGAAGATTTGTTGCATTTACCGGACGGAAGAGCCATCAGACGCTTTCGTACTCCGCATCCCAACGGTGTTATTTTTGCGTTTGAAGACGTTTCCGATCGTTTAGCGACTATGCGTCGTTTGAATGAACTGACATCCATGCAGCAGACTATTTTGGATAATCTCAGCGATTCGGTTTTGATGTTTGGAGCCAATCAGCGCCTGAAATCATACAATCGCGCTTATTTGAAGCTGTGGGGTTTGGATTTTGATAAAATGCAGGACGAACCGAAGCTGGATAAAATTTTAGCCTACCAAAAATTGTTTTTTTCCAATGTAGATGATTGGGATTCGTTTAAGCAAAGTATGGTGTCAAATATCACCGAGGGACGTAAATTTGATTTACTGCGCGATGATAATGTCAGCATTGCGGTTTCTCCTCTGCTTTTTTATGACGGTTCATTTATGATAACATACACTGTGAAACCGGCTCGGAAGGGTAAATAAATGATTACGGACAACGAAGCTAAAAACAAAGATAATGATTTAACGGAATTTGATGATACCGAGATGCAATTGCTGGGGATAAAAAAGGGTTTTGACGACAGTGAGCGCTTAACTTTACGGATAGATGCGCTGGAAGCCGAAAAATATCAGGCAAAAAAGACTAAAAATACCAAAAATCGTTTACCGAAAAATATCAATAAAATAAAAACTCGCGTACGTCAGCTTGATGATGAAGATGAGGATGAAGATTTAATGGATCATGATGTCATTAGATCGCTTAATCAGTTGCACCGTATGCAAGCAAATCGACAAGATTCCACCAATTCCGATACTTCTTTACTGAATGCTTTGGAGACTGATGAGCGTCGGCAGGTTATGCAGAATATAACCATCGAGATAACGCGTCAGCAGGAAAATGCCGGACGGCACAATGCACTGGAACAGGCGGATACACTGCTGCGTAAGGCTAATTTGAATAAGATGAATACGCAAGATTTTATGAATGAAATGAAAGATGCAATTTATAATCCGAGCAAGTTGCGCCGTGAAGCATTGGCCGAGAATATTGCAAAACAGATGGGAATAGAAGGTAAGATTGTTAAACACAGCGAAGGTGAAGTTGTCGAAGGTGTGCGTAAGGTTAAAGAATTAAGCAAAGATCGCAAGGTAAATGCTCTGGAAATGGATGATGCCCGCAAAATCGGTCATACAAATATGAGTCAAAATGAGACCGCTGAACTTATTTTGAAAAAATCAGGGCAAACAGCGCGCCTTTCGGAAATTAAACGGCAAAAATCAGGATCAAAATCTCAGACAAATACCACAGGAAAAGGCAAAAGCAATAAGTCGTATTCGGCACAAATGAAAGAATTGCTACGAGAATCGCTAAAGAAAAACGATAAAGTGGGGAGATAATCAAAAGTTACGATTTACTTTAAAAAAAAAATAGGATAGAGTGAAAACACTAAATAACTTCTTTAAGGAATAAAACATGGAAAATCAATATTACACACTTATGGAAAAACAAGATTTTTTTGAGATTATCGAAAATAAATACGGCGAATTAGCTGTTTTTATCGATGCACGCGATGGCGAACCGCAAGAGCCGATTTTGCAGTTTGACGGCAAAAAAACAGCATTGCTTAAACGTGATGAACGTCGTTCGATTATTTTGGACAATATCGATGCTGAAACGAAAGGGGTATTGGCAGAATCCGAAGTGGTGATGATTTGCGAATTACACGGAGATGTCGTAGTCCGCGTTTACGCAGTAGCGGTTGAAAATGTTGAGGATATTGTTTTGAACGGTCGTCGCACACGTGCCGATGAAATATTCAGAGCCAAGAGTAAAGAGGAATTACTCAAATCTTTTGGCGCAATAAAGACTTGGACCGGTGGTATTTCAAAATGATCGGACTGTTATTCGTAACGCACGGCAATTTAGCTCTTGAGTTTTTGTCGGCGATGGAGCATGTGGTAGGCAAACAAGATAAAGTTGCTTGTGTTTGCATCGGACCGGATGATGATATGGAAGCTCGCCGTCAGGAAATATTAAGCAAGGCAAAATCGGTGGATTCGGGAGCAGGGGTATTGCTTTTGACCGATATGTTCGGCGGAACTCCGTCCAATTTAGCTATGTCGGCAATCAGCCACGGCAATTTTGATGTGATTGCCGGAGTTAATTTACCGATGCTGATTAAATTGGGTGAGGCTCGCAAAAGTATGAGCCTTGCTGATTGTGCCGATTGCGCTCAGGAAGCCGGAAAAAAGTATATCAACGTCGCATCGCAACTGCTGAACGGAACATCTAAATGAGTGTAGCCGAAGCTAAAGTTGTTATTTGCAATCAAAAAGGCTTGCATGCGCGGGCCGCAGCGGCATTTGTTAAATGTATCGCCGATACAGATGTTGCGGTTACCGTAGAAAAGGATGGTATAGAGGTTGATGGCAGTTCTATTTTGAGCTTGATGATGTTGGCCGCTTCCAAAGGCAGTTCCATAAAGATAAAAGCCATCGGCAATGAGGCGCAGAAAGCCATTGATGATTTGATTTTACTTATTAACAATCGTTTTGGTGAAGAAGTGTGATTGAGAAAAAAACAACACGAAACAAAACCATCAGCTTGAGACTTCAGGAAGAAGTCGCATTGTCGCGTCGCGCGGTAAAATTTGCACCGTTTAAAGAAATTCCTGATTTGGAAGATCAAATTGTGTGGCAGGATACGTTTTATGCTTTGCGTTATATTCCGAATAATTTTGCCGATTTGATGATTGTCGATCCTCCGTATAATTTAACTAAGAATTTCGGTGAAAACGTATTCAGACAGACAGATTTGCAAACTTATAAAAAATGGCTTGATAAATGGCTGTCGAAAACGGTACGCATATTAAAGCCTAATGCCAGTATTTATATTTGTTCCGATTGGCAAAGTTCGTTGGTTATACCGGAAGTTGCAGCTAAATATTTTATTTTGCGCAACCGCATTTCGTGGGAGCGAGAAAAAGGGCGTGCTGCCGCTGATAATTGGAAAAACTGCTTGGAAGATATTTGGTATTTTACTAAATCCGATAATTTTACTTTTAATTTAGATGCGGTAAAGGTACAGCGTAAAGTTTTGGCTCCATATCGTGATGTCAGCGGCAAACCCAAAGATTGGCAGGAGGCAGCAGGTCTAAAGGTTCGTTATACGGCTCCTTCGAACATTTGGACGGATATAACGGTACCGTTTTGGTCTATGCCGGAAAACACAGAACATCCTACTCAAAAGCCGGAAAAATTAATAGCTAAACTTATTTTAGCTTCAAGTAATGCCGGAGATATGGTTTTTGATCCGTTTGTAGGTTCCGGTACTACTGCGGTTGTGGCAAAAAAATTAGGTCGTCGTTTTTTGGGGATTGAACGTGAGCGCAAATATGTGGCATTATCATTAAAACGCTTGGATTTAGCCACAGATAATCCAACAATACAAGGTTATGAAAACGGCGTGTTTAAAAATCGCAATGCCGAAAAATTTTGCTGAGTTGATACTGTAAACAGCTCTTAGTTTTTATAAAAAATGAAATCTTCCTCTTGCATTTGCGAAAATTTTCGTCTAATATTGCGCTTAACAAAAAATTATGATGTAGAAATTGTGTTCTTTGTGGTAAAAGAAATTTATATATAAAATTTAATGCAAGCCGGAGAGAACCTCCGCTCGTTAAAGTCGAGAAAATTTCGCGTATGGAAAATAAGCGTGAAAAATCTTATGGGATTATCGATTTTATTAAGGAGCCTGAAGTAAAGTTATGCTTCTTTGTCGTGTGTCTTCTCTTAGCAGTATTCGTGATGGCTTGTATTCATGTGTCTGATATTGCCTATCAGCAGAAAAAGCTTATGATAGCAGTACTGGGTACCTGTACCATTACTGGGTGTGTTGTTGTATTGCTAATCATTGGTAATTTATGCTGTGAATCTAGTGAAACTAGCCATAATAATTGTGGTTGTAGTACCGAGTATTCCTTTACAAGAGAGAAACCAAGCTGTCCTGAAGATGAAGCATATTATAGGCATTTTGGCGAGTTGTGGCGTTTCTTTCTAAGTCGCCACCCAGAGTATAGTCATACCTACGTTGAAGATCTTGATGAGCGAGGTAAACGTGCTTTTGATGAAGTAAGTAAGCATTATTATAACTTACATCCATTTGAAAGAAGAAATTGGTGCCCACGCGCTTCTATTGGTGCGTCAGGTTTGGCATAAACTTCTATCTTAGCAAATGATTTAAAATCCGCTTCAGGCTAACAACCTCAAGCGGATTTTTTTGTTGCCCTTAAAATCATAAATGGTCATAGCTCGCTTTGCCGCAAGGCAAATGCGTCAAGCGATCTACAAATTATTTAAAAGCGATCTACAAATTATTTAAGAAGCGGAAGATGCCCTGACGATTCCTGTCGGAATCGAGGCATGACGTTATATATCGCCGCGAGGGATTTTTTTGTTTGCCCTTAAAAACACTAAAAAATAACAACAGGATTTTTTTTCTTGCATTTGCGATAATTTTCGTCTAAAATCGGCTTCAAAATCAAATTATAATGTATTTATTCTAAAATTTAGTGCCTATGCGAAAGATAAAAGCAGAGGACGGTAAACTTTACGAAGTGCCCGTCATTTTGATTATCAGTGATGGAATTAACTACAAACTGCGTGAGGCTGTCTACAACTCATTTTTTGAGGCTGTAGAACGCGTCTATGGCGTTGGTTGGGGACGAAAAGGCTATCAAAGGGTTTATGTTGATGAATGGAATACCGATGTTCACACACCCAGCGATCCGTTCGGCTATGTACACCCTGTCGGTAATCAATATCGCCAACAATACGATGAAATGGTGCGAAAGGCTGTAGAAAAGTTTCGTGCTGACATTGAAGCAAATCCTTTTACTAAGTGGAGTACTTCACATCAGTATTACCCAGATGTAGCAAACGAGATACATTCCTCAGTTCCCAAATCGGCATTTCCGTTGCTGTATTTTCTGGGGTATGAGCCGACTACACAACTGGCTGAACATGATGTGCCGCGTGATGAACAATGGAAGTTAATGGCCTATATGCTTCGGCAGCTACACCACAGAAGAACGTGGATAGATGCTGTTTTTGTGGATGCCGTTAATCACGACCAGTATCGTCCGCAAGACTCTTATGAGGCCTCGGCTATTCCCGAAACTCTTGAGAATCTGCCGGTTACCATTTTCAACTCGCCGGAGCATCTGACCGAGTTGCTGATTAAGGACAAGGTGTTCTTAAGCGTGAAAGAATTCACGCCGCCGACCAAGAAGTAATTTAGTGTTTAACTCTTTAATACAATGCTTATGGCAGAGAAAATATTTATTATCAGCATAGGCGCTGTTCGCAAGGTTTTGTCGGACATGGGGCTCACGCAGGTAATACACCTGACAGACGAGGAAATCGGCAGGGCTTCTTTGCTTTTTGATTTAGGCTTAGAAGACCACGAAATACCCGAATTTCTCGAAAGAATTGAGAAACTTAAGGATGTGTATCTTGATAAGGAGGCAATTATCAATTTTCTTCATAACGGTTACACTACTAATGTCTTTGACTTGCGTGATTTCAGCTCTAAACATTTCTCTACGACTAGACCGATGTAGACGAGTTATCTTTTGTAAAAATGCTGTAAAATTAAATCCCCCGCCGCTTAACCGCCGCGAGGGATTTTTTTGTTGCCCTTAAAATCATAAAGGGTCATCGCTCGCTTTGCCACAAGGCAAATGCGTCAAGCGATCTACAAATTATTTAAGAAGCGGAAGATGCCCAAGCGATCTACAAATTATTTAAGAAGCGGAAGATGCCCTGACGATTCCTGTCGGAATCGAGGCATGACGTTATATATCGCCGCGAGGGATTTTTTTGTTGCCCTTAAAAACACTAAAAAATAACAACAGGATTTTTTTCTTGCATTTGTGATAATTTTCGTCTAAAATCGTCATCAAAATCAAATTATAATGTTTAATTATTAAAAACCTCGTGAAAAGGCACGAGTAATTATTGCTTATGAGCGAAAAATGGAATTTATCGGACATTTTCGATTCATTGGATGAAGCGATTGGTGTCAGTAAGAAAGCATTGTCACGGTGTGAGCAGTTCCGGAAAGAATACGAAGGAAAAGTTGCCTCTCTAGAGCCGTTGGCATTTGAGTATTGTCTTGTTAAATACTCTAACACCTGCACACTGTTGTGTGCTCTGGAAAGTTACGCTTATCTTGTCTGGTCTACCAACCTGAATGACAAGGCTGTCTGTGCATTCTATCAGGATATGCAGGACACGGTCAAGCAGTGCAAGAAAGAGTTGACATTCTTGGAGGTTGAAATCTGTAAGGGACTTGATTATGCAAAGGTTTCTTCGTATCTGGCAGATGATGAAATTGGTCTTGGCTTAAAGGCTTGGCTCAGAAAATGCCTGAAGTTCAAACCTCACACTCTTTCAAGCGAAATGGAGCAACTTTTCTGTGATCAGCAATCAGTTGCCGACTACTGGGTGCGTCTCTACAATGAGGAACGAGCCAAGTTTTCGATTGAGGTGCGCGGCAAGAAGTACAACGAAGGCGAGCTGATGCAACTCTATGATTCGCAAGAAGCCGCTCTGCGTGCCGAGGCCGAAGCCAAGCGTAACGCGTGGTATGAACAGCGTCAGGATTTGTTTGCGCTGATTTATAACGCTTTACTGCGCGGCCGTGCCATTGCACAGGAATGGAGACACTATACCTATCCGGCCGAAGCGGCAAATTTGCTCAACGACATCAACGGCGAAGATTTGGACAATCTGGTCAATACGTTTGCTCGCGAGGATTCCTCGGCACGGAAATTGGCTCATCGCTACCATGCACTCAAGGCCCGCCTGTTGGGAGTTGAGAAACTTCCGTATCAGGACAGACTGGCTCCTTATCCGTTTGAAACCGAGAGCAAGCCATACTCGTTGGCCGAGGCCAAAGAGTTGATTCTGGCCACGTTTGCCGAGTTTTCTCCGGAATTTGCCGCCATTGCGCAGAAGTTCTTTGATGCAGATTGTATCGACTTCTACTCGCGCGCGGGCAAGGCCGACGGTGCATACTGCATGGAAATGCCGGTGGGTATTCTGCCGCGAGTGTTCGTCAACTTCAACGGTCGTTTCTACGACATTGATGTTCTGGCCCACGAACTCGGACATGCCGTGCATGAATACGTCAGTAAGAAGTACGGCGAACTCGGACGTGAAAAGTCTTGTGCACAAGCGGAAACCGCATCGATTTTTGCCGAGCAGCTGGTGTTTGATGCCCTGCTTCAAAGGGAAAACGATCCGCGGTGGCGCTTTGTGTTGCTGGCCAAGCACGTCGAAGGAATTATTGCCACCACCCATCGTCAGATAGCGTTTCATCGCTTTGAAGACATGGCGCACAAGGCACGAGCCAACGGCGAAGTTTCGGCACAACAGTTCCAAGAGATGTTCCGCTCCGTAATGGTAAATTACCTCGGACCGAGTGTCGAGCTTAGCGGTACGGAATTTATGTGGGCAGGCATTCCTCACTTCTTTGAGTATGATTACTATGTTTATTCGTATTGTTTCTCGTGCTGCGTTGTCAATTCGCTCTACGAGATTTACAAGTCGGGTAAGGTAAGTAATTTTGCTGAGAAGTATATGGAAATGCTGACCGACAGCGGTATCGAGAACTATCGTCAAGCTCTTGCCAGATTTGGTATTGATGCTTCAAGTCCCACTTTCTGGGAAGACGGCATGCGCCTGTTTGAGCAAGAACTGTCTGAGCTTGAAACTTTGGAAAAACAGCTTAAGTTCTAATTGTATAGGCCTATACCATTAACAAAAAATCCCCCACCGCCACCGTGCCGCGAGGGATTTTTTGTTGTTTAATTGCGAAAATCGTTGAAACACTGAATGTTTAATGGTATAGCTTGCGTATAATAAACTATAAGGCAATAATCATGAAAAAAGTTTTCTACATCTTTCGCCACGGCGAAACCGAACTGAACGCCAAAAAGGTGTGGCAAGGAACATCCGCTAATCCGAACTTAAACAGTCGCGGACGGGAACAAGCCGCCGAACTCGGGCAAAAGATAAAAAATTACGGTATTAAAACCATTTATTCTTCGCCGTTTTTACGAGCAAAATGCACTGCCGAAATTGTCAACGAGTGCTTGCAGGTGCCGCTTGAAATAGAGGATAATTTGCACGAATGCTGTTTTGGCGATGCCGAGGGATACACCATGGATGAAATCGGTGCCAAGTGGCCGCAGTTGATGCATGATGTTCTTTATCCGACACCGACGACATGGAATAGTAAATATCCGGGAGCTGACGCTGAGAGCAAGCATCAGGTATTTGACCGCGTTAATGCGGCTCTGCTGAAAATTGCTCGTCAGTCACCGCATAATGTCATCGGTATTTCAACTCACGGCGGCGTGATGTCATCATTGTTGGCCGGTCTTAAATCGTATGGTTTGGGCTTGCCGAACTGTTGCGTGGCGCAAGTGGATTATGATTCCGACACCGACGAGTTATCTTTTGTAAAAATGCTGTAAAATTAAATCCCCCGCCGCCATCGTGTCGCGAGGGATTTTTTGTTGCCCTTAAAATCATAAAGAGTCATCGCTCGCTTTGCCGCAAGGCAAATGCGTCAAGCGATCTACAAATTATTTAAAAAGCGGAAGATGCCCTGACGATTCCTGTCGGAATCGAGGCATGACGTTATATATCGCCGCGAGGGATTTTTTTGTTGCCCTTAAAATCATAAAGAGTCATCGCTCGCTTTGCCGCAAGGCAAATGCGTCAAGCGATCTACAAATTATTTAAGAAGCGGAAGATGCCCTGACGATTCCT
>CACWUA010000015.1 GCA_902763905.1 uncultured Pseudomonadota bacterium | reverse complement strand
ATGGATGAGGCGGTCGCCGGTTTTGCCAATCATATTGATGTGACAATGAATGCTGACGGCACCGTAACGGTTACGGACAACGGGCGCGGTATTCCGGTTGATGAACACCCGAAATATCCGGGAGTATCGGCACTCGAAGTTATTTTGACTACCCTCCACTCCGGCGGCAAATTCGGCGGCGGTGCCTATAAGGTTTCCGGCGGTTTGCACGGCGTGGGTTTATCGGTAGTCAACGCCCTATCGGAAACCTTGGTGGTGGAAGTTGCCCGCGACAAAAAACTCTGGCGACAGGAATATTCTCGAGGTAAACCGTTGACTCCGCTTGAGTTGGTCGGTAACTGTCCAAATCGGCGCGGCACTTCGATAACTTTTAAGCCGGATGCCGAAATTTTTGAGGGCAACAACCAATTTATTGCCAATCGCGTCTATCGGATGGCCCGCTCGAAAGCTTTTTTGTTCAAAGGTGTGCTGATAAATTGGAAATGCGCGCCGGAGCTGATTACCGAAGGTGATACCACGCCAACCGAAACCGAATTACACTATCCGAACGGTTTGTCCGACTTTTTGAATATTCAAATCGGCGAACGTGCCACCGTTAACCGCACCGCGTTTACCGGCGAATCGGAACTTGCCAACAATGAGGGACGTGTTGAGTGGGCCGTAACGTGGCCGCTGGATGAAAAAGGCTTTTCTTATTCTTATTGCAACACGGTTATCACTCCCGACGGCGGCACTCACGAAACGGGCTTTCGTTCGGCTTTGTCCCGCAGTCTCAGAGAATACGGAGAAATGGCAAATTATAAAAAAATATCCGCCATTACACCCGATGATTTATTAAGCGATGCCTGTCTGATGCTTTCGGTTTTCATTACCGACCCGCAATTTCAGGGGCAAACCAAAGACAAACTGACCTCGACCAAAGCAATTCATCTGGTGGAAACCGCCGTAAAAGATTCGTTTGACCATTGGCTGTCATCCGATGTTGAAAATGCCAAAGCGCTGATAGAATATGTGTTGGAACGTGCCGAGGCTCGACGTAAAAAGAAAGAGGAAAAAGCCCAAGCTCGTAAGGCACCGACCAAAAAATTGCGCTTGCCGGGCAAACTTGCCGATTGCTCACAAGCAGCCGCGGAAAATACGGAGATTTTTATCGTTGAGGGTGATTCCGCCGGCGGTTCGGCCAAACAGGGACGGGACAGAGTTACGCAGGCTATTTTGCCGCTCCGCGGTAAAATCTTAAACGTAGCCAGTGCTTCGGTTGAGCGAATCGCGCAAAATCAGGAAATCAAGGATATGATTGAGGCACTCGGTTGCGGAGTGAAAGATAGCTATAACGAAGATAACCTGCGCTATGAAAAAATCATCATCATGACCGATGCCGATGTGGACGGGGCGCACATTACCTCGCTGTTGATGACGTTTTTCTATCAGCACATGCCGAAACTGATTGAAAACGGGCATTTGTTTATCGCCACTCCGCCGCTATATAAAATTGTGGCCGGCGGCAAAAACTATTATGCGCTGGATGATGAAGAAAAAGATAAAATCTTGAAAAAGGTGGTTAAGGGTAACATCAAGCCGGATATCAGCCGTTTTAAAGGCTTGGGAGAAATGAGCCCGACACAGCTCAAAGAAACTACCATGGATAAAAACAATCGAGTTTTGCTTCGAGTAATGATTCCGAGTACCGACACCGAAGAAGGTCGCGCCGAGGATTTTGAGACGCGCCGACAGGTTGAGCGTCTGATGGGGAAAGATCCGGAGCCGCGTTTCCGCTTTATTATTGAACGCGCCAAATTTGTTGATAATTTGGATATTTAAATCATAATATTACAAAAAATATTTGACAAAAATATTTTATATGCTATAGTGGTAATATCAAACAGTATTCATTATAAAATTATTATCTATGAGGCATATTTTATCTCAGGCCATCGGCTTTTTTATAGCCGCATTCTTGGGCGCGTTCGCCGTGATTTTGGCAGGTTGTGTATTGAAAGGAGACGATTATGCCCTGATGTTATTGATTACAGAAGTAGTTCTGTTGATCTTTCCGGAGTTCTTCAGCGAAGGTAAACTCCAAAAAAATCTGAGTAAGTATTGGAATCATGCTCTGATTTTTTGGATGATTGCCATGTTCTGGTGGGTACTCTATCGGATGCAACTCGTATAGCTTAGGCTTGTTAAAGTTATCTGCCTTAGCTTATTAATAAAAAATGCGGCTTGTATAAAAACAAGTCGCATTTTTTATTATTTTATTTCTAAGCCGTATTTTCATCGGAATTTCTACTGGTAAAGTGCGGCGGCGTTGATTGATTGTTTGGTTGCAATGAAATGGTTTGAGCCGACTTACCGTCATATTGCGGCTTCAGTTTGGCTTTGGCACGTGCCGTAGCTTGCCGTACATCGTCACGCACAGCCTCAAAACGTACCGGATATACTTTGCTTGCCGCTTTGATTTTCGGATCGTATTCCATTTGTCGTGTCGGATTTAACCCCAGACTTTCGGCTTCGTTGTCGTTCAATATATCATATTTTGTCAAACCGCGCGCTGCCATAGCCTTTAAATATCTGAGCGAGGTTTCCTCCCGCATTTCGGCATACCATGTGCCGCCCTTTTCGCGAACACATCGCATCATTTCTGCAAACAATTTCTTAGATGAGGCATTTTTATCGGTGCGATATTCCGGCAAAACAGCCGTATCCGGTATATAATATTCGTCATCATTGCGCTGCTGATACAGGCAATATCCGACCACACCTTTTTCTCTGTCTTCAATCACAAATCCTGCTAAATCTTCTTCTCTTTCCGGTTTTGCCAGGTGCTTATCTGCCCCTGTAAATACGGCAGCACAAACCTTTTCCATATCCGGTATATCAAGATGGCATACATCGCGGATATAACGCTGGCTCTCTTGAGTTTTATCCAGCGGCTCAGCATTGGGATTTTCACAGAGTAAAACCTGTGAATGCGCATCGGTGTAGTCTAAACCGTATGATTTGGGCAGAGGTAAAGCTTTTGTTTCTTTATAATCCGATATATCAAGATCTTGCCGTCCTTTACCTATGGTTACGCGATAGCAGTTTTGTTCTGGTTCGGTCAGATATTCTCCAACTTGCTCATACAATGATTTTATGGCATCGGAAACCTTTTTACGGCTAGTGTAATGTTGCTGTATTTCTTTATGACTCGTCCAAGTTTCGGCTATCTGCTCAAACATAGGCAAAGATTTGATTTCCTTTGCTTGCAGTTTATTGTCTATTACCTGACCGACTTTCTTTAATTGTTCAAGTTTTAGGGAAGTTTCTGCCGATTGTTGTGCTTGGATATTGCAATCTCGCAAAATTTGAAAATATTCTTTCCACAGATTAATAAGCTCCGGCGCGTCAACCTTATCAAGGCAATCAATCATATCAGCCACGGAATCATTCAGTGATTCTTTCATATCTTCCAGTGTTTCTTTACTATAATCTCCTTTGATTTCGATATTATCAAAGCAAACATCGCGATATTTACCTTCGGTATTTTCCCACACCCACGAACCGGCGATGATTTCACCCTGTTTGTTTTCTACCGCAAACAGTTGCGAAAACGGGTGCATCACTGTGGAAATAGCGCAGGTGTGACCAATTCCACCGTAATGCTGGCAACAGTCGGTATAGTTACCGAAAAAAACTACTCGAGGATCTTCACGCGGCAAAAAGCGTGCCGTATAATCACCACACTTAAATTCTTTTTTACTGTCAAACGGCTCCGGAACTTTTAAACCGGCCAGATATATATCTTCAGCTTTATGATATTCTGATGCAGACAGATGATTCTTTTTATTTGCGGCTTCGGCAGCAAAATCAGCATTACGTTGGTTGTTATATTTTATAGAACGGCAAAAACTCAATACTTTGGCATAATCAAGATTATCGGTGAGTTGTCCTTGTTTGTTGACGCGGCACAGTTTTGCTCCTTCTTCGGTTGATTGCAATTTTTTTTCAACAGAATCCCAATGATTGATAATCATTTTCAAATCATCAAGATTATCTCTGTTTTGCAACACGCGTTCCAAATTACGATGTAGAAAACCTACCATGCGTGTATTTACATCCGAATTGACCGGCTCCGGCAATAAATCAACGGCATCGTGCGGAGAAATCCCACATTTTTGTGCCTTTTCCAGATAACTGCTGAGCGCAATGGCATTGGGATTGGTTTTAGTCTGTGCTTTGCGGGCAAATAGCTGTGAAGTCTTGAAACTTGCCGTTACTATCCATCCTTTTTGTTCTTGATAAAAATCCTTTACTCGTTCAGAGGCATCGGCATGGCGATAGCGACAAATTTCTTTATCCGAAATTCCGTTCAAAGCCGCTTCACGCTCCAGCAACATGGAAAAATCGGCCTGTTGATAATGGAATATTTTGCTCTCCGGTGCGGCAAGCTTTGCTTTATCAAAATATTCCAACGCATACTTAAATTCGTCATCGCTGGCAAAACGGCCTTTATGAGCCACTCGTAAGTTTTGCTCCATCTCCGGATTTTTAGCGATTGTTTCTTCTAACGGCAGATTTTTCATACAAGATTTGATGGATAAAAGAGCTCTTCTCTCAGAGTATTTATCATTTTTCTCAGACTGTTGTAGTACTAATTTAATTGTTTCAAGCACTTGCTCTGCCAGTTGCGGCTGTGCTTTGGCAATATTGCCAAGAGCATAATATGCACTAATCAGAGAGTATTTATCATTTTCCTCTGATTGTAATCCGAATTTAACCATTTCAAACACCTGCTTTGCCAGTTGCGGCTGTGCTTTGGCAATATCGCCAAGAGTTTCATAGGCTACCGATAATGAATATCTACCATTTTTCTCTGACTGTAATCCGAATTTAACCATTTCAAGCGCTTGCTCTGCCAGTTGCGGTTGTGCTTTGACAATATCACCAAGAGCTTCATAGGCTATCTTTGACGAATCTGCATCATTTTTCTCTGACTGTAATCCGAATTTAAATGTTTCGAACACTTGCTCTGCCAGTTGCGGCTGTGCCTCGACAATATCGCCAAGAGTTTTATAGGCTATCTTTAAAGAATCTGCATTATTTTTCTCTGATTGTAATCCGAATTTAACCATTTCAAGCACTTGCTCTGCCAGTTGCGGTTGTGCTTTGACAATATCACCAAGAGCTTCATAGGCTATCTTTAACGAACCTGCATCATTTTTCTCTGACTGTAATCCGAATTTAAATGTTTCGAACACTTGCTCTGTCAGTTGCGGCTGTGCCTCGACAATATCGCCAAGAGTTTTATAGGCTACCGATAATGAATATCTACCATTTTTCTCTGACTGTAATCCGAATTTAAATGTCTCAAACACCTGCTTTGCCAGTTGCGGCTGTGCCTCGACAATATCGCCAAGAGTTTTATAGGCTACCTCTAATGAATCCACATAATTTTCTTCTGACTGTAATCCGAATTTAAATGTTTCGAACACTTGCTCTGCCAGTTGTGGCTGTGCTTTGGCAATCTCGCCAAGAGTTTTATAGGCTACCGATAATGAATATTTACCATTTTTCTCTGACTGTAATCCGAGTTTAAATGTTTCAAACACTTGTCCCGCCAGTTGCGGATTCAACGATATTATATCTTGCAAATTTTTAAATATTTCTATAAGTAAATTATTATCTATATCGGAGTGTAATAAAATTTTGTTATATATTTCCATATTCTTTTCAGATGGCTTCGGATTAAGTTTATAAATATTCGTTGATATTTCGTATGCTGTCTTGTATATATCATTATGTTCCGTATATTCTGTTGTTTTTTCTAAACCAAGCAATATTACATCCAAAGCTTTTTCAGATAAGTCAGGATTGGTTTTTATGATATTTCCCATTTCTCTGATAATATATTCGATTGTGACCGAATGTATACTTTTATCTGACTGTATAAGAGTTGTATATATATCAATTATGCGATTTGCAAATTCCGGTTTAGTCTCAAAAACCTCTTTCAATGCTGTATAAATTTGAAAATCGTGACAGTATGTTAACCCCATAAAAATACTATCATTTTTTTCTGAAGGAGGATTTTTTACGGCAAGCTCAAATAAGTCAAAAGCTTTGTTAGCGTATTGAGGTTGTGATGTGATAATATTTTTCAAAAACTTATATGAGTATTCCTCAGCACTATTTGATTGGACTCTGATTTTAAACAATTCGAAAATTTTATCGGCATATTGAGGTTGATGTTTAATAATGCCTTCCAAAAGGTTATATGCTTCTTTGATATAGCGATTATCTTTATTTGTTATCAGTCCGACTTCAAGAATTTCCAATACCTTATCCGTTAATTCCGGATATTTTCTATTTATATTATGTAAAGATTCATACACAACACTAAAAGAATATGATTCGTTCTTATTTGAGCGTAATCCAATTTGAAAAGTTTTTTTGATTTTATCAAACAGCTCAGGATATGAAATTGCTATTTTTTCCAGTACTTCATAAAGCGAAGCTGTGTTTATTTTCTTCTCCGATTGCAAGTCCGTTGTCAGCTTTTCAATGATTTTATCGGCAAGTAATACATCTGTCTCAACATTTTTCAGTACAGAATATGAAGAATAAGAACCGGAATATAAACCCAGAGCCTTGTCTTGGTATTCAGGGCGGTTTGTGATTATGTCATTCAAAGGTTTGTAAATATACCAATTTGTTGTGATGTTATCAATCACCTTAGTATCAAATTTGGCGGACGTTTCCTTAATTATGCTTAAAACATCATTTATATATTCAGGTTGGTTTTTAATGATATTACGTAATCCTTCAAAAGCACCTTTATGCAAATCTACGTTATACGATTCAGATTCCAATAACATTGTTTTATATATTTTAAATACCCTGTCGGCTATCTCCGGTTTGGCAGATAAAACCTTACTCAATGCCGTAAATCCGTCAGTATAAGTTTTTTCACTATTTTCGGATTGCAAAAAACGAATAAACGTCTCAAATACTCGATCAGAAGATATAGACTTGTTTTGCAACATTTTTTCCAAAGTTTCATACATCGTATGTAATGAATCTTCGTCATTTTTTTTCAATTCCGAACAAAATTTAAATATTTCAAATATTTCATCTGATGATTCCGGATGGGATTGCAAAATATTACCCAATATCAGATATGCCGCATTCAGAGAAGCATCGCCATAACTGTTGCGTTTACCGGTATTTTTCTCAGACTCTAAGGCCATTTTAAATACATCAAGACATTCATTTATCAATTCCGATTTTATCTGAATGATTTTTTCTAAATTGGTATATATACTTTTAAGCGAGTTGTAATCATTTTTAGGAGATACTATACCTATCTTTAAAAGATTGAGTATTTTATCGGATAATTCAGGCTTTATATCAAAAATCTTACCTAAATTATTATATGCCCTTATGAGAGTATTTGAGTCATTTTTATCCGATTGTATAGCTGTTTCAAATATATCAAAGACTTTATCTGATAGTTCCGCATGATGTTCGATAATATGTTTCAACGAAGCATAAACAGTTTTATAAACACTTTCACCGTATGAACTATAATTGTTTTCATTTAAGCTCAGAGCAAGCTTATATACTTCAGATACCTTATCTATTAATTCAGGTTTAAATGTTGCCGCGTTTCCTAAAATTTCGTAAATTACTTGAATCGGATTATAGTTGCCTGCCGAATAACTGCCATATTCATATTGTTTATCTAAAATACCGGATTGTAAATATTCATCCAACAAATCAACAACTTTAGCGGCAGTCTGCGGTTTTTTATTTAAGAAATCGTTTAAATCGACTTCTCTATAATAAGCATCTTTCCAATCAATTCTTTCAATCTTCATGTTTGCAGCATAAAAATCAACAACATCATTTGCAATTTCTGGCTTTTTTTCTAAAATATTCTTCAACAACTCATGTACTGATGCATATTTTTCATTGTCTCTATATTGAATTTTATTAAACTTGATGGCGATTTTGATGATATCATAACATTCATCGCACAATTCCGGATTATCTTTCAAAATTTGATTTAGCGCGCGAAAAGCATACATGGCTCCCCAATCATCTCCATGGTCGGATTGAAAAAGTGTCTTACATGTTTTTAAAATATTATCCGTTAATTCAGGAAGTTCTTGTGAAATTTCCGAGAGCGCTTCAATCCTTCGATGAAACCCGTCCATGTCTATATTTTTACTGGGACCTTTGAAGCAAAACTTATTTATGTCATCTATTGTTTTTAATGCATCAGTCTTATCCATGGCTCATCTCCTACGTTTTGCTATTTTGTCAAATTATAGTAAATTTAGCGATACTAGTCAAGCACTTTTATCGCGCAAACGTAAGGAACATAGTGTATTTTATTCCATTTCGGCAAGACGAGAAGCTTGATCTTCGGCAATCAATGCATCTATGATTTCGCCTAAAGCCTCGCCGGAAACAACTTCTTCCAGCTTATACAACGTTAAGTTAATCCGATGGTCGGTCACACGTCCTTGCGGATAGTTATAAGTGCGAATCCGCTCACTGCGGTCACCGCTGCCGACTTGTAATTTACGTTTTTCCGAATAATTGGCGTCGATTTTGGCTTTCTGTTCGTCATAAAGTTTAGCACGCAAGTGGTTCATCGCCTTTTCTTTGTTCTTAAATTGCGAACGGTCATCCTGACATTGTACCACCACGCCGGTCGGAATGTGGGTAATACGCACCGCCGACTCCGTACGGTTAACGTGCTGACCGCCGGCGCCGGATGCGCGATACACATCGATTTTCAGATCCGCCGGATTGATATATAAATCCACTTCTTCAATTTCCGGCAAAACCGCCACTGTGGCCGCCGAAGTATGCACTCTGCCCTGCGACTCGGTAACCGGCACGCGCTGTACACGGTGTGCGCCGGATTCAAATTTGAGTTTGGCAAATACATCTTTACCGGTAATCCGCGCCGAGGCCTCTTTATAGCCGCCGATACCGTTTTCGTTGGAATCGAGAATTTCAAACTGCCAACCCTGTTTTTGCGCATAACGCTGATACATTTCAAACAACACCGCGGCAAACAACGCGGCTTCGTCGCCGCCGGTGCCGGCTCGCACTTCCAAAATGGCGTTTTTCTCGTCATCACTGTCTTTTGGCAACAGCATAACTTTGATTTCTTTTTCCAAGAGCGGCAACTGTTCTTTAGCCTCATAATATTCGGCTTCGGCCATTTCGCGCATTTCTTTATCAAGCGTTGTATCATCCATCATTGCCTTATCATCGGCCATCATTTGTTGATGGTGCTGATATTTATGGATTACCTCGACCACCGGTTCGAGTGTTGAAAGTTCCTTATTGAGTTTTACCAATTCGTCGGTAGAAACATCAGACGCGAGCAGAGCTTGCACTTCTTCAAAACGATTAACGACGTTGGCCAGCTTTTCATCTAAATTCATTATTGTAATTCCTTAATCAAATTAGCCAAAGCCACCGTTTTTTGTTCGCCGCTGTCCAAATCTTTAATGGTTACAGTCTTATCAGCCAGCTCATCCGAGCCGATAATTACCGCTTTGCAGGCATTTACTTTATTGGCTTTAATCATACGTTTTTTCATATTGCCGCTATAACTCTGCTCCACCGAAAAACCGGCCAAACGCAATTCATGTGCAATTTTAAGTGCGGCGTCGAAAGTATCTTCTCCCACCGGAATTACAGCTATCGGACGCGGCAAAGAAACATCCTGTTCCAACAGCATGGCCAAACGCTCAACCCCGCCGGCCCAACCGATACCGGCAACTTCGCCGCCGCCCATCTGCGCCACCAGACCGTTATAGCGGCCGCCGGCCAAAACTGTGCCTTGCGCTCCGAGTTTATCGGTAGTGAGTTCAAACACCGTGTGTGAATAATAATCAAGCCCGCGCACCAAACGGTTGTTAATGCGATATTTTATGCCGAGCATATCAAGCCCTTTCAAAACATCGGCAAAAAATTGCTTTGAAGCTTCGTTCAAACTGTCGGCATACAGCGGCGCGTTTTCCACCACTGCTTTATCGCATTCTTCTTTGGAATCGAGAACGCGCAACGGATTTTTCTCCAGACGATTTTTACTGTCTGCGGAAAGCTCATTATAATGCTCTTGCAAGTATGCCACCAGCTTTTCACGATAAGCGGCACGGCTCTCGGCATCACCCAAAGAATTGATTTCCACCGTAACCTGTCCGCTCAGACCGAGTTTTTCCAAAAACTCATATGCCATGGCAATAACTTCAATATCGGCTTGCGGTGTTTCCACACCCAGCAATTCCACTCCGAATTGCGTAAACTGGCGTTGGCGTCCCTTCTGCGGACGCTCATAGCGAAACATCGGACCGGTATAATAAAACTTAACCGGCAGATTTTGTTGCATACCGTTGGAAACAAACGCACGCACCACACCGGCCGTTCCTTCCGGACGCAATGTCAGGCTCTCTCCGCCTTTATCTTCAAAGCAATACATTTCTTTGGTGACAATATCCGAGGTATCGCCCAAATTGCGGGCAAACACTTCCGTAAATTCAAAAATCGGCGTTTCTATTTCTTCAAAACCGTATTTTTCCACTACCTCCGAGCCGACGCTCACGACTTTTTTCATTTTTCGCTTGGTGGCACCGTATAAATCATAAGTACCGCGCACACATTGTACCTTTTCCATATAATCCTCTAATTATCTTTTTTTATCAAAAATTCATCTAAACTGACGCGTTTGCTGTTCATTACAGAAACAACCTTAGCCGGCTTTTCATCAATATAAAAAGTGGCGTTGCGCGGTTTTCCAACCGTAATGGTCAGGCCTTTTTCCTGAGGCACATTATAGCTATATCCTCTCTTATATACGGAGCCGCGTAAAATTGTCTTATCGCCTTGTTTTATTTCTACCCAGGAGGGTCCGCTCAAAACCATACGCATTTTATGAAACTCCGCACCGGATTCTTCTTTAGACGCTGTTTCAACGTTATTTTGCTCAGAGGTTTCATTTTCCGCACCAACATTTTCCGTTTCCAAAGTCTCGACTTCAGTATTTTCTTTTGTTTCTTCAGCATTAATTTCTGTGGTTTTGTCTGCTGCTGAATTTTCTTCAGATGCGTTTTTTTCCGCAGCTGTTTCATTCAATTGGTACTGTTCTTCGGCATTTTCATCTGATACTGCTTCGGCGGTAGTTTCACTTTCCTTTTCTTTAACTTCCGAATCCGCTCCCGATACGATATTTTCATCGACTACGATTACAGGCTCGGGAATGACGTCAGCTGCATCTTCCTGAAATGCCTCCACCTGTTCGCTGAGTGGCAAAACCGACCATACCGCAAACAATACAGCCAAACCGCATATACCGATTAAGATATGCTTAAAGTGCGGCAAAGGAAAGCTTGTTACCGATACTTTTTCGCTGATGCGTTCTTCTTTATTTTCATGGAAGGACTGACGATATGATGATACGATTCTATCACTGTTAAGCCCCACCATTTCAGCATAGCTGCGAATAAAGCCGATACCGAACGGCCGTGGCGGAATATTAGCAAAATCCATTTCCTCTATTGCAATTACGTACGCCTTACGGATACACAATTCTTCCGCAATATCTGCTACGGTCTTACCTGATTTGATGCGTGCTTCGCGCAGCATTGCCCCTACAGTCTCAATTTCTTCCGACTCATTTATTTCTTTTTCCACTGTTTTTCTCCTGTTTTTGCGGTTTATAACATATAATTTAATCAATTGCAATAGCATGATCGTACGCATAAGCCGTTAATTGCGGACGTATACTGGTTTTAGGTGATTTCATTAGGGTTTTGATATAATCCTCAACATCTTCGACATTCATTGAACGTATCATATTTTTTATTTGTGCAAAACGTGCACCCGATACCGATAAATTACGGTATCCCAAACCGATAAGAGCCATTGCCTCAAGCGGATTACTGGCCATTTCTCCGCATACTGAGCAATAAACTTTATATTGTGTGGCCTTATCCACGATTTTTTTCATCAATTTCAAAAACGGAGCAGACAATACATCATAACGATCGGATAAACGTGGATTACCTCTATCGCACGCAAACACAAATTGGTACAAATCATTGGTTCCGACTGAAACAAAATCAACTGCCTGTAATAATTCATCAAGCTGGAACAACACTGACGGCACTTCTATCATAATTCCGACCTTCACTTCACGAGCTGTTGGTTGTTTGCGCTGCTGTTCGCGTTCATATTCAAGCATCAGAGTTTCTTTGGCCTCGATAAATTCCTGCAGTGAAGAAACCATCGGAAACATAACATTTAATTCTTTGCCGGCGGCAGCACGGAGCATGGCGCGAATCTGTTGTCGCAGCAACGCACGCCGGTCCAAAGTAATACGAATCGAACGCCACCCCAATGCCGGATTATCTTCTTTCATCTCGCCCCAATACGGTAAGAATTTATCCGAACCGACATCCAAACTGCGAAAAATTACTTTTTTGTTGCCGACAGCATCAAGCAGTTTTTTGTATTGTCGTTCTTGACTTTCCACATCCGGCATTTTTTCGGCAGACATAAATGTAATCTCCGTGCGATATAAGCCAATACCGTCGCAGTTTGTCGGTTTGATATATTCATAATCCAAATCCAAACCGTAGTTCATTGCCAGATTTATTTTTATACCGTCAAGCGTTATCGTCGGTTTTTGTTTGAGTTTTTCCAACTCGGCAAACACCTTATGCAAGCGTACCGATTTTTTCTGATACTCGGCAATCTGTTTGGCACTCGGATGCGTATATACCATAGCCTCATTACCATTCACGGCAATCATTTCACCTACTTTAATTTCTTTTAAAATACCGTGTATTTTGGCTATAACCGGAATATTTAATGCTTTGGCCACGATTACAACATGCATGGTCGGAGTGCAATCTTCTATAATCAAACCGCGAATATTTTCATATTTATAATCCATTAAATCCGACGGCCCCATGGTTTGGGCAATAATCACAATATCTTCATCGGGAGCTATTTGTGCCGCAGATTGATTATCTCCGGCAATAAATGCGCGCAGCCTATCCGAAACATCACGCAAATCATATAAACGTTCTTTTAAATATGCATCATTCGTTGCCGAAAGTTTATTCCACATATCTTCGTAAACGTGTTCCACCGCTGCTTCTGCTGTATAACCTTTTTCGATATCCGCCGTAATTTTTTTATACCATCCTTTGTCCATGGCAAACATTCGGTACGCTTCCATGATTTCCGTAGTGTTACCGATATAACTTCCGGCCTGTTCGATTTTGGAATCAAAATATTCAACCATACGCTGCCGGCCTTCTGCCAATTTGGATTTTTCCAAATCAATATTATTGGCAAATATATTAACCAATTCGCGGTGACGATGGTGCAAAACAGCCTTACCTGCGCCGAAACCTTTATTGAGACTTGTACCATGCAATGCATCCCGAACCACAATACCTTTTTCTCTGATTATGCGATTGCGAAATTCAGCAAATTCATTATCTGAAAATAAATCAGGCAATGCCAACGCTAGGGTTTCCGCTGTTTCTATTTCCGCATCATTAAATGCTTCCGTATTGTTTTTAACGAGAACCAATGCGCCGATAGTTAAATTGAGGCGCGTAACAGGAATACTCAACAGAGTAATATTTTGCGTCTCATTCGTTTCTCTTACAATACGCTTGGCGGCAGCGCTGCGACCGATAGCATCCTCATTATAGCGAATATTTGATTTATAGTTCTGAGCTTTCCATTCTCCGATAAGTTCCAAATAATTTTCATCGGCAGTTGCATAGAGCAATGCAGAATCTGCCTTTGTCGAATCGACAAAGGCTTTCAAAATTTTATTAAGCTTTTCCTGCATAGTTTTTTGTTTAAGCAGCTCCGCACTTATTAAACGCTGAATTGCCAAAGCTTCGCTGACTGCCGTTGATATCTGCATCTGAATACTCACAAAATTATTGTTGCAACATTTTTTTTATTGTTATACTAGATTTTAGCTGATGTAAACTAAAAAAGGAGTATAAGATGGCGAATAATTACGCACGAGGACAACATGATACGCGTCCGTGGGGAACTTGGGAAGTTACGGACTGTGGCAACAATTTTTGCGTTAAGCGCATTACGGTTAATTCCGGCGGGATTCTTTCATTGCAACTGCATCATCACCGTGCCGAACATTGGATTATCGTGAGCGGAACAGCCTGCGTTACTTTGAATACGCAACAATTTGAGAAAGCAGCCGGTGAAGCAATTTACATACCGGTAGAAACTAAACACAGAATCCAAAATAATGCTTCGGTACCGTTGGAGTTTATCGAAGTACAAATCGGTAATAATCTCGATGAGAATGATATTGTACGCTTTGAAGATAAGTATGGTAGAGTAAGCTGATCTTATTATCTGTGCATAACTTTATGCATAACTGAAGAATCCTCTTGAACTTTTTTAAGGGTTAATGAATCCTTAATAAAATTTTGAGAGGATTTTTATATGTCTGCTTCTGATGATTTAGATTTCAGCGTTATACAAACCGGAGATGTTATGGTTTTTGCCTATCCGGAGCAACTTGATTGCGATGATGAGCGGCGTGAATTATGGGCATATTGCCTGCGAATCGAAAACAATTCAAACCAGCGCATAAGTTTGTTGCGTCGCAACTTTTGTATTACGGACAGTTACGGACAGAATCATTATGACTTAGGCGAGGGATTTGCAGGTGAGTTGCCGGATTTGGAACCTGGGGAATGCTTTGAATTTGAAGATACCGCAATTGTTGACGGATGCGCAGCAGTTCTTTATGGCAGCTGTCTTGCCCGCAGAGCTGACGGCACCGAATTTGATATATATATTCCGTTGATGCAGTTGAGCGCTGCGAATCCGCTACCGAGCAAATTTTCACTCAATTGATTTTAAGCCGACATTACTCGGTTATTGGGTATTAACTTTTGCAGATATTGATTCAAGTGTTTTCAACAAATTTTCATCTTGAAGCTTTATGGTTTCATTGTGCTCCAAACCGTTCTCGATTTTATTCTCTATTTCTTCTTTATTGATAGAATCGGCATCTTCTTTAAATACCAAAGCGTGCCTCCACTGAAAAATTGCCTCGTTCTTGCGACCGCCAAGCCAATAAGCGTCGCCTAAATGATCACTGATAACCGCATTACCGGAATTGAGCGCTGAGGCTTGCTCCAAAAACTCGATAGCTTTATCATACTGACCGAGCTTAAAATAAACCCAACCCAGACTGTCAATAATATGACCATCATACGGATATTGTGTATATGCTTCCAAAATCATGGCAACTGCATCATCCGGATTCTTATTTTCTATCAGCCAAGAATAGCCCAAATAATTAAGAACATTCGGATCACGATTGCTCAGCTCCAGCGCTTTCTGTAAATTAGCTTCCGATTTATCTTTTTGGTTCAATCGATGATAAGATACCGCCATTGCATAGTATATCGGCCAATTACTCGGATTCTCCTGCTTCATGCTGTCAAGTGCCATTTGATACAGCCGCACGGCTTCTTCATCTTTTTTCTGATTGCTGTTGATACCGGCTAAATCACTTAAAAGCTGCGTATTATCAGGATATGTCTCCAGCAATTCTTTCAATTGGTTTTCTGCTGAAGCATAGTCTTCAAGCGAATTATAATTTTCTATCATCTTCAGTCGAGCAATAAAATACGAGCCGGAATCCTTGCCGATTTGTGCGTAATATTTATTGGCCTCTTTAAGCAAACCGCTTTCTTCCAATACATTGGCAAGTGCGATTTTAGAAACTTCGTATTGCGGATTCAAATAAGACGAAAGTGCTATATAAAATTGGGCAATTTCTGCGCCGTTATGCGCTGCTCTGAACAGTGTTCCCACATTAAACAGAGCCTCAGACAAACCTTTCTGCGGTGTATCGATAACCGGAGTTGCTTCTGACGTGGCATTATCTATTTTGTTATCGATATCGCGAAGTAGCACAGCAAGCATACCTTCATTATTATAACGTCCCAAAAGCCGACGAGCTTCCTCTTTATTGCCTAAACGAACATAGAAATTGGTGATAACATCCAATATGCGATAAGTTATTTCCCGAGGATAATTGCTGACAATTAAAGCATAAAACTCCGAAGCTTTGTCTATATTGCCGAGATAATCATAAATCATTCCCATGTGAAACAATTTCAAGACATTGAGCGATGGGTCCAGTGCGATGCTCTTAATTGAGGTTTCCGCATTTTTTTCATCTTTTTCGCCGGCATAAGTCCAAGCGTTAAAAAGCGGAATAATCAGATTCTTATAAAGTTTATCGTCTACCTCATTCATTGTTTTGCGTGCGGCATCATAATTACCATCATTAAATTCTTTTACGGCAACAACCAACGGTGCCAAAAGTTCTTTGCTTTTTTCCGACAATTCTTTACGCGCATAGGGAACCGCCTCATCAACCTGTCCGAGAGAAGTTAAAATAACATACAATGTGCGATTGAGAGATTTATTTTCTTTATCTTTTTCGCTGACAATTTTGTAATATTCGGCGGCATTTTCAAAATCTTGCCGCAAATGAGCAATCCGACCGGCCAAATAAGCTCCGTATTGTGATTTTGTTCCGAAAAAAGAAATAGTCTGATCCGAATTTTTCTTCGCCACAAAGTCATCCGTGCGCCAATATCCTTTGTCATCAAAGTTCGGAACCATAACATCCGGCGAATCCGCCGTAAAAATGTTGCTCCAGCGAACATCTGTCTTATATCCCCACACGGCAGCGCAAACCAACAACCCTAAAAATATAGCTTTCTTCATCATAACTTTCCTATAAAAACCCTATCTCGTTGTTCTATTATATATATGAAATATTATCAATGTGTAAAGAGATTCTTTATGTTGCAAAAAAAACTAATTATGAATATATTAAGTTGACGGAGTTAAAATGGACAATATTGAACGGATTTTAGATTGGTACCTGACCGCCGGCGTTGATGAGATTTGCGCCGATGAACCTTTGCATACTCTGAATACAAAAGAAACAACCAATACTGCAATGATACCGTGTGTGGATAATTCGTCTGAAGGCATTGCCAAAGTCAGACCGGCTGTTTCAAACCTATCGCAAATAAACAGTGCCGCTCGTAACAGTGCCGATGAGATATGTCAAAAAGCACAAACTCTTGATGATTTGCGAGCCATGGTTGAAGAATTCGACGGCTGTTCGCTTAAATTTTCCGCTAACTCCACAGTTTTCGGCTATGGTAATCCGCAAGCAGAAGTTTTGATTGTCGGCGAAGCTCCCGGTGCAGATGAAGATCGATTAGGAGAGCCTTTTGTCGGCCGCAGCGGGCATCTTTTAGATAAAATGTTGGCGGCAATTAATCTGCGGCGTGAAGATTGTTACATAACCAATATTTTACCGTGGAGACCACCTGGGAATCGCACGCCGACCTCGGAAGAAGTAACTGTATGTCTGCCGTTTTTACAGCGCCAAATAGAGTTGATTAATCCTAAAATTATATTTATTTTAGGACGAAGTGCAGCTAATGCTCTTTTGGATAATGCCGATAGTATTTCGGCTTTGCGCGGGCACTTCATTGATTATACCACTGCCAAAGGCACTGTAATTCCGACGCTGTCGAGTTTTCATCCGGCATACCTTTTGCGCACAGCTTCGCAAAAAGCAAAGGCATGGGCTGATTTGTTACGTTTGAAGCGAAAATTGAGCGAGTTTTAGTTTTTTTGCAAAATTAATAAAAATTAAAGAATAATTATATATGATACGGTCAGGTTTAATACTTTGGAGTAGAAAAATGAGTTTATTTAGCAAATTTATCACATCGGGTTTAACCTTTGGTTTGGCTTTGTGCTTGTCGGCTGCATCTTTTGCCGCAGAACAAGACAAAGAAAAAGAAATTGAAAAAACTTCTGATGCCGATGCTATTTTGTTCCGTATAGAAAATATCAAACCTTTGACTAACGAGGACGGCTTGACGGATCGTTGCTCTTTTTTGGTAACCGTTTATAACCGTATGGAAAAAAAGGTAGATAAAATTGATATGGATTTCAGGTGGATGGATGCCATTGAGAAGAAATATCAAATTGTAGACGATTCTGTAAGAGTTGTTAGCGATATACGCGATGCCGAAACCTATATCGTCAAACATATTGAATTGGAAGATGTATTTCCGCATCAGCAAAAAAGCTTTGCACAAGAAGTTGAGACCGACAAATGTTTCCTGTTGCTTGATCAATTGGAATATAAAGTAAACGATTGTATTGCAGAAGGTGATAAAGTTGAGATGAAAAACAACAAAAAAACCAGCCGCGGCAGCTGTGTTGATCGTTTCAATTACATAAATTCCAAAAATCCGGAATATTATTCGGAGTTTAAGGATGTTCCGGACAGCGTTTTGGAGAAACAAGCAGAAGAATCAAAGGCTCATGAACTCGCCGGTGTGGAAAAAGCATATAAAAGCGCACTTGATGACTTAGCCGCTGTTTCAAAAGAACTGGATAAGATTGCCAAGTACGAGCCGGAGAAGAAAGAAGACAAAGCCACAGACGCTAAAGACAAAGCTGATAAAGACAAAGCTGATAAAAAAGATGATGCCGATAAAGAAGACAAGAAGGCCGAATAAATCTGAATAGCGGAGATTATTATGCGTTTGGTCGGTTTATTGTTTGTCATCGTATGTTGTGTCGCCGTAAATGCGTCGGCACAATCTTTTTCAAGCAGCTCGGGAATTGTTGCGGAATCGACACCGAACAATCAACCGACTGTGAAAAATAGTGTGGTATCAAATACTCCGACTGCGGCAAAATCTGATAATCAAATGCAAGATGCCGTTGTCAACATTTCCGGAGAAAAAGATCAAAAATCGGAACCTACTTATGACAATACTTTCGGGAAAGTTGTAAGTTTTAAGATTGTTAAAGGCAAAGTGGTCTTTGATAAAGATGATAAGCGTAAAATTCTGATTTCTTACGATGATTATTCGGTAAGCAAAGGCATGGACGGGATAGTTCGTTGCAAAATGCGAATTTATGTCTTGAACGATATGACCGAACGTTTAAACAGTTTGGGATTTAAACTGATATGGCCGGAGATAAACACCTCTGTCAATTTGGTTAAAGTCAATCCGGGAGTCCGCACTTATCGCGACATCATGCTTTTGGGTGAGGGGTGTTTTTCCATGGATAAGAATCCGACTATCGAAGTTAACCGTTGCCGCGTGATAGGCAAATCCGAAGAAGAGTGTGCCAATGCGGTTAAATGGTTTAAACATCTGACTAAATAATATTTACAATTCCGCCTAAAGGTTCTTGTCAAAAGCAAGAACCTTTTTTTATTGCCAAAACATAAAAAATATTTTATAATATAGGTGTTTAAGTTAGGGATTATTTTTGCGATTATTAAATTATTTTTTTCGATTGTTGTTATCATATTTCAATTCAAGAACTTTATGTTTTTGATATTGCTTTGATAATAATAAAGGGAAAGTAATTTGTCAAAAGTGAATATGGCAACAACAATTACAATAATCGCAGCCATTGTAGTGTTTATCTACTGGCTGTACAAGAAAAAAGAAAGTGCTATTCAGGGAACCCTGAGTAACATTTTTCAATGGACTCTCACGATAGGTGCCGTTTACGTCATCTTTTTTATGGGCGGAATATGGGCCTATATCGTGATAGGTATTATTGCTTACGAGGCTATCCAGATTATAAAATACGGATAACTTGCAAGCACTGACGGCGTTCGGCGTATGGAAGAAATTTCATACACCGGACGCTTTTTTATGAAAGACTTATTTAATATCAGTGCTTCAACAATTCGCCTTTATCAAAAGCATATACTTCACCGCAAAAGTTGCAGGTGGCGGTGATTTTGCCGTTTTCAACCATATCGGCTATATCTTCAGGTTTCATTGAGCTGAGAGTTTGCTGTAATTTTTCGCGATTGCAACGGCAACCAAAAGTATATTTTTGCTCTTTATTAACACGTACCTGATGCTCATGAAACAGGCGAAACAATACTTCTTGCAGATCTAAATTAAAAATTTCTTCGCTCTTAAGACTGTCGAGCAGAATCTTATTTTCTTTCCATAATTCCTTAAGCGAATCGTCATCGGCAACAATCTCATTACCGCCTTTCTGCGGCATTTTTTGAATTAAAATTCCGGCAGACTGCCAAACATCGCCTTTTTTTTGCAAATATAAATGCAAATAAGTATCAATCTGCTCTGAGTTCTTGAAATATCGCAATGCACATTCTTCCAAATTTTTGCCTTGTAAGTCAACAACTCCCTGATAAAGTTCGGTATTTTTTCCCTGATCTATCGTAAAAATAAGATTACCGTTTTCAAGCCAATGCGGTGTCGGTTCAATTTGTCCTTCGGTTTTGCGTAAAACTTGCGCGTTTTCAATTGCCTTGGCATCGTATTTTGCGGTTGCGCGAATTTTGCCGGCAGAAGTTACATCTGCCACCAACACCGATATCGGCCCATTGCCTTGAAGCTGCAACGTAAAGATACCATCAAATTTCATCAAACTGGCAATCAGTGCTCCGAGTGCCGCCGTTTCCGCCACTGCTGCTGCTACATTATCAGGGTACTGTGCACGACCGAAAACTTCACGCATTACATTATCCAAGCGCACAATACGACCGCGAAAAATATTGTTGTCCAAATTAAAAGAAATACCGGTATCGTTCATTATTTAAAAACCTCTTTGTATTATATTTATATCAACATCAGTTGATATTTAATTTATTTTAAGGGAATTTTCAAGTGTTTGATGCAAGTGATGAAGAAACTCCGCCGCAAAGGCAAGTTTCACAACGTAAACCGCAAAAAAAAATTACGCCGCAGCGGCTTAAAAACATCGGACTTTATTATTTAAAGCGCTTCGAATCGTCGGCAGAAAATCTGCGTGCAGTTTTACACCGCCGGATTGACGCATATTCGCGAGAGAATCCGGAATGGAATAAACACGAAGCTTATGATTGGGCCGAATCAGTTTTGGCAGAGTTTGAACGCTTGCATTATATTGATGATAACCGCTTTACCGAAATTAAAGTGCGCAGCTATCTGAATGCAGGTAAGCCGGCGCGCTATATTCAAAACAAACTGCGGGCAAAAGGTATTGATTCTGCAAAGATTGACGCTGTTTTAAAAGAACAGGAATATAATCCCTTTGAGATGGCTCTCAGGCTTGCCAAACGCAAAAAAATCGGCCCGTATCGTACACAAGAAACCAGACATGAATTTCGGCAGAAAGATATGGGAATATTAGTGCGTGCCGGCTTTGATTATAATACGGTATGCGAAATTTTGGATTATGCGCCGGATGAGGAATAATTTTATATTATATCCTTTACAACCGAAAACGAATTGATTATAAATGAGCGGGTATATTCTTATAATGGAGATATAAGTGTCGGAAAAAAAGAAAATATTGGTAATCGGAGGAGCGGGATATATTGGCAGTCACGTAGTGAAAGCATTGCTGGCAAATAACTTTGCCGTAACCGTTTATGATAATATGTCAACCGGACAGCCATGTAATTTATTTACCGATGCGAATTTCGTCGGCGGCGATATTGCCGATGAAAAAAAATTGCACGAAGTGATGGCAAAAGGTATTGATGTCGTAATACATTTAGCCGCCAAAAAAGCTGTCGGCGAATCGATGACAAATCCGCAACTCTATGCCCAAAATAACATCAGCGGAGCCATTAATATTTTTAATGCCATGGTCGATTGCGGTGTAAAAAACATTGTTTTTTCTTCTACCGCTGCAGTTTACGGAATGCCAAAATACTTGCCGATTGACGAGCAACATCCGGTTGAACCGATGAGTTTTTACGGATTTACCAAAGCAGAAATTGAACGGGTAATGAATTGGTACAGCAAACTCAAAGATTTTCGTTATATTGCATTGCGTTATTTTAATGCTGTGGGTTATGCTGCGGACGGCAGTATTCGCGGCAAAGAAAAAAATCCGCAAAACCTCCTACCCATAATTATGGAAGTGTTAAGTGGTAAACGAAAAGAACTACAGATTTTCGGCAATGATTATGATACACCGGACGGAACTTGTATTCGTGATTATATTCATGTCGAAGATTTGGCCACCGCACACATTGCCGCCGTCAACGAACTTTGTGCCAGACCGGTTTCTCATATTATCAATTTAAGTACCGGTAAGGGAACATCGGTATTGGAGATGGTGCATGCGGCAGAAAACGTCAGCGGAAAAAAAATCCCATTCAAATTTGCTCCGCGCCGGAGCGGCGATCCGGCGATTGTTGTGGCAGATAATTCAACCGCACGAAAAATACTGCATTGGGCACCGCAATATACTGATATGAAGCAAATTATTCAAACAACTTGGAATTTGGAAGAAAAATAATGGAAATATGGAATAGTTTATCGGAATTTTTATCCACACCGCACCACACACTTTCGCCGTTTTGGTTGTGGACTTGTTTCGGAGTCACGGTGGTATTGCTGTTAGCAGCCGATTTATTTTGGTTTAATCGTAAAAACGAAGAACCTCATTTTTGGCATACGCTGTGGATTTGCATTGCCTACATTGCAGTTGCCATTATTTTTGGGGCTTTTGTGTGGGTGGAAGACGGCGCCGAAAAAGGGATGGATTATTTTACGGGATATCTCTTGGAAAAAAGCCTTTCTATGGACAATATCTTTGTAATGTCAATGGTTTTCGCAGCATTGGGAGTACCGAACAAATATCAACATCGTGTTTTATTCTGGGGTATTTTGGGTGCACTCGTTATGCGCGGTATTTTAATCGGAATCGGCGATGCGTTGGTAGTGCGCTTTAATTGGATTTTGTATATTTTCTCGGCATTCCTTATTTATACCGGTATCAAAATGCTATTGATGAAAGAAAATGAAAAATCCGATATACGAGACTCTAAAATTTTTCATTTGGTATCAAAAATTTTTCATGTTACCCATGAAATCAGAGGAGAACACTTTTTTGTTAAAGAAAATGGCAAACACTATATTACTCCTCTGTTTTTTGCACTGGTTACAATTGAGTTGATGGATGTGGTGTTTGCGCTTGATTCCATTCCGGCAATCTTTTTGGTTACGACAGATATTTATGTTGTATATACCAGTAATATTTTTGCGATTTTAGGCTTGCGCGCGCTATACTTTTTACTGGCAGCCATTATCAGCAAATTTGCATATCTTAAACCGGCAATTTCGATTATTCTCATTTTCATCGGAGCTAAAATATTTTTAAAATATTTCGGTATAGAAGTACATGAATGGCAATCGCTTGCCGTTACGCTCGGCTTACTGAGTGCCGGTATGCTGTTATCCGTATTTAAAAAGGCGCAACCGAACGATGCCACATAAATTTTATTTAAGTTTCGGACGGCATGAACGCTACGGCTCTGATACAGCGATAGAACGCGAGGATATGCTCTCGGCTTTTTTGACCGGACAGCAACTGAAATTATGCTTACCGACCTGCGCAACCATTTATCATTCGCCGATTGAGCGTGCCGCGCAGACCGCGCGCTTTGAGGCTTTAGGAATGAATGTATCGCATCTGCTTTGTGTTGAATCTTTGATTGAAAATTCCACCAAATTTGAAATCCATAAATTTATCACTGAATTGCTTTGTCATACCGAAAGCAATGTTGAATATTATCATTTTGTTACACATTTGCCGGTAATCGAAAAGCTCGGTTTGCCGTTTTTGGGCGCGGGTGAAGTGTGTTTGCTCACGGCAGATAACAAAAACGAAATGCTCGCAGAAAACTTTCAGTTGCAAATCATAAAAAAACCGGAAATCACAGCCGAAGTTTGGCGGCAACTCTGTCTCACATCAAAAACTCTGGAACACATGAGTGCTGACGAGATTTATCAAAAGATATCTTTAAGCAATTTATAGAATCCGCCGTAAAATTCCTTCATTTTGCCGCAATAACGCTCTCGCCTCCACCTCAGTACATTTTTTTGCAAGCATCACGCAGGCTACCTTGACATTGCCTGCCAATTGAAGTATTGCCTGAGCCTCATCAACATTTGCCCCCGTAATTTTGCATACGTATCGTAAGGCTCTTTCTCTTAATTTAGCATTATTAATCTGCAAATCAACCATATAGTTTTTGTAAGTTTTCCCTATACGAATCATCGCGCCTGTTGAAAGCATATTAACAATCATTTTCTGCGCCGTACCCGACTTCATGCGTGATGAACCGGATACGGCTTCCGGTCCGACCTCGGCACAGAGAAAAATATCGGCAAATGGCTTGAATTTAGCCTCCGGATTGGAAGTAATGGCAATCGTTGTTACTCCTTTTAACCTCGCCAATTCCAATACTTTTGTGGCATATTGCGGATTACCGCTGGCGGAAATGGCAACAACCACATCGTTTTCGCTCGGATTAAACAATGATAAATCGATTGCGGCAAAATCGGCGCTGTCTTCGGCATTTTCCACAGCACAACGCAACGCACGCTCCCCGCCGGAGATGTATCCTTGTATCATATCATCTGATACACCATAGGTCGGAGGCATTTCCGAAGCATCGAGAATACCAATACGGCCGCTGGTACCGCTGCCAAAATAAGCCATTCTGCCGCCTTTGCGTAATTTATCGGCAATTAAATCAATAGCTTTGCCGATTGCAGGTATAATTTTTTCTACCGCATCTGCTATTTTTTTATCTTCGTTATTAATCAATCTTGCAATTTCTATCCCATTTTGCAAGTCAATATCCACCGTATCCGGATTAATATTTTCTGTAATTGCAACCATATTACACCTCTTTTCAATATGTTAACAATTTATATCACCTATATTTTAACAAAGTATAAAAAAATGATTGACATTTGATAAAAAATAATGATTATAAGCAAAGAGCAAGCAAAAAGGTTTGCTTAATTTGTGCCCCTGAAGAAAGAACATAACGGAGGGGTGGCAGAGCGGTCAAATGCAACGGACTGTAAATCCGTCGACTTTCGTCTACGATGGTTCGAATCCATCCCCCTCCACCACTAAAATCTCTCTTAAGGGGTTTTTAATTACGATGTTAAGCTTAAGCGGGTGTAGCTCAATGGTAGAGCAGAAGCCTTCCAAGCTTACTACGGGGGTTCGATTCCCCTCACCCGCTCCAATTCCCTTAACATTGTAAAGTCTTTAACATTATAAAAAGTAGGATAATAAACATGGCAAAAGAAAAATTTGAGCGGACGAAACCGCACTGCAACATTGGTACGATTGGTCACGTAGACCATGGTAAGACCACCTTGACCGCCGC
>CACWUA010000014.1 GCA_902763905.1 uncultured Pseudomonadota bacterium | reverse complement strand
AAATATCCTTTATTTAACCGTTTACATTTCCTCTGCTCTGCGTCATTGTTCTGGTATCCAATGTTGTAGTTCTGATTGGAGCTGCGCTTGGGAACCTTTGTTGTCCGCTTTTTTCCAATGCAGTTATTTGCTTTAACAGTTTATTATCCTCACCGGCTACTTTAGCTATATCACTTTTAATTTGAGTAAGCTCCTCTGCTGTAATATTTCCGCTTCCGCGCATTCTATGCAATCCTTCCTTATCTAGTGTGTACGCCTGAAGAGCACCTTTATCATCTGTTATCATAACTCCGTTTTTACCGACAGACACAGCTCTTCCATCTTCAACTGATGTTGTCAGATTTCCTTTGATATATAAATCACGCGCACGATTTTCAAAATAAGAAACATTATCTTGAGCATTTGCATCGGCTAAAGCTACTTTATCATGGATGTGGTGACAATACTTACTCGGAGGGCAATCTTTATATTCCAATACACCGCCTTTCTGATTTACCAGTCCGCGTTTTTCCAATGCTGCTTCATGGTTATGCATAAACTTCTTTTCTCCGTCTGTCAGCGTCTCCTGATCTTTTAAGGCTAAATCGTTATACGCCACATTATTCTTAACTATTGTCTGCAACGCTATTCTTTCTGCCATTCTTACGCTGTCTTTTATTGTACCTATCGAACCGCCGCAATGATACATACCTTTTTCGTCTTTATAAGCCCAGTCAATACCACTGCCTCCGAAACGCTGTGTTCCATCACTATTATAATCCGGCATCAGGTGTTGTACAAGTGCCGTATCCATTACCTTATTATCAATAAATAAATGACAATTTCCGGTAAGTTCTCCATTTTCATCGATTTGATATTTGAATCCGTTAACTTCATGTATAGGAACTGAAGCTTCTGAAGAGTTATCCTCATGTTGTTCTTGTTTAGTTTCTGCTTGTGCACCGATTTGTTCAGCCTCAAGAGCGGCTTTTTGTTGTTCCCTGATTTCACTCATATCCATCTGGTCAGACGGCTTTTCAACCACTCCGAGATTGACGGCTTGTGCACCGGTTTGTTCAGCCTCAAGAGCGGCTTCTTGTTGAGCTCTGATTTCGCTCATATCCATCTGATCGGCCGGCTTTTCAACCACTCCGAGATTGACGGCTTGTGCACCGGTTTGTTCAGTCTCGGCTTTTTGTTGCTCTGCTTCGAGCTTGGTAACGGCGGTATCATGCACCAATCCTTTACCATTTGCATATATTTTGTTTTCATCATAATTTGCCGGTGTTTCTTTTACATTACCGCTATTATCGGCAATATACGACTTCACATCGCCATTTTCATCGGTTACTTCAAATTTGGTTATATGCAATTCGGATTGGTCATTTTTAAAATCAACAACACTTACGATTTTGGCTCCTTCCGGAATATTTTCGTTACCACTTGCCGCAACAACTCCTTCATTGGTGGTTAACTTTACCTCTCCGGTATCTGTATGAGCCAACTGCTCGTGTCTTTCCATATCCAATTCCGATGATTTTATAACGGTATCAACACTCTTTTCATATCCTATAACCGTGTCATTATGTTTCAATTCCTCGGTACTGGTGGTAATTGTTGCGTCTAAATCCTCTCCAGTAATCTCTACCGAATTATTACCGAAATCAATCTCGGGATGATGATTGAGATAATTACCGCGAGCCGCGTTCAGATTGTCCTCCAAATTTCCGCTGTCTGCTATTGAAACATCTTCATTGTTTACCACAAAACCTACTTCCGGCAATCCGGTTGAAGGCTTTTCTGCTTCATGAAACACTTCATGGACACCAGTCGTTGACTCATGCTGTATAGTAGGAGCTCCATGGTGGTGTGCACTTCCGATTACCTCAATTTCATCAAGCTGACTGCCGTCAATTTCTTCCTGCGGACGATAAATATTCATATCAAACTCATGATTGAGCTCAGCCTCTTTATAGGCATCCATAAACTCTTTTTCTCCGGCTTCGATTGATTTAATATCCACCGGAGTATTATTGTTTTCCGCAGCTTGATGTGTCATACTTGCGACAGCTTGCGATGCGGCCAAACCGATAAAGGTACCGGTAAATGAACCGATAAAGGCTTTACGGGCTGCTTCCATCTTTTTGCCCTGCGGTGCTTCTAAATATGCTCTATATGAGGTGTTTGCCGCATTGGTTGCGGTTAAAACATTCATCCAGCCGCGATTGGCAAAAGTATCAATAATTTTTTTACCGGCATTCAGCGGATTTAAGTTATTTACATCTGACAACTTATTAATCAGATTACCGGCGCTTTCCGAAATTTGATTCCATCCTTGATTGGCAATATCACCGATTGAGGCTGAGCCGGAAAGCATTGAACCGGTTAAATTGCCGGCGATTCCGAAGTTGCCGTTGGTTATACCATTAATACCGGCGCATGTGGAAATAGCGGCTGATACGACAGATAATGCCACTCCGGCAATTTTTGCTTTATTTTTATTATCCGACCAATACTCCTTAAAAGTCATACCGGTTGCTGCTTTTTGAGCTTTGTATTCATCAAATACCTTTTTGCCGGCTTTGTATGTATTATATCCGACATAAGCCATGGTAGCTCCCGGACCACCGATTGAAGAAATAGCCAATGATTTTGCCAACGGATACAGTCTGGGATGAGTTTTAGTCATATGTTCGTCAAAAGTTTTGACTCTATTCCATAATTTACCGATTCCGGTTTTTTCTTTGAATCCTTCGGCAAAATCTTCAACTTGCCGTGCCGGAGAAGCTACTGTAGCACAAATAGCGGCCGAAGAAACGCGAATCGGAGATCTTTTACCGTTTAAGGCTGCAGTTGCCGCTGCCATTGCATCGTTAGTTGAACTCATCTGCATATCAATATAGGCCTTACGTTCCTCCAGTGTCAGCTTACTGATATCCGTGCCGCGTTCCATTGCTTCAAATGCCTGCTGATTACCTACCAGATTATAACTCAAAAAAGTCATATTATCATGAATTGTCTCCAGTAGTTTTTTCTGTAATTCCTTATCATCACCTTTATCAACAGCTTCGTCTTTTACCAAATCTTTAAGCGACATATTGACGGCAAGATCAAACATCTGCGAGCGCAATTCATCGCGCTTTTGCACATCTTCTTTGGTCGGCTCTTTATCCGGATCATCCGGTAAGGATTGATCAATCCAAACATTATCAAAAAAGTTTTTAATACCGCTAAAATCAACGTTCTGATTTTTCTCCGGATTATTTTCAAACACATTGCCTATAGCTTGGGCAGCGGCATCAAGTCGTTCATAGCGTGAACCAATCTGCGCTTTATTTTCATCGGTAATGGAATCTAAAAATTCTTCATCTTTTTCATCATGAATATTTATCGGTTCTTCGTTTCCCGCTTCCGGTGTTTTTTCCTTTTCCTCTTCTTTAGTTTCTATACTACTTTCTTCGAGAGGAGGCTCTTTTTGTTCTTCGTTTGCCGGAGAAGGGGTTTCACTTGGCAATTCTTCGCGGCGTTTATCTATTTTACCTTTAAGTTCTGCAGCCAAGCCTGTATATTCGCCGTTGGTATGTGAGGCAAACGTCTCCAGAAGATTGTCGAGAGCTTTTAAATCATCTAATGAAGCACCTTCCAGCGATTGTTCGGCCAATTTTTCTATCATCTCATTGGCTTTATTATAAGTTTCTTTCCATACAAAATCCAAATTATCATTTCTTTGTGCATAAGGAACCTGTCCCAATGTTTGCTGAATTTCCACCAAACGTTCCGGTGCTGTTTCCGATTGAGCCAATTCATCTATCAGCGCTTCATAATCTATATTTTCTGCCATAGTCTCAGTCCTATTCCATTGATAATTGCTTTATATAATTATGTATCATATTGTGGACAAAAGTCAATAAAAAAACACACCTCAGAATACAATCTGTGCCGACAAACCGCCGATAATTCCGCACATATACAATATGGCAATTATCATTATATTTTCTTTTATATGCCGATTAACTCTGAACAACACCAACAATCCAACTCCGCCGCTGACTAAAGAACCGCTCATCAAAGCTCCGATACCGATACAATTTTCCATATATAACTGAGTCAATATAACCGAAGCCGAACAATTGGGAATAAGACCGATTAAACCACTGATAAATTCACCCAACAGCGGAATTTGCAGAAAATAGGTTACTGTATCAACATTTAAGCAACTGACGGCATAATTAAAAATTAATGTTACAACCAATAAAAACACGGCTATACGTACCGAATGATACAACGCAGGTTTGATAACGGAAGTCTCACAATGACAATTTTCGTTATTGCATAATTCTTCAATATTGATTTGCGGCCGCGGTTTATATTTACGCCAAACAAAATTAACCATATAACCGAAGACGATACCGCAGCAAATTTTATATAGCACTATTTCAGTAATTAAAAGCGGTGATACGGCTCCCGAAATCATAATCGGCAGCATTTCATCGGATGTTGAAAGAAAAATCGCCAACAACGTACCGATACCAATAACCCGCGCGGCAAAAAAATTGGCAGCCACAACAGAGAAACCGCATTGCGGTAATGCTCCGCATATACTTCCCACCAACGGACCGCTCCAACCGGCTTTTTTTATGATTTTTGCAGTTTTATCCGAAGTTTTATGCTCAATATACTCCAAGCATAAATAGGTAACAAACAAAAACGGAAACAGTTTTATGTTATCAATCAAAGTATCGATTAAAATATCCATTAACGCCTCTAATTTCAAAAACATTCCGCATTATAGCGGCAAGTTTGTCAAAGTCAATACACTGCAGACAAAGTGTGCATTCCTGATATTAAGTCTTTTTATTAAAACAACTGTTATGCTTGACAATTATAATTTTTAATTTATTTTGATACCCGTTTAAGAAAGGACTAAAATAATGAAAATTGCATATCAGGGAGCTCCCGGAGCTTATTCACATATTGCCTGCAACACATTGTTTCCTAATCAGGAATATATTCCGTGCGATACTTTTGAAATAGCCATGGAATTGGTAAAAAACGGTACCGTCGATAAGGCGGTGATACCGGTGGAAAATTCAAATGCCGGACGTGTCAGCGATGTGCATTTTTTATTACCGGAAGCAGGACTGCATATTGTCGGAGAACATTTTATGCGGATAAAGCATCAGCTTTTGGCTGTTAAAGGAGCAAATTTATCAGATATATTAAGTGCAGCTTCGCATCCGCAAGCATTGGCGCAATGTTCGACATTTCTGAAAACTCACGGAATTAAAGCGGTTTCACGGATTGACACGGCTAAATCATGCGAGAAAATAGCATTAGAGCAAGACAAAACCAAAGCGGCAATTGCTTCCGTATTGGCAGCAGATATTTACGGACTGGATATTGTAGCATCTGATATAGAAAATGCCGATAACAATACAACGCGCTTTTTGATTATGCAGAAAAATGAGGAATTTCCGGTAAATGACGGAGGCCGATTTATTACTTCAATCGTGTTTGTAACCAAGCATATTCCGGCCGCTTTGTATAAGGTATTGGGTGGATTTGCCACCAACGGTATTAATATTTCCAAACTTGAAAGTTATTTGCTCGGCGGTAAGTTTTTTTCAGCACAGTTTTATATTGAAGTAGAGCAACATATTCATTCACGCGCTTTGCAATATGCATTGTCTGAGCTTAAGTTCTTTTCGGAAAATTATCAGATTTTAGGATGTTATCCGGCACACGAATACCGTAAATAAAAGCTTATTCTTCAATTTGTTTACCATAAAGCAGCCAATCGTAAATTTTTGATGATTTACGAATTTCGTTGTTCATGTCTTCAACGGATATTTTATCTTCCGTAAGCGTAGGTTCGGCAGAAAATAATGAAGTGCCGAGGCCCAAACGGTGTCCGTTAATTTGTGCTCCCATACTTTCCACAATAGTCGGATAAATATCAAAAGGAGTGAATATACGATTTTTGCTGTTTTGCGCCGGCACCGCCGAGTTGATAAAAATATTCAACGGTTTGCGGTTCATTTCCGGTGTAAAAGCATCATTCATCATCAGATGATCACCGAGCAAAACCACGGTAGTGTTTTCATAATACGGCTGTTGTTGTAACCATTCCACAAAATTATTTATTTGCCTACTGGCACACGAAACTACGTTTTGCAAATTATTATCCGGTCCGTAAGCGCGCTCACATATTTTATCGGAAAAATCCTGCGTACCGAAATGCGTATCCAAAGTCATCAGTGTGAATACAAACGGCTTATTCTGTTTGGCCAATAAATCAAGTTCTTCTTTTGCCAACGGAAACAACTGTTCATCCGGCATATTTTTGCGCCGCTTTTTATATGCCAGTTTGCTCATTGAACGCGTAAAATATAACGTATCCATGAAATGTTGTTGACCATGGGTTTTTACAAAGCGATCCATACCGCCGAATTCGCCGTTTGAACCTATCATAAAACTTTCATTGTATCCTTGTTGGCGTAAAATATCATATAAACACCATGCATTCGGATAGAAATCGTTCTTCGGCTGAAAGAAATTAGCCTCACGCAACGGCAGTTGAATCGGTGCGCCACAGGTTTTTGCAAATAATCCCGCCTGTGTCCATTGAGTTCCGTCCACCTGATATGCTCCTCCGATATACGGGGTATCGCTGAAGTTAATGTTATTATCGGCCAAAGTGTGTAATTCAGGAATTAAATCAGCATTCCAATAATCATGTAAAGGTGTCTTGGCAAAAGTAGATTCGATACTTTCCATAAAAATGATTACCAAATTGCGCGGACGCTCCGGAAACGTTATTTGTGTCTGTTGCGGATATACATAATATTGCTCATAAAAGTTTGAAATTTGTCTTTTGTATTGTTGATGATTGATCATAGCCCAAACATTCATTTTTATACAATAATAAACCACACAGAAAAGCAACCACAACAAAGATAGTGCCCAACGATGACAATAAATATAGTTTCTGCAGTTTTCGATTTTTTTGAATTTCCAATGATATTTTTGCGAAAATAAAATCCACAACACCAATGTAATAATGGCACCGGTCATCACCGTATTCTGTAAATAGCTTAAAACAAGCCTTATTTCTGAGCTGAAAGGCATATTCAGATGAAATATGATTTGTTCATAGGTAACAGGACCATATTTACGAATAATCCAATTAGCCGTAGAAAAAAACATAAAACCGAATAAAAACACAAGCAAGGGCATGATATAGGTTCCAAATTTGCATATAATTTACGAATATTCATACAAATATTCCCAGTTATTGCAAGTATTTTTGATAAAATTTTATACCTCTGTATATAATTATTCGGATTGACTGTATTAAACGAATTTGTTTATTTTATACACATAATATCGCCAAGCACTGCTATATACGGAATATCCCAAAATTTTTGCCGATGCAAAAAAAAGATGACTTTTATTTAATGTACTGCACCATAAAAAGCTATGACTTTGACGCTTCTCAACAAAATCATTTAATACAACTATTAAATTCTATACTTTTCTTTCTCGGATTATAGGAAATTGACAACTTGCCACGGCATATTTGTTCGGCATATTGTCCGAAAACTTCATAGCGCCATCCTTGCATGGAATGGGTTTTTTCCGGTTGATTCAAAATTATGTAACGCAAATCTTCATCAGATGCTATTAATCTGGCAATCACTCCGGATTCTTGACTTTTAATTTTAAGTAAAAGTTTCAGAATTTCCGCCAGACTCTGTTCATGATTAGGGATATTACAGCATTGCTTGCGATCAGAACGACAAATATCTGCAGGCATAGGATTTTTTCTGGCTTTATCAAGAGCTTCCATAATTTCAATCCCCAATTTACCGCTTATTACCTCTTTTTTGAGATTACGGACATTTTTCAATTCCTCAATGTTTTTAGGTGCGGCACTGGCAACATTTAACAAGACTTCATCTCTTAAAATTCCGGAACGCGGAGTATTGAATTTTTGAGCTCGTCGTTCACGCCATTCAGCTAAATATTTAAGCGCAGCCAAAAAATGCGGTGAATGCACATTGTGCTTAACTCGCAGCCAAGCGTTTTCCGGTTTAATACAATAACCACTTTCATCGCATAACTGATTTATTTCTTCATCAACCCAATTCTCTCTATGATTTTCTTTCATATAGGAAATCAAATATTTATAGCAATCAATCAAATAAGTAACATCACAAATAGCGTATTGCAGCTGCGATTCGTCAAGAGGTCGTAAACTCCAATCGGTCAGGCGCTGTGATTTATCTAAATCCACATGTGTTATTTCACGCACCAAATTGCCATATCCGATATTTTCGGCAAAGCCGCACACCATAGCGGCAATTTGCGTATCAAAAACATTTTTCGGAGTATGTCCGGTTAAATTATAAAAAATTTCGATATCTTGTCTTCCCGAATGGAAAATTTTTACAATATTCGGATTTTGTAAAATTGCAAAAAAAGCTGATAAATCCGTAGAAGATAAAGGGTCAATAATTGCCGAATCTTGTTCACAGGCTACTTGAATTAGACATAATTTCGGATAATACGAATGCTCGCGTATAAATTCCGAATCAACTGTTATAAAAGCTTGATTTTGCAAAACATTGCAAAATTCATTTAATTTTTCTGTTGTATTGATTAATTGCATAATATTTCCTCCTCTGATAGGATATCAAACAGTGTTTAATATTTTTTTAATTTAGGGTTGATTTTATTGTAAATACGCTTTAGAACAAAATACAGTTTTAATAAATAAAGAGGAAATAATGAACGAATATCGGACTCATACTTGCGGCGAGCTGCGAACGGAACATATCGGTCAAAGGGTTAAGCTTGCAGGTTGGATACAACGTAAGCGTAACTTAGGGAATTTATGCTTTATTGACTTGCGCGATCATTATGGCATTACCCAATGTGTATTTGATAGCTCTTCTGATTTGTTTGAAAAAATTAGAGATATACGCGTAGAAAGCGTGGTCGGTTTTGTCGGACAGGTCGTGGCGCGCGAGAGTGTCAATAAAAACATACCGACAGGAGATATTGAGATAAAGGTTGAGGAAGTAACAGTTTATTCCGAAGCAGATGTTTTGCCGGTTCAGGTCACGGGAGAATGCAACGAGCCGGAAGAATTGCGCCTGAAATATCGCTTTTTGGATTTACGCCGCGAAAAAATCCGCAACAATATTTTGTTGCGTTGCAAAGTAATCTCCGAGATGCGTCGTCTGATGCACGAGCAGGGATTTAATGAATATCAAACACCGATTTTGACTGCGTCTTCGCCGGAAGGTGCTCGCGACTTTTTGGTTCCGTCGCGCTTAAATCCGGGAAAGTTTTACGCTCTGCCTCAAGCCCCGCAACAATTTAAGCAGCTGTTAATGGTTTCCGGTTTTGATAAGTATTTCCAGATTGCTCCGTGTTTTCGCGATGAGGATCCGCGAGCCGATCGTTCTCCGGGCGAATTCTATCAGCTGGATATGGAAATGTCTTTTGTCACTCAAGAAGATGTATTTAAGGTAATAGAATATACCATGGGCACGATTTTCAATAAATTTGCTAATGGTAAAACCGTTAGTCAAGCGCCTTTTGAACGTATTCCGTTCCGTGAGGCTATGCTTAAATACGGCAGCGATAAACCTGATCTGCGTAATCCGTTGATTATTGATGATGCTACTGCGTTTTTCAATAATTCAGGTTTTGGAGTGTATGATGCAAAAGCGGCAAACGGAGAGCAAATCCGCGCCATTAAAGCTCCCAATGCCGGCAATAAACCACGTTCGTTCTTCGATAAATTCGATGCGTATGCCAAAGAGCAGGGAATGGGAGGTATAGCCTACATTGCTTTTGCAGACGGCGGTGCCAAAGGTATAGCTAAATTTTTCAGCGAAGAAAAAATCACCGAATTGAAACAACAATTCAACGCTAAAGATGGTGATGCCATATTCTTTATGGGCGGTGCGGCAAAAGTCATTAATAAATTTGCCGGTGTTGTTCGTAACATGATAGGCGAGGCCTTAGATTTATTTGATAAAAATTCATTTAAATTGTGCTGGATAGTTGATTTTCCGTTCTATGAAGAAAATGAAGAGACCGGCGCCGTGGAATTTTCGCATAACCCGTTTTCTATGCCGCAAGGCGGTTTGGAAGCGCTTAATACTAAAAATCCGTTGGATATCTTAGCTTATCAATATGATTTGGTTTGCAACGGGGTAGAATTGGCTTCGGGTGCGGTGCGCAATCATAGTCCGGAAATTATGTATCGCGCCTTTGAAATTGCCGGTTATGATCATAGCGTTGTTGATAATAAATTTGGTGGTATGATAAATGCTTTCAAATACGGGGCACCTCCGCACGCCGGTTGCGCTCCCGGTATTGACCGTACAGTAATGCTGTTGCTGGATGAGCCGATTATCCGCGATGTAATTCTGTTTCCGCTGAACGGTAAAGCTCAGGACTTGATGATGCAAGCCCCGAATACCGTAACCGAGCAACAGCTTAAAGATTTGCATATTGAACTTAAATTGTGATTTTTAGGGCTGATCGATTCGCGGTCAGCCTTAAAAAATGTTGCAAATTAAAATTAAATGGTTATTATCAAAAAAGATTTCGGCATATCTATAAGGAGAAAAATATGAAAAAAAGTTTGTTAATTGCTTTCATTATTTTGTTTACCACACAGGCCCATGCCTCGTTGCAAGAACTGATTGACAGTGTTAAGCAAAATGATAAAGAAGCTGTTTTGGCTTTATTAAACAATGGGGAAGATGTTAATGCTGTCAACGCACAAGGTAATGCACCTTTGCATTATGCAGTTGCACTTAATAATGCCGAAATGGCACGGATTCTATTGCAATACGGTGCCGATATGAATATCAGCAACGCTCAAGGTTGGACTCCGCTTAAAATTGTAGAAAAGAAAAAAGTTGCCGATGTCGCCGCTGTTTTACATCAGGTTCAGCAACAAAGAGCAGAAAAAGATGCAATAGTGAAAGCTCAGCCGGATATTGCTCCGCAAGAACAAACACAATCAACAACAAATTCCGAGATACAAGCTATGCAACCTGCACAGGCTTCCAAAGAAAAGACCGTATCATCGGAAGTTCCGCCTGCGGCTATACCTGCAAGTGAAAAAAATCAAGAAAAAGCAGAAAATCTTGAAGAAACCATACCGGCGGCCGATATGGCGAGGATGTATGCTGTTTTGGAACAAGCAAAATCCTCGGTATTGGAAGCAAAAGCTTTTCAAGAACAAGCAGAAATGCGCAATCAGGAATTGGAAGAACAATTAAAACAAATGCAAGAACAAAACACAATTTTAACCGAGCGTTTGAATGAATACGAAAAAGCCGCAAAAGCAGCTCAAGATGCTAAAAAAGCTGAGCTGAGTGCCGTAAAAGAAGCGGCAGAAGCTGAACAAAAAGCTAAAAAAGAGGCTAAAGAAGCAGCAAATAAGGCAGCTAAAGAAGCCGAAGAAAAAGCTAAAGAAGCAGAAGAAAAGATAAAAGAGGCCGAAAAAGCCAAAGCAATTGCCAAAGAAGCTGCAGAAAAAGCGGAAAAACTTGCTAAAGAAGCAAGTGAAAAGACAACAGAAAAAACTGTTAAAAAGGCCAAAGTCACCGCCCAGGATAAGGTCAAAACCAAGGTTATAAAACCAAAAACAGATTTAAAGAAAAAAACTCCGCAACCGATTGTTAAAAAACCTGTTTATAAACCGCAGCTTTCAAATTTAGATAAAAATCTCTACGCCGGAGATGAGGAAATCGTATATTGTTTAAGCTACTTGGGTAATGGAGAAAACTCCAATATGCGTCAGGCGTCGGGTTTCTTTGCTGCTGCAGCCGGCATCACCGAAGCAAAATACCAACAAATTGTTAAAATATCTGATGCGTTCTTTGCATCATCTGATGCCGTAACTTTACAAAAGCGCAGTGATGAATGTGCCAAAATCATTACTCCGACAGATATAAATAAGCAAAATCAGATTATTCGCAGTTTGAACAGCTCAATCAAATAAAAATAAACATATTCTTATGAAAAGCTTCCGGATTTATTTCGGAAGTTTTTTATTTTTCAGGCACTTTTACAGGTGGATAAAACACAAAAAAAACTTCCTATTTTATGCCGTGTTTGCTATATTTAGTCAGTTTAATATTTAAGAAAATTCAAGAGGTATGAAGTGACTGAAGAAATTCAAGAAACACAGGAAGTTAGTGTGGTAAAAACCGATAATATCGCCCCGACCATGATTTCGGAAGAAATGCGCCGCAGCTATTTGGATTATGCCATGAGCGTAATCGTTTCGCGTGCGTTGCCGGATGCGCGTGACGGTATGAAGCCGGTGCATCGCCGTATTATTTACGGAATGTATGAAAACGGCTATGATTCGACCAAACCTTATCGTAAATCGGCGCGTATCGTCGGCGATGTTATGGGTAAATATCACCCGCACGGCGACAGTTCCATTTATGAAGCAATGGTGCGTATGGCACAACCGTTTTCTATGCGGGTGACGCTGGTGGACGGACAGGGTAACTTTGGTTCGATGGATGGCGACGGTGCGGCGGCCATGCGTTATACCGAGGCGCGTTTGGCTAAGGTTTCTGCTTGTTTGACCGATAACTTGGATGAAGATACCGTTGACTTTATGCCGAACTATGACGAATCTTTGCAAGAACCGACGGTGTTGCCGGCACGTTTCCCTAATTTATTGGTAAACGGCGGCAGCGGTATTGCCGTAGGTATGGCTACCAATATTCCGCCACATAATTTGGGCGAAGTAATCGACGCTTGTTGCGCTTATATTGATAATCCGGAAATCAGCGTGGAAGAACTGATTAATATTGTTCCGGGGCCGGATTTTCCTACCGGTGGTTTGATTTTGGGTTACGGCGGTGCCAAACAGGCATATTTGACCGGCCGCAGCTCAATTATGATGCGCGCCAAATGCTCGATTGAAGAAATTCGCAAAGATAAAGAAGCAATCATTGTCCATGAAGTGCCATATCAGGTAAACAAAGCCAATTTGGTGGCACATATTGCCGAGTTGGTTAAAGACAAACGCATAGAGGGAATTTCCGATATTCGCGATGAATCCGACCGTCAGGGTGTGCGCATCGTTATTGAAATCAAGCGCGATTTTCAAGCCGATGTGATTTTGAATCAGCTTTATAAATACACCGAATTGCAAACCAGTTTCGGTATGAATATGCTTGCCATCAACGGCGGCCGTCCGATGATGATGAATTTGCGCGATATTATTTCAACCTTTATCGAGTTCCGCGAAGAAGTAATTCGTCGTCGCACTGTGTTCCGCTTGAATAAAGCTCGCAACCGCGCGCACGTTTTGGTTGGTTTGGCAATTGCCGTGGAAAATCTTGATCCGGTGATTGAACTGATTAAAAACGCACCGACACCGCAAGACGCTCGTGAACAATTAGTCAGCCGCGAATGGCCGGCCGGTACAATTGAAGATTGGGTTAAGCTGATTGATGAGCCGGACAGAAAAGTAGAAAACGGTGTTTACAGAATGTCAGAAGACCAAGCCCGTGCGATTTTGGATTTAAAATTGCAACGTTTGACCGGTTTGGAACGCGATAAAATTCACGAAGAATTGGTGGATTTGGGTGCGGCAATCAAAGAGTTTCTTTCTATTCTTTCGAGCCGCGAAAAACTTTACGGCATTATGCGTGATGAGTTGGTGGCGGTTAAAGATGAATATGCCACACCGCGTATGACCGAAATTCAGGATATTGAATACAATCAAGATATTGAATCGCTGATTCAGCGTGAAGAAATGGTAGTTACCGTGACCGAAGAAGGTTATATCAAACGCGTACCGCTGAACGCTTATAAAGCGCAAAAGCGCGGCGGTAAGGGTAAATCCGGTATGACCACCAAAGACGAGGATTTTGTGACGCGTCTGTTTGTAGCCAGTACACATACACCGGTGTTGTTCTTCTCCAGCCGCGGTATTGTGTATAAGATGAAGGTTTATAAATTGCCGCTCGGTTCGCCGACTTCTAAAGGTAAGCCGTTCATCAATCTGTTGCCGTTACAAAACGGCGAAAACATTACCGCCATTATGAAATTGCCGGAGAATGAGGAAGAGTGCAATGGTGTTTCGATTGCTTTTGCTACCGCCAGCGGTAACATTCGTCGCAACAGCCTGATGGACTTTGTCAACGTTCAATCTAACGGTAAGATTGCAATGAAACTTGACGAAGGCGATAAGCTGATTAATGTTGCCATGTGTGATGAAAACAACGATATTATGTTGGCAACGCGCCAAGGTAAATGTATTCGCTTCCCTGTAACCGATGTCCGCGTGTTTGTCGGCCGTAACTCCACCGGCGTGCGCGGTATTAAGTTGGCAAAGGGCGATGAAGTTATCTCGATGACCATGCTTAAGCATATTAAAGCCCCGATTGAAGAACGCGATGAGTATTTGAAAGTCTCCGGTGCCATGAAACGCATTGATACCGAAAGTGGCGAAACCAGCTGCATTACGGCTGATCAGACCGGCTTACTGAACCTGCTCAGCTTAGAGAAGTTTGAAGAAATGCAAAAGATGGAAGAATTCATCTTAACCGTAACTGTTACCGGCTACGGCAAGCGCTCTTCTTCGTATGAATATCGCGTGACCGGCCGTGGCGGTTCGGGTATAGCCAATATGGAAATGTCGCCGCGCAATAAGGAAGTTGTCAGCTCGTTCCCGATTACCGAAGATAAGGATATTATGATGGTAACCGACGGCGGTAAACTTATCAGAATGCCGGTTGACGACATTCGTATTGCCGGTCGTAAGACGCAGGGCGTGATTTTGTTCCGTACTGCCGAAAATGAGAACGTTGTTTCGGTAACCAAACTTGATGCCGATGAAGGCACCGACGAGGAAATCGACGAGGAAAACGACAACGTGATTGATACCGAGGCCGAAAATGCGGAAATCGCAGCAGAGGCAATCAGCGAGCCGCGTACCGACGAGGCCGACGCTTAATTTCGTTTTCAATGAATGAAATTACCGCCTTATGATGAATAGGGCGGTTTTTTTACAAATTAAATTTCAAACTTGATTTTTGTACAAAATATGCTAAAACAAAGCCGTTAAACTGATATTATTGTATTTGCCATTATATTAAATGCAATTAATATTATTCCGTAGGATTATAAACGTTCTCCGCAAGGAGGCCTGAAAATAATGTGCAGTAAGCTATAAGGCAATCAAGTCGATTTTTGTTTAGAGAGCAGAGTCTGTAATTTTTGTATTTAATACAAAAACCGGATAGTAAAATCGAGTCAAAATTGATGCCGAAATGCGAGTACGACTTATTGTAAGGCTAATAACAAAATACAAGATGAAACATCTGTTGATAATCTCTATGCTCCTTGTTTCGATGATTTCATATGCCCAGACCGTGGGTGATAACTACGAAATTGTTGAAACGGAGGATGATGCATATCTTCACATTACACCGGCAACGGCGGAATATGAAAGTGAAACAATCGTTCTCACCACAACTAAAGAACAGCAGGTTCCGTCAGTTTTCTGGCTTCAGGGGTTTTCTCGGATAAATCACAAAGACGTGGTCGAAGCCGGATTAATTCCTGCCAAAGATTTGGTCGTACCATACGCTGTTATTGATGGTAAATATTGTCTGGGAACTCCGGAACCGAATGATTCTCGCTACAATGCAGCAGCGATAACCGAAGAAGGAAAAATAGTTCCCTGTATCGCCAAATATGAGGGCGGAGACGATAAAGTCGTGTATGTTTCTCTTAACGGAGACGTGTATGACAAGTGGAAATAGTAAAAAGCAAAAAATAAATATCCTGTTTTTTCTTAATTGAAAGAGCAGGATATTTTTTTACTCTTAAAAATAAACGAACTTGCAATAAATATCAGTCCGTTATTGACTTTTTTTTGATTTGTTCTTACCATACGGACAAACACAACGATTAAAGAAAGTGCAAAGATGAAAAAAATTTGGATAATAGCCGCGTTGTTGCTGATTTTGCCGCTGTCGGCTCAGGCAATTTGGTTTTGGAGTTATGATGAAGATGCCGAACAACCGAAAGACAAGGTTTGGGGCAATCGGCATAGCCAGTCTTTTTATGCCGTAAAAAAAGAAATGCTGAATAAAATATATTATGATCAGCGAATAACTCTTTATTGCGGCGCCGATTTTACCAAAGACAAAAAAATCATTCGTCCGCGCGGATTCTCGTTGCCGGATTTGCAAACTGCCGAATTTGACGTTTATGATATTTCGGAAGAAGAATTGCAGCGCAAGGCAACCCGTATGGAATGGGAACATATTGTGCCGGCACAAAATTTCGGCAAAACTTTTCCGGAATGGTTTGCCGGCAAAGATGCTTGCGTTTCCAAAAAAGGCAAAAAGTTCAAAGGTCGTGCTTGTGCCGAACAGGAAAGCGAGGAGTTTCGCTATATGTATACCGATATGTATAACCTGTATCCGGCTATCGGTGCGGTAAATTATTTGCGCGCCAATTATAACTTTACTCAGTTTACCAAGCCGATTAAGCCGACTTTTGGCGTTTGCGGCGGTATGGCAATTTATAAAAACAAAGTGGAGCCGCGTGATGCGGTTAAAGGTTTGATTGCCCGTACTTATCTTTATATGCAAAACACATATCCGCGCTATCGTATCAGCGAAAATATGGCGGCGATACTAAATGTATGGAATAAACAATTTCCGGTGACGCCATGGGAATGTGAGCGCGCCTATCGCATTGAAAAAGTGCAGGGTAATGCCAATGAAATCGTTAAACCGCTGTGCATACAGGCCGGAATGTATGGGGACAGGCCGCGCACAAAATGGTAAATCAGTTTAGCAGAACGGAATTATTGCTTGGAGCTGACGCAGTTGAAAAATTGCGACGCTCGCGGGTGGCTGTGTTCGGAGTTGGCGGTGTCGGCGGCTATGTGGTCGAGGCATTGGCGCGCGCCGGAGTAGGGGCATTGGATTTGATAGACAATGACACGGTTAGTTTGAGCAATATCAATCGCCAGATTATTGCGCTTCATTCCACCATCGGAAAGGCAAAGGTTGAGGTGGCGGCACAGCGTGCCAAAGATATAAATCCCGATATAAAAGTGTTTTGTCATAAATGTTTTTACTTACCGGAAAATCAGGCGGAATTCGACTTTATGCAATACGATTATGTAGCCGATGCCATTGATACGGTTGCCGGAAAGATTGCTTTGGCGGAACAGGCAAATGCCGCCGGCACACCGATTATCAGCGCTATGGGTGCGGGCAATAAGCTCGACGCAACCGCTTTTAAGGTGGCGGATATAGCTAAAACTTCGGTTTGTCCGTTGGCAAAAGTTATGCGCAGGGAATTGCGGCAACGCGGGATAAATCATCTCAAAGTGGTATATTCGGAAGAACCGCCGCTGACACCTCTGCCTAGTGATGAAAACAGCGGCAAAAGGCAGACACCGGGGAGTGTATCGTTTGTGCCGTCGGTGGTCGGGCTGATTATGGCCGGCGAAATCATCAAAGATTTGATAAGCTGAAATATAAACACTTTAAAATAAGCTAAACCGTCGGTAATTAGCCGACGGTTTAACTTAAAATCCTAAGGTTTGATACTTATACTGAGTATACCATTCTCTGAAAGCCAGTAAAAAATTATTGCATCTATCCAATGAAATTTTCCCTCTGTACTCAAGTGATCCTTTCTGAGCCTCAATATAGATTGGATTGTTAAAAGATGATCTAGAATACATTGAAGATATCTGAGCCATCAGATTATGAACATTATACGGTGTAAATTCCAAAGAATAACCTTTTAGCAGATTTGCATAAATCTGGTTGTTCGTGGATAGATTAACACCATGAATAATTTTATCATACAAGCAATCAATCATAACACCATTTTTCAACAACTGCTCGATAAATTGTTCATTATCGGCATTACAGCGGATAATGAAACGACGATGCAATTGATATTGCAATTTTAACAAGGCATTGCCGATATCGTCAGGATTATCACCTTTTTCAAGCACAAAGTCTAATTTAATCCTCTTAAACAGCGGTGTCTTATATATATCTTGCAATTTGAGCAATGGTTGCAACTCGGGAACAACTATGCCATGGCACATATTCTCAGCCCAAGTGCCGCTAATATGAAGCGCCGCATTAACAAAGCGATTATCCCTCAGAATATAGTCATTAAGCTCTTTTATCCACTTAATGCGCTCATTATGAACAGAAAATTGTCTTTCGGAAACCTCTATACCGATTTCTCCGAATTGAAAAGTTTCCATCAACCTGACAAGATTTCCAATATTAGTCCTCTCGTCGACCCCAGCACAGGTTACATATAACACAATCATAGCAGTAATAATTTTTTTAAGTTTTAAAATAATAAAATTAACTTGTTTACGTTAGCAAAATTATATAAAATGTCAATCTATATTTGTCGTATTTTGTATCTTGGTAATATTGACAATAATCTTGTTTACAACAGTTTGATTTTAAGATATAAAAGCTCAGATAGAATATATTTCAAGAGAGATAATTTATGAAAAGAGAAAATTTCTCCAGTAAATGGGGTTTTATCCTGACTGCGGCCGGTTCCGCCGTCGGGTTGGGAAATATTTGGCGTTTTCCGTATTTGTGCGGACAATATGGCGGTTTGAGCTTTATTTTGGTATATCTGTTGATTTTGTTGCTGATCTGCAATCCGTTGATGGTGGCGGAAATTTCCATCGGCCGCACTGCCAAAAGTAACTGTATTGATTCTTATAGGCTAATCGGCGAACAAACCGGAATGAAACACTTGGGACTGTGGTCGTTTTTCGGCGGTTGGTTTTCGGCTTTCGGTGTGTTTTTGTGCCTCTCATTTTATTTTTTGGTGGCAAGCTGGGTGCTGTATTATTTTCTTGAGGCGGTCAGCGGCAAGTTGATGTTGATAAGCCAAAACAATCTTGAAAACGAGTTTCAATCGTTGACGCAGAACTTTACGATTCAATACAGCAGCGGTTTGATTTTCTTGTTGGCGACGGCGGTTGTGGTTATCGGCGGAGTGCGCAAAGGCATTGAGAAAACCGGACTTTATCTGATGCCGGTTTTGTTCTTGATATTTATTCTGTTGAGTGTGCGGGCGCTAACCTTAAACGGAGCAGAGAAAGGGATTGATTTTCTGCTGACGATTGATAAGACGCATTTGGGATTTACGGCCGACGGTTTCCGTTGGACGCCGCTGTTTAAAACCTTTACCGCCGCTTTGGGACAGGCCTTTATTTCGCTATCGCTCGGCTTTGGTATTCTGTTGGTTTACGGCTCCTATTTTTCGCCGCGGGAGAATTTGTTTAAGTCGGTGCGCAGTATTGAATTTTTTGATACGATGGCGGCGCTTTTGAGTGCGATAATCATTATACCGGCAATTTTTTCCGCCGGAATGTCGGCAGAATCCGGTCCGGGGCTGACGTTTATCAGCCTGCCTCTGGTGTTTCAACAATTAAACGGCGGACACTTCTGGGCATTGGCTTTTTATTTGTTGCTGATGTTGGCGACCGTAACTTCGACGGTTTCGCTGTTTGAAATGCCGACCAATTTGTTTATTGATAAGCTGAAAGTTTCGCGTTTTACGGCGGCTTTGTTGGTAATGTTGATTTCCGGTTTGGGCTTTACGGCAGTAACGGCCTCATTTTCCGGCCTGTTAGATTGGAAGATTTTCGGACGCGATTTGTTCACGTTTGCCGATTGGCTGGCCTCGACATATACGGCAACAATTGTATCGCTGACGATGGCGCTGTTTGTGGGCTATAAGGCGATGAAACCGATAATTCATAACATTCGCCGCAGTGCACACGTATCGAGCGGTTTTACCCGTTATTTTCTGATAACGTTGCGCTACATCGCTCCGCTCGGATTAGGCTTACTGCTGATAATGGCTGTGTTCAACTAAAAGGCGGATATTGTGCTCATATGCAAAAGGCTCTCATCTGAGAGCCTTAAATTTTGTAATGATGATATAAAATACATACCTCAAAAAATGTTGCAAAAAAAAATTTAGTTTGTTATGCTGATTTCAGCCGAAATTTTCGGTTAGTACCTAAATAAAAAAGGTGCGGGCTGTCGTAAGCCTTTGTTGCGTGCGGTGTTCGGATGTAACATCGTTAAATTGTCGGTTATTCGTAACAACCGACGATAAATATATCCCCGATTCATAGCAATATGGTCGGGGAGCTTTTAGCGTATGTCCAAAAATCTTATATGATTTTAAAGGCTAAAAGAATCATTTCACGCAATATGATTTACGAACTCTCCGACCACCTTATTTATTTAAGGTGGATTTTTTTATGGTGTGAAAGGGGATACGATTATGAGTAATAGTGAAGAAATAAGAAAATTTCTACAGGAAGAAATAGAGCAGATGCAACAATCTATAGGCGGGGTAAAACATAATAATTACTACTATAATGATAGTGATAATCAATGTTATTATGAAGGAGTAGATACCGACGATAGAGATTGTTCTTATTATGAAGATGCTTACTATAATATAATTGATATGATTGATAGACAGTATGAAGAAATGGAAGATGCATATTATGATTTGGAAGAGTTTTATGCAAATCAAGAATTTTTAATAGAGCCAGTGAAAACAGAATTGCAAAAAGCAAAAGAATTCAGAATGTCTCAAGAATATCAAAAAGCCATTGCTATATGTGATGATTTACTTAAGAAAAATGAAAATAATCGTTATGCGGTTGACTTAAAAATAGCTGCTCTTGGAGATATAGGTAGTCCTGAAGCTTACAATTTAGCAATTTTTTATATGAAAAAATATGCACGTAAATTAGATTATATACACACAATGTTTGGTTTATTGCAAAAAATGCATTCTAGAAAGGATGAATTCATCAAAGCTCTTTATAAATATTGTCCTGAATGTCTCGAAGTCTATGTAGAAAACTTAGGAGAGAATAATCCGAAGCGAACATATCTGAAAGAATTGATGAGGTTAGTAAATAAATCTCAAATCAATAATCTAACCAACCCCGAAGGAGACTAAAATGAAGAAAATTACAGCGATTATTGCAAGTTTAGCGTCAATTTTATGTATCGGCGGCATCGGTGCTTATGCATATATGAACAGCAACACATTTTTAATCAACAAATACATCGAAACTTGTTCAATAGAAGCGCCAAATTCACCGGATTAATGCAAATGCAAAGCGTATCTAAATAGCGAATATAATAAGGATATATTCAAACAACTTGCTAATGCCGATAAAGTAGCGCGTAGTGGATTAATGAGTTCGCTTTCGCAAGATAAACTTGATGTCTATTATAAGAAAATCAATAAATGTTTTCTTTACTTAAGTGATGACGATTATTTGGCAAATCTTGAATATCCGTTTTCTAAATCAGAAGAATGCGTCAAAGAAGCATTTTATAAAATGCCGCAATATCAACGCTGGTACATTAAAACGCATAATAAAGATAAAAATGACAGTAAGCTGATGAAAATTGGTGATTTCTACTCTGAATTAGCTACTAAATGTTTGAAGAAATATGATTCCGATGAAGAATATAAAAAATATCTCGTATATAATTATTTTTTGAAAAACAACGGATTGCCGGATGACAGTTTTGAAAAATGTATCAATAGTTTATCCCACGAAGAATTGGAAGCATATAAGGAAAATGACTTAAAAGTCCTTATAAAGGTTGAGGATTGCATATTCTCCGAATATAGCGTAGATGAAATTATTTCAACAACAGCCAAGGCGAAAATCATACTTATGGAAGAAAATGCAAAAAAGAAAATGAACGATTACGGAAAAAATAAAATAAGAAAGCAAATTCTTAAATGTATGGAAGATAAGGTCAGTAAATTATCAGAAAAAGAATTACAAGAATTTAAGAATAATGCGCCGGATTCTGAGATTTTGCAAAGTTGTATTGATGAAAATTAAATATTAGCCCCGTACATCTTCTGGTACGGGGCTGTTTTGTGCAATGACGGATAATATTATTTCTGCATATCTGCCAGAACTTTCATCGAAACAATCACGTCCGGATTGATAACCGTACCGTTGTCGGCCGGATTGCCGCGTTTAATGTTGTCTACAAATTCCATACCCTTGATAACCTGTCCCCAAACGGTGTATTGACCGTCCAGAAAACCGGCATCCTTAAAGCAGATAAAGAACTGGCTGTCGGCAGAATCCGGATCCATCGCCCGAGCCATCGAAACCGTGCCGCGGCCGTGGTGCTTGTTGTTAAATTCAGCCTTGAGGTTTTGCCCGCTGCCGCCGGTGCCGTTACCGCGCGGGTCGCCGGTTTGCGCCATAAAGCCGTCAATCACCCGATGGAATTTTAAACCGTCGTAAAAGCCCTGACGCACTAACTCTTTAATGCGGGCAACATGGTTAGGCGCAACATCCGGATATGTTTGAATATAAACATCGCCGTCTTTTAATTTAAGCACAATCACGTCTTCCGGATTAACATTTTGAGCTGACGTATTGAAAGAGGTTAAGAAAAGCGCCATACAAGCAAGTAGAAGTTTTTTCATAAGTTTTCCTTTCTTTGGTTAGAGTTATTGCGGTAAGGATTTTACGCTGAAAAACAGCGGTAAAATCTCGTATTTGCCTTGATGATAATACACGTAAAGCGGAATGGCGTCGCGTCCGTAAGACGAAAGCGCCGTTCCCAAATCTTCCTGATGTTCGGTTAAATCGGCCACAAATAAAGCCACATTGTTTTCTTGCACAAATTCCTTAAATCTTTGACTTTTCAAAATAAATCTCTCGTTAAACTGACACGTAAGGCACCAATCGGCGGTAAAATCAACAAAAACATTACGTCCTTGTTCGTTAAGTTCGGCAATTTTCTCGGCATCAAACGGTTGCCAATCAAGCTCGGTGGTGTCGGCGGCATAAGTATCGGTCATAATTTGCGTATAAAAAATGGAACCGAGCCAAATCGCCGTAATCAAAATAGGTATGGAGAGAATGATTTTCAGCTTTTGCATCCAAGCCCCCGGCTTTGGCAAAATGCGGTGCAAAGCCTGCGGAAACATCTCAATCAGTGCATAGGGTAGGGCATAACCGAATGCCAATGCCGTAAAAATCGCTATAACTTCGGTGTTGGTGCGCATAAAGGCATAGCCGATGGCCGCCCCCATAAACGGACCTGCACACGGACTGGCTACCAATACCGCAAAAAATCCGGTGGTAAATTCGTTAAAACCGGACAGACGATGAATGGTGTTGCCGGCAAAATCAGGAAAATGCAAAATATCCGTCATAAACAAGAACAACAGGAAAAATACCGCAGCCATAATCCCCACAAACCACGACGTTTGCAGTTGGAAACCCCAGCCGATGTTATTGCCTCCGGTTTTCAACCATAACATAATCAACGCCAGAATAATGAAAGACAGTAACACCCCTAATGTGTAGAAAAGTGCGTTTTTATAAGGGATTATCCCAGTTTGTGGCTTTTTTAACAATGTAAATATTTTCAGGCTTAAAATCGGAAATACGCAAGGCATGGCATTGAGAATTATACCGCCGATAAAAGCTAAAAGAATCATATATAAAAGCTTCAAACTTAATGTATTTTCATATTCTATATTAATCAAATAAGCATTATCGGGGGTCAATAACAAAGCCTGTTTTAGTTGCTGCGGCTGCTCGGATTGCCAACGCACATTAACTCCGTTTTGAGTTTCTTCAATATTGATACTCATTTCATCAATTATGTTTTTTTGTGTCGGAGCAAAATACATCTGATTGGTTACATCTGTATCGAATTGTAATAAATTTTCATCTGTGGGACTTATTAAGGTAATTTTTTGCGGAAAAGTTTCTTTTGCCCGTTGCCGTAACATCTCCCATTGTGTCTTATCGGAAGCTGCTATTTCCGCTAATTTAAACGTCAATGTTTCCGGTTTGCAAACATCATTACATTCCACAAAATTAAATGTGATTTCGGCATCATTGAGATTATTCACCCGAAGAGAATAATAGGCTTTATTTTCGTACAAATATTCATGCATAAAGTCATAAATAGTGCGCGCTACAGGTATTGACTGTTCTAAAACCTCGATTGTTGCATTTACTGCCGTTACCTCGGTAGGTTGCCCCACATCCCCCGGATTGCTCCATGAAATATGCCAGTCAGGCTGGATCGTAAATTCTGCCAACACCTGGTCTTTACCATTATGATAAAGTTGAATTGAGGTATTCTCTGTACTTTTCAGCGAATCACCCGCATACGCGGCTGAACAATTCAACGCACCGAACAATAAAGCAATACCGAGCAATAACTTACGCATCATACCACATCCTCTCATCTGCGGATATAGTAATCAAAAAAGATAAATAAAAGATTAGCAAGCATACATTTTTAAGGCATAATTTCGCAATAACTTACATAAATTCTTCAATTTGCCATTTTCCGCCGCAATAAGATAAGCATAAGATACTTCCGTTAGAAACATCGGTACCGCTTTGACCAAGTGCAATAAGCAGTTGTGTCAGCATTATTCCGTGAGAAGAAACTGCCACAACAGAATACGGTGAGTTTTCGGCATATTGCTGCAATCCTTCAAATACGCGCTGTCTAACTTCTTTTTTGCTTTCTCCGCCGATAAAACGCAAATTTTCATATTTTGTATCGCAACTGCGCCACTGCTGATATTTTTCACCGAATTTATTCATTATCTCTGTATAGTGCATACCTTCGATTTCACCGACATTAACTTCAATAAAATGAGCATCCTCGACAATAGGGCAGTGTAAAGATATGTTAGCCAACTCGGCAGTTTGTTTAGCTCGTGCCAATGGCGAGCAAAGAATAATCTCAATATTTTTATCTTTAAGTTTTGTGCCGATTTCTAAAGCTTGTTGTTTTCCCAAATCAGTCAGCACCGAATCATTGGTTTGTCCTTGAGTTCTGCCGGCCAAATTATAAGTACTCTGTCCATGACGAAATATATAAAAATATTTTTTCATTTTTCCAATATTCCGGATTTGAATAAAATAGACTTCTTGAAATCAGACGATAGCAAAAGTCCTGATTTTCTCATAAATTTAGTAAATAATTCTTCAACGGTTTTCAGTTCTTTAGTCGGAGCTTTACGCTCTTTCATCATAGATATAACATCTATCCACTTTAATGCCACATTAGTCATATCTTCACGATTTAGCGCACTGTTACGAGCTTCACGCAATTTGCGCTGAATCAACAACGGATCTTTATCTTGAACACTGCTATCGTAAAAATTGCAGTATCTGCGATTATAAATGCTTATACGATCTACTGTATTATGACGGCTCATATTGGCTAAGATATCCGGAAGTAAATAATAAGAATCGTCATGCACTCCGAGAGTGGCCGGAAAACCGATTTCATGTGTAATAGCTAACTGCTCTTCTTGTCTAAAGAAAATCGAAACTTCGCTGATCCAGTAAAATGCTTTCTATTACAATATTATAACCTTTGTCAAAACAATGATCCAACAATTTTGTGCGTGCCATTCCCGCATCTTTTTTGGTCCTGAAAGTATAATTGGCACGATCATGTTTGATAATCTCATCCGCCATCGGGTGTAGCTGTCTAATATCATCGGTACCGAATAATACCGGATATTCATCTAAATTATCCTGAGCATACCGCCGAGATGAATAGCTTTTACCGGCTCCCGATTGTCCGGTAATCAAAACAAAAGTCGGATTGGAGGAGGGGGTACAATCCCGTGTAAAAGTTGGGATAATCAATTCTTCTACCCACTTTTGATGCTCCTGTGGTGATAATATCGGCTCGAATTTCATCTATTCCTCTTTTTCCAACTGTTGCAAATATGGTACATAAACATTTTTTATTTTCTCGAGAATAACTGATTTATCAACAAATTTCAAGTCTTTTTGTAATTGTTTGATTTTTTTATTATAATCAGACCTGTCATTATCATCACATTTTTCCGATAATGCATACAGTTTTCTTATCAATGTCAGAACAACATATTTTGCTTGTTCGATATCTTCAGACGTATTCATTATATACCTTTGTTATAATATTATCCTTTACTTTGATTTTTTTATGAACCATTTGCTTCTCGATGTTTCAGATATTCTCGTGTTTTAGTAGAACAAACATCCGGTGTGCGCGGCAAATAAACTACTTTGCAATAATCTTTTAGAAAGTCAAATTTTCCTTTCCAATCATCTCCCATTACAAAAATATCTGCCTGATATTTTTTTACATCATCAATCTTTTGCTCCCAGTTATATTCAGGAATAACTAAATCGACATAGCGACAAGCTTCCAAAATCATTTTACGTTGTTCATACGTGTAGAATGATTTTTTGTGCTTAATTTGATTAAATTCGTCACTGGAAAGTACAACGATAAGATAATCTCCTAATGCTTTTGCTCTTTTTAACAAATTGACATGTCCGTAGTGCAAAACATCAAATGTACCATAAGTAATAATGCGTTTCATTGAATCCTCCTTAAAGTAATTTACTTTTTTCAATAAAATCTAAAATATCACAAATATTTTCCTCAGAAAAATTTTTTCCTATATTAACATGATGAGAACTCATTTTATCTGGTAGTACCTCAAAATCCCCAAAATAATTATGCAAATGCATATAAGCGTTATTAGGTATACATAGCTCCATATGTTCAAACTGAATCTTTTTAAGAGGAAAAATTTCGTCATATTTACACAAAACTCTTTTCCATGTAAAACAATGGGGAGCAAAGAATAGATAAGCCTTTTCAGGAATTGGTTTATTTTGTAATATTTCATCTTTATAAATATCGCGAAGTTTTAATTTATATTCTTCGGGAATCGTGGATTTTCGGTAATTAGACCAATCAAAAGGTATATTATCAAATATTTTTTGTAATTTATTTGTTAAAATTTTATATGACACAGCATCAGGCAATTCTTCAGAATTTCCAGAATCAAAAGGAAAAATATCTACTTGTAAGGATGTATTTTTATAGAAAATACGAATTATATCACCCTCACTATAACTTATACCGTTTTTACATAACTTAGGCAGAATCTGTTTTAGTTTTTCGTAGCATTCTCGTGTTGTAGCAATATCCATATCATCATCCCAAGGAATAAATCCTTTATGACGAACTGCTCCTAATAAACTTCCTGCCTCAAGCCAATAAATTAGATTATTATCCTCAAAAAATTTTATAATATTCTTAAGCAATGCCAAAGAACCTAACTGCTGCAATCGTAAATCTCCTACAGCAGTTTTTAATGAAGACGCATCTGTTTTAGCCCTTACAACACTAGTTAAATTTGAAATGCTTTTTTGTAAATTATCTATTTTAGATTCTAATTTTTCTAATTTTTGTAAATTATCTATTTTAGATTCTAATTTTTCCAATATTTGCGTATTATTATTTATATTTTTATATTCTTTGTTTGTCAGAATATTGTATATAAATTTTTTCTTTTGTGCATCTTTAATAAATATAGATATTAGTTTTGCCATTGTTGTATTCATTAGTAATCCTTTCTACTCACTTTTAGAAGAGGGAGACCTAACAGATAGTATTTTGTAGTAATACCATTTGCCATTTTACGCTTTTTCAACACAGGAATGCCAAATATTTTATATATCCTCCTTCCATTTATTTGAACAAGAGAAAAAAGAGGAAAGAAAAATAATAATTTCATAGAGTATTTGTTTGTGTAGTCGTCAGCATTTTTCCATTTAAATTTAATACCTAATACTGTTAGAATTTTATGTCTACGAGAAGAAGATTTCTTAATCGAGAATATATTATCTTGTAATTTTTTTAGAGCTACTTTCATTGCATAATTTTTATCAGATAATTTAATAAACATTTTTTTTTCATCTTCGCTGAAAAATTTTGATTTTTTAACAATATCAACATCCATTTCATTAAATACATTGTGAATTCTATTCAGACAATACTGCGAATATTTTTGATCAACACGAGATAGATTCCAAAACATGTGTCTGTATATTTCTATATATAAATGTTCTTTAATTTGTTCAAATTCTTGAGGATGTTTTTTTAAAAATTTATACAACTCCTCATAAATATCAAAAACATCATCAGGATTATTCTTTTTGAAAGAGCTAGCATTTTCATTGGTTAATCTGTAGTTATAGAAAGGTTGATTTTCCCAATAAATATTTTTTGCCAACATCAGAGTTTCATATCTCCAGTTTTGATCAGCATATCGTCCTTTATTTTTTTCTAAAACCTGTATTCCATTGTCTTTAATAAATTTTAAGCGATAAAGACCTGTCCAAATGCTGGCATGGTGTTGTAAAGGCATCGGGTATTCATATATATTAAACGGATTATGTTCTGGACATATGTTATGTGCATGATCACATAATTTACGATATACTCTCGGATTATCAAAATAATCATTATAAGGTCCTTTTACCACATCAACATCATATTGTTTTGCATGTTTGTAAAGTGTTTCATACATATCAGGCTCAATCCAATCATCCGGCTCCACAATACCCATATATTCACCGGTTGCAAGCTCAATACCATGATTAACGGCGCGACCATACCCGCCATTTGGCTGATGAACTGCTACAATACGTTTATCTTTGTTTGCATATTCATCGATAATTTGCGGACATTTATCTTTTGAACCATCATCAACTAAAATAATTTCAATGTCTTTCAATGTTTGTGCCAAAATACTATCTACACACTGATGTAGGTATTTTTCAACGCCATAAATCGGTACAATAACTGACACTTTTGGTTGCACTTTGACTGTATTTCTTTTCATTATTTTATCTCCTCAAAAAGTTCCAATGCGCGAGCAATCGCTTTATCCATATCATAATATTTATAATCACCGAGACGCCCCAAGAAATATACATTTTTAAGAGCTTTTGCCTCTGACAAATATTGCTGATAGAGCGCCGCGTTAGCTTCATTCGGAATCGGGTAATAGCGCTCGTTTTTACCTCGTTCGAAAAACTCTGAATATTCCTTAGCAATAACCGTTTTTTCGCACAAGTCGTTCAAATAATGCTTATATTCGTGAATACGCGTAAAATCGTAGTTGCACGGATAGTTAACCACCGAATTGCATTGATAATACGGCATATCCAATTCCTCAAGCTTAAAATTAACGCTGCGATACGGCAATTCGCCGAATTTATAATCAAAAAATTCATCAATCGGACCGGTATAAAACAAGCGGTCATAATCTTCTTTATAATCGCTGAACTTAGTATTTAAGCGTACCTCAATATTCGGATGATCCAGCATATTTTCCACGGTTTTACCATAGCCGGCAAACGGAATTCCCTGATATTTGTCTTGAAAATAGCGATCATCGCAAGAAATATAAACCGGAACTCTGGCGGTTACGGCGCCATCAACTTCATTAGGCGATACGCCCCATTGTTTTGTGGTGTAATGCAAAAATATTTTTTCATAAACGTATTGTGCCAAAAATTTCAAATCGGCATCATCTTGTTTTTGAAATTCCAAAATCGGTACTTTTTTATTATATTCAAAGTGCTGCAAGAGCTTTTCTTCCATACGCTGAGCCATACTTTCCGGAAATACATTATACAGCGTACGCAAATTAAACGGAATGGTAGTTTCAATGCCGTCAATTACTGCCACCACTCGGTGCATATAGGTATTAAAACTGGCAAAACGGCTGATAAACGCCCAGACATTATCTAGGTTGGTATGAAAAATGTGCGAGCCGTATTTATGAATCATGATACCGTTGTGGTCCCGATAATCGTAAGCATTTCCGGCAATATGGCTTTTGGTATCGATTACCGTTACCTTTTGGTTTAATTCTTCCGCAATTTTGCGGGCAATGGTTGCACCGGAAAAGCCGGCGCCGACAACTAAGTTTTTCATATTATGCTCCTTAATTTGTGTAAAAAATCCCTGATTTTATAATATCTCAAAAACTTTTTCTCTGACTTTCTCAATAATTCCAATTTTTTATATTTTTTCGCCGAAAGAGAAAATTCTCCATTTGCAGTCATCTCTTTTACCTGCAACAGAAACGGCTTAACCCGATCGATAAAAATTTGCCGATTTTCCGGAGATAACCGCTCCAAATTCCAAAAATAAGCTTCACAGCGTTTGCGATTGGCTAAATTTTGCCATTGCCGCAAATTATATTTACGGATAAATTCATCAATATCATCATATTCATCACATACGCAAAATATTTTATTTTTACTGTTGATTGAACTTGATTTATTATCCTGCCGATAATGTAAAAAAGCTTTATCCAACAAAATTACACGTTTGGCACATATATTTGTTTTAAAAATAAAACCGGTATCTTGAAAAGAAGCACCGGATGTTTCTGATAAACGGATATGATTATCCTTTATCATTTGATTAAGATAAATAGCCGACCAAATCGATCCCCATATATTACTCAGATATACTTCCGGAGAAGGTGTAAATACTTTATTATAAGCCTCTTTTTTAGCTATTGTTTCATATTTATCATTTCCGTTGCTCCAATATTTGAAGTAATCCGCCTTGACTAAATCGGCATTGTCAGCTATAAATGGCAACATACTTACCGATAGCCATATCCAAACCGTGATTTACCGCAGCTCCGTATCCTGCATTTTTTTGAGAAAAAAACCTAATTCGTGAATCTTTGGCTGCATATTCGGCAACAATCTGCGCAGAAGCGTCTGTTGAACCGTCGTTAATGCATATAATTTCAATATCATTCAATGTTTGAGAGATGACACAGTCAAGACTCTGCCGTAAAAATTTTTCGACATTATATATCGGTATAATAACCGAGACAAAAGGTACTTTTTGCTGTATTTGCGGCATTGCCTCTCCAATTGATTAATTATCTTGTAGCAACACTCTAACATTATTAATCAAAAAAGCAACAAATTTAATCCTTGAGGTTAATAAATTAAACACCTTATTTTTTAAGGTCTAATAAAACATAAGTTCGATAGAATTATCTTTAACATCGGAGCACGCACGTGCCGCAACCTCAATCAGCATGGTTTTATCTTTTGCACAGTGAATAGCATGTCCCATTTGTATCGGTTTTGAAGAAATACAATTTTCCAAATGTATATCTGCCGGTAACGGTTCATTAATCGCCAAGGCAATAAATCCCAATCCGTTGGTTCTCATAACGGATAATAAAAGCATTCCTATCGGCTTCTCTTATTTTATCCCCCACACGCATTTCGAGTCTTCCCTTAAAAGGATTGCGAAAACGATATGGCTTAATAATTTCACCTTCTTTGTTGTGAATTAAATAATCTGCAGGAACAACGTTAGCACTGATCAAAACCTCATTTGTTTCATCTAATGTTGCACCCAAACTATTGTAATTCTTTTGCCCGATAAAAGCTACATGCATCCGTGTTACGGTTTGTGTAATCAAATCAACTGCTCGGTTTGTTCTATATTTTTGCATAGCCTTTGAATAACCGGCGATACCTCCTACTGATAAAACCCCGATAATAGCCAGAACACCAAGCATTTCAATCATTGAACGACCGGATTGAGCAAAATTCCTCATCAGCTAATTCCTTATAAACATTACACCTCATTACCTCAATATTACATATACCTGTATAACTTGTAAAGTATTAAATTTATATAAATATTCAATACTTTTAGAGAGCCGGTATTTAACCGGCTCTCCAATATTGCAATATCTGTATAAAGACGGATATCAGCGTAAATTATTTACAGCATTGCGACTAGCAATAAACTTTTGTTGTAAATCATATGAAGCGCGGTCATAAGCACTGTTTTTGCCAATTTTACGCCCCATTCGTTTAGTTATAGCCACAGATAATGTTCTGATACCGACACCATCTTCTCCGGCAATATTGATAGCCTCTTCAATAGCTTTTTGTTGCGATTCGGAAATTTTTTGCTTACTGTTAAGTGCAACATCTATCGGAGATTGTAAACCGTACTGCATGTACATCAGGTGAGTGTATGCAATGCGTTCGTTGCTGATATTTTCCGACACAGTAAAAACACCGGCTTTTTTCTGACTTTCAATTTGTTTATAAAGTCCGTCAACATCAATATTCAATGCCGCACCGTGAATTTCATTTTTGGTATCATAAAAATTCTTCCAAATCTTCTGTTCATGCGTTAATTCCGGAGTTTTTACAGCAAACGCATCGGTATTGATTTTAGATTCTGATTTATTAAATACAAAGTTTTTATTCGTTTTAATTTCTGTATTAGACTTAATCTTACTCATATTTGGAGTTTTTGCCATAGTATCAGATTTTAGAAATCCGATACCGGCAAGAGTGAGTAATCCGGTAAAAGCCGCAGTCTTAATGTATTTCTTATTTTCCATCATCACAATTTTGGCACGAGGAGCCTGTTCTTGTGCATTTTTTTTCATACCGTTCCATTTAGATTTAACTGCAGTCCACATCTTTTGCCAAAGGGAAGTGCGCTTTTCGGCAAAAGCATCTGCCGGAGAATTATCCAGTTTTGAAATTGCTTTAGAAATATTGTTTTGATTGTTCTGATTTATAAAAGTCATAAAATATTTTCTAAGCGCCGGCACATCATCACAAGCAACATTCACTCGATTGGCAATAAAGGCATTGGCATAGCTGTCTGCTTCATGTTCAAGTAAATATTGTTTTTTATAGACTTTTTCTTTATGGAACCAACCATGAGACAATTGCTGGCAAACCATATTATATTGTTTAACCCTATTTTCCATAGCTCTGCCCGAAAGCTCTATCGGTTTATCCGGATCGATATTAAACAGTTTCTGCCAGTATGTACGTTTACTGTCTTTTAAGTATTTTTCAACATCAAAAATCGCATTTTTTTGCAGTTTACCTAACAAAATCTCACGTTTTTCATTGGCAAACGTATCAATATACTGAGCCATGATTTTTTGATCTTTTGCCCGCACATCCAAAGCGCCGGTTTCATACCCTTTCAATAAAGCTTCTGCACGTTCTGCGACTTCTTCGCTTTTATAATATTGGGATTGAGAAAATTTTTTATTCTTAAAACGGCGATATTCATGCATATCCCCATTCAATTTTTCACCGGTAATATATCTCACTTTATTCTTCCTTTCTGTTTGTTATCGTGCCATATCAAAATTCAGTGCGTTAAAAACCGTGCCTTATCAGTCATAAGGGTAAAACCGAACAAATTCTATATTTAGATATCAGTGTCCCAACTTTTATCAAGCAACACATTTAGACACAACACGATAGATAATTATGCGTAATTTATATGCTTAGTAGTGCCATTATAGCTGTTTTAAAAAATTTGTCAATATATTTTTTAGAAAAATTAAGGTTCTATTTTAATAGGTGTATTATCCGGTACAAGCACATAAATTTCTTCGATTTCATCATTGGTTACGGCAATGCATCCTGCTGTCCAATCTATAAATTTATGAATCCATTTAAATATTTTTGTCGGAGATTTATTGGGATAACCATGGATCATAATATCACCGCCGGCAGAGTAGTGGTTTTTTGCCGCCTTTTTAATTTGTTCCGAGGTAGGATAAGAAATTTTAAGAGAAAGATGATATGCGCTTTGCGGATTATGTGAAACAATAACATAATCTCCTTCCGGTGTACGATTGTCACCTTCTTTGATTTTAGTTCCTACCGGATTGCCTCCTAAACGTATGGTATATTCACGCACAATATCATCTCCGTTCATTAAATACATTTTACGTGCGCTTTTTCTTACCAAAACACTTGTGATTCCAACATCATCTGCGGCAATTGCAACAGATGAAAAGCCTGCGGATAAAATGCAAAACAATACCGACAGACATAGTTTTTTCATCAATTATTCCTTTAACAGTTCATGGCATTTTTGGCTATACCGGCCAAAGAAGTCTCTTTATAATCCTGATTCAAACTTAATCCTGTTTCATACATTGTCTTTATAATACTGTCGAGACTTACTATGTGCGTACCGGTACGCTGCAACGCCAACCGCGCCGCATTAACCGCTTTGATTGCACCCATTGCATTACGCTCAATACACGGTACTTGCACCAATCCGTCAATAGGATCACAAGTCAACCCTAAATTATGCTCCATGGCTATTTCTGCCGCATTTTCTATTTGGGCATTATTTCCTCCGAATGCTGCAGCTAAGCCGCCGGCAGCCATAGAACAAGCCACTCCTACTTCTCCCTGACACCCGACTTCAGCCCCTGAAATAGAGGCGTTACTGCGATATAGGCTGCAAATTGCCGATGCAGTAGCCAAAAACGTTATGGACGCATTTTTCTTTTCGGTTTCATTACGGAATTTGCCATAACGTTCCATATATCGCATCACTGCCGGAATCAAACCGGCTGAACCCATAGTAGGTGCTGTAACCATCCGGCCACCACTGGCATTTTCTTCTGCCACTGCAAACGCCCAAATATTTATCCAATCAATTGCCGTGAGTGAATCAGTATTATTGCTGTTAAAATTACGCTGCAATCGCTCATACATTTCTTTGGCATGGCGTTTGACTTTTAAACCTCCAGGCAGATACCCGTCTTTTTGCATACCTATATCAATATTTTCTTGCATGATTTGAGCTAATTTCAATATTTGCTTAGATACGGAAAATTGTTTTCCCCAAATTTTCTTTTCGTTTTGCAAAACCAATTCGGCGATTGTCAGTTTATTCTGTTTGCAAATTTGCATCAATTCGGCACAATTATCAAAACTATAAGGAACATCATACGGTTTACGATCGATTCTCTGGGTTACTTCATCACGTCTGACAATTGTTCCGCCGCCAACTGAAAAATAGGTCTCTTCCAATAATACACCATCATTATTGTCAAATGCCGTAAAAGTCATACCGTTTGAATGCTCGGTCAAACAAATTTTCTTTTCTAAAATTATATCTTTATCAAAATTATAATCTATTACCTTCTGTCCGCCGAGATTTAACTTTTGCTCCGCTTTAATTGCCGCAATATATTCGATTTGCGGATTAATATCTTCGGCATTTAAGCCCATCAAACCATAAGTAACGGCATTCAATGTACCGTGTCCGATGCCGGTTAAAGCCAACGAACCGTACAAACGCGTTTGCACACGAACCGCACGTTTTAATTTATCTTGCACCGCCAAATTATCCACAAAACGCTTGGCCGCTCGCATCGGCCCCACCGTATGCGAGCTGGATGGACCGATACCGATAGAAAATATCTCAAACAGACTGTAATACATCACTTAGTCGCTTAAAACTGAACTGCGCCGAACATTTCAGACATTGACTTTACAAAATCATCATATTCTTCTCGAGAAATTCTGCCGTCTTTATCGGCATCAAGAGCTTCGATAACCATCTGATTGTGTGTTTCTTTGGTCTCAGAACGAAAATTTTCCAATTCTTTGGCACTGATCTTACTGTCATGATTTGTATCCAAAGCCGAAAAGTTTTTATTCAAATCAGGCTTATCTCCTCCTTGAGCAGCCGCCAAAGATGAATAAAACTCGGTATATTCTTGCTTATTTATGGAACCGTTTCCGTCCTTATCCAACAGTGTAAACGTTTCTTTGTTTTGCTGTGTCATAGTCTGATCTTGAACAACAGAAATCTCTTCAGCCGAAATATAACCGTCGTCGTCAATATCCATACGCTCGAATTCACCATCCAAGCCCTGAGCATTAACTGTTGTTGTCAACAAAACAGATACCGCAATTATAGTAAAATATTTCATATTCAACTCCTTATACTTACGAAAGTTTTTCAATAGCTTTACGAACGCGTTTCAGCGTTTCTGCCTTACCCAGCACACAAGCCAGTTCAGTTGCTCCTCCCGGAGTTGTTTCTTTTCCTGAAAGAGCAATGCGAACGGGGTAGAGGATTTGACCGTTTTTCATCACGTTGTCCATTGCCACGCTTTTTAAGGTTTCAAAAAGATTTTCATTGGTCCATACCTCGGTATTTTCCAGTATCGGCAAAACCAACTGCAGAGCTTTTAATGCGATATCCGTATCCGTTTTCATTTTTTTATTTAAATAAAGCTCGTTTGTATATTCCGGAACTTCCGCTAAAAATGCCGTTTCCTCGGAAATTTGCGCCAAAGTTTCGATTCGCGGCTGCAATACTGCACTCAATGCCGTAAAATCGATTGATTGCGGCAAATCAGTATAATACGACATTGCTAATTTATGAAATTCTTCGGCAGACAAATTACGGATGTAACATCCGTTCATCCAAGTCAGTTTGGTAATATCGAAAATAGCCGGAGATTTATTTAACCTGTCACTTGAAAAACACTTTTCAAGTTCCTGAAGTGAAAATATTTCCCTTTCATCCCCTGGATTCCAGCCGAGTAGGGCAATATAATTCAGAATCGCTTCCGGCAGATAACCTTTGGCTACTAAATCCTGAAATGACGCATCACCATTACGCTTACTTAGTTTATGCTGAGCATCTTTCATTACCGGAGGAACATGAACATATACCGGCGGTGTCCAGCCAAAAGCCTCATAAATCAAATTATATTTCGGCGTTGATGAAATATATTCATTGCCGCGCACCACATGAGTTATCTGCATCAAATGATCATCGATTACATTGGCAAAGTTATAGGTAGGTAAACCATCGCTTTTAAGTAACACTCCTTCATCCAACTCATCATAATCAATTTCAATATCACCATATACTACATCATGAAATATCGATGTACCTTTTTTATTGATATTTTGGCGCACCACAAACGGCTCTCCGGCTGATATACGTGCTTTAGCTTCATCCAAAGGTATATGTTTACAAGGATCTTTTAGCTTAATATGAGCTTCCGGAGTATCTTCATCAGCCTCTTTATCTTCTTCTTTTTGAGCGCAAAAACAATAATATGCACCACCAAGTTCAACTAATTTATGAGCATATTCGGCATATAACGGTTTGCGTTCAGATTGTACATAAGGTCCGTAATTTCCGCCGATATCCGGCCCTTCATCCCAATTCATACCGACACGTTTCAATGTTTTGTAAATAATATCGGTTGCACCTTCAACGTAACGTTTTTGATCAGTATCTTCAATACGCAAAATAAAATCGCCGCCGTCAGACTTGGCGATTAAGTACTCATAAAGCGCTGTGCGCAAATTACCGATATGCATATATCCGGTCGGGCTCGGCGCAAATCTGGTTCTGGTTTTCATTTTATCTTCCTTATATTATCAAAATTCAGCTGCTAATCAGAATAAAACAAAAAATAAGGAATGCAAGCAAAAAAAATAACGATTTCCGAAAATAGATATTGACAAAAACTAAAAAATAAATATAGATTTAATTATGATTTATATTATTAATTTAGACCCCGTTGAAAAGGCAGCGGTTATGTTTGTGTATGGTACCATTAGTTTAAGCTGTTACCAAATTCTCAAATAGATATCCACTGTTTTTGTGAACTGTATACCAGAAAATAGAGTTGAAAAGAAGCCCCCTTTGGAAGAAAAAAGCTTTCAAAGGGGGCTTCTTTAAATTAATTTGGATAATGCCCTGATTGAGAGCTTTTTCGGGCACTTAATAGATAATTTGGATATCAAATTCTGCTAAACCTTTGATGAAGTGAAAACTTTGGTTGAAAATTATATTTATTATTATAATAATGAACATAATCAGCGGAACTTAAGCAAAATGACACCGGCCGAGCGCCGATGCCATTTGTTAACTACCTTCTGATGAGCTGCCCTCGGGACTTTTTTACTTGTCCAAATTTTCGGGCACAGTTCACTATACGGGGGACACCTATCCGTTATCTATCAATCAATTGACACATAGCCCCAATAAGGTTTTGTGCACCTTGGCAAACATCTGTCATATTAGTGGCAAGCATATATGCCGGTGTGGTGCATATACGGTTTTCGCGGTCTATACAGACATCAGTAACTCCGACTTCTTCATGCACAACCCCGAGTTTTTCCAGCTTTTGTGCAGTTGCGCCGCCGGCTCCAAGCGTAAAGTGTATTTTTTTATCAGCCAGAACAACCGCCACCATAGCCGGCGCAATACACATTGCGCCGATAACGAGCCCTTTATCATAGCATTTACGGATAACCGCGCGCACACTTGTATCAACCGCGCACTCAACGCCTTTTTGAGCAAAATCGCACCAGTTTGTTACCGCCCCCAGACCGCCGGGAAAAATAATACCATCAAAATCATCAACATTAAATTCCTTTAAATCCATAATATCCCCACGGGCAATACGTGCTGATTCAATCAACACATTGCGAATTTCATCCATCGGCTCGTTATTCAGGTGATTAATCACAGCCGCCTGTTTTATATTCGGGGCAAAACATTGATATGTACAACCCAAATTTTCGATGCATAACAAAGCAAATACCGCCTCATGAATTTCTGAACCGTCAGCGCGTCCGCATCCTGAAAGAACAACGGCAAAATGTGGATTTTTGTTCATTTACATACTCCTTTTTTAATAATTGCTATTGATTTATCCTAATCAGACAATATAATGCTGTCAAATTGAATTTTTAGAGCAGGGGATGTTTTTATGGAAATAAATGTTTCAATATTGGCAAACGGATTGCGCGTAATCTCGGTAGAAAGGCCGCAAACCGAGACAGTCTCGGTAGGTATTTGGGTTAATACCGGAAGTGCTTATGAACGCATTGATAATAACGGTATTTCACATTTTTTGGAACACATGGTGTTCAAAGGAACGCAAAAACGCAATGCATTGCAAATATCTGAAGACATCGAAAACGCCGGAGGCAGTACCAATGCTTATACCTCACGCGAATTTACGGTATTTTACGCCAAAATGCTGAAAAATGATTTAGAACTCGCTCTTGATGTTTTGGCCGATATGATAATGGCTCCGACCTTTAGCGAAAATGAATTAAGCAAGGAGAGGGAAGTTGTGGTACAAGAAATCAAACAGAATTTCGATGATCCCAACGATATATTTTATGATTATGTTCAAGAAACGACTTTCCAAAATCAGGCACTCGGCCGCAGTATATTGGGACCTGCGGATAAAGTACGTTCATTTAATGCCGACACTTTGCTTGATTATATGTCTCATAATTATGCTGCGGAAAATATCGTGGTATGCGCTGTTGGTAATTTGCAGCATGAACTTTTTACCAAAATGGTTGAAGCCAGAATGTCGGCATTACAAAAAAACAAAAGTTTTGTACCTGATAAACAAATTTATACCGGCGGATGTTTTGCCAAACAACGAGATACAGAGCAGTCTCAAGTAATGATGGGTTTTAAATCTTGCAATTGCCATGATGATAACCGTTATCCGATTGCCTTAATGTCATACGTTCTCGGTAATGGTATGTCCTCGCGCTTATTCCAAGAAATAAGAGAAAAACGCGGACTGGTTTATAGTGTGTACAGCTTCAACAATTCATATACCGGAAGCGGAGTGTTTGGTATATATGCCGGTCTGGATGCAGATGAGATCAGCAATTACATACCGGTAGTAGCCGATGAAATAAAACGTATATGTAACGAACCGGTCAGCGATGCGGAATTAAACCGTGCCAAAGTGCAGAGTAAAGCCGGGATGTTGATGTCTTTAGAAAGTTCTTCGGCAACTGCGGAAATGATTTCCCGTCGTCATTTATTACATAATGATAATTTGCCGTTGGAAAAAATAATAGAGATAATAGAAAACATCAGTAAAGATGATATTATGCACGCTGCGCAATTAATTTTTACCGAACCTCTGACTTATACATTACTCGGAAATATTAAAACATATCCGAGTTATGAAAAAATACAAAAGATGCTGCCGCATAAATAATCTTAATCAATAACTTGCAATAGGTTATGCTTTATTAAAAAAACAATACTTTCCTTTCCTGTCGGAATCGAGGCATGACGGCAGTATTGACGTGTCAACTTTGGTTCTCCTGATGGAATGCAGTTTCAATAGAGGATTTAATATTATTTTGATTAACTAATTTCTATAAACAAATTTGTCGCATAATATATATTATGTATAGTTTTATACACACATCAAGCAATTTTATACAATCTGAGCCAAATTTATAAAATTGAAGCATGAATCAGCTGTTTGGTATATGCATGCATCGGATTATTGAAAATCACATCTGCCGAACCGTTTTCAACGATTTTTCCGTTTTTCATCACCAAAACTTGGTGCGCCATAGCACGAACCGCATGCATATCATGCGAAATAAAGATGTACGATAAATCATATTTATTTTGCAAATTTTTCAATAAACCGATAACCTGAGCCTGAACCGTAACATCCAATGCCGATGTTGGTTCATCTAAAATAATTATTTTCGGGTTTAATACCAAAGCACGTGCCAAAGCAATTCTTTGTCGCTGTCCACCCGAAAACTCATGTGGATACTTATTCAGAATATCCTCGCTTAATTCAACTTCATTGATTATCTCTTTGATTTTATTCAATCTCTCGGCTTCAGAAAGTTGTGGATAATGAACTGTTAAACCTTCTTCTATAATTTGTGCAATATTCATACGTGGATTCAATGAATTATACGGATCTTGGAAAACGATCTGTAAATCCTTGGAAAATTTATTAACTTCCTTAAATATACTATTGTTTTTAATATATATTTTTCCCACGTGATTTACTAAATTAACCACGGATAAAGCCAATGTGGTTTTACCGGAACCAGACTCCCCAACAATTCCCAGTGTTTCTCCTTTATTAAGCGTAAAACTGACATTATCGACAGCCTTCAATTCTTTAACCACCCTTCCCCACAAATTTTTCTTCAATGGAAAGCTGACAGCAATATTTTCCGCTCTAAGAATTACATCATTTTTGCTTTTATTATTATTTTTCAGTAATAAATTTGATGAAATTAATTTTTTAGTATAACTATGTTGCGGTGTTATAAATACGGTATCGGCACTTCCGTATTCTATTAATTCTCCTTTATACATTACCGCAATCTTATCGGCAATTTTATGTACCAAACGCAGATTATGACTAATAAAAATAATAGACATACCTATTTTTTGCTTTAATTCCATCAATAAATCAATGATTTGTTCTTGAATTGTTACATCAAGAGCCGTTGTCGGCTCATCTGCAATCAAAATTTGCGGATTATTCGCAATTGCCATGGCAATCATAACCCGTTGCCGCTGTCCTCCTGACAATTCAAACGGATAAGCATTCATTTTATTTTGCGGATCCGGAATTTTAACAGCTTCTAACAATTCTACTGTACGCTTTTTAATCTCCACTCGGCTCAAATTTTGATGCAACTTCAAACTTTCGGCAATTTGTTTACCTATTTTATGCAACGGATTCAATGATGACATTGGCTCTTGAAAAATAAAAGCTATTTTATTGCCACGAATCTGTTGAAATTTTTTCTCATCCAGTCCTATAAGTTCTTGATTTTCAAAAATAATAGAAGATTCTGTGGTATACTCTGCCTTAGGATATGGTAACAATCCCAAAACGGAAAGTGCCGTAACAGATTTACCGGAACCGGACTCACCGACAATTCCCAGAATTTCGCCTTGTTCCAATTTTAAGTTTACATCATTAACTGCCTGAAACTTATCGTTTTTTCGACCGTTAAAAGCTATCGATAAATGTTTAATTTCGAGCATACTCATCCGTTTTTCCTTGTATCAAGAGCATCACGAATCCCCTCGCCGATAAAAATCAACATCGATAACAAACTCGATAAAACCACAAAAATACTTATACCTATCCACGGAGCTTGTAAATTATCCTTACCTTGCCTTACTAAATCACCCAATGACGGATAATCTGTCGGTAGTCCCAATCCCAAAAAGTCAAGTGCGCTTAATGAAGTTATTGCTTCTGCCATTATAAATGGTATAAATGTTACTGAAGTAACCACAGCATTAGGAAGAATATGTCTGAAAATAATTCGACTACGCCGAAGACTTTGTAAAGCACAAAATAATAAGCAAACTCCAAAATGTCGGTAAAAAGACACTGGCAATTATTATTAGTATAAACAATTGCGGTAAAGAATCCCATATTTCGATAAACCTTTGTAAAATCAGATCAACCTTTCCGCCAAAATATCCCTGAACAGCCCCAATAAATATGCCGAACAAAGAAGAAACTGCTGTCAATAAAAAAGCAAAAACCACCGATAACCTGATTCCGTACAATAAACGTGCTACAATATCACGCCCCTCCTCGTCCGTACCTAACCAATGTTGCTTATCAGGTGCAGACGGGGTTGCCGTATTCAGATAATAATCAACCGTATTAAAAGAATATGGTATCGGAGGCATTATCATCCAACCATTGCGAGCAATGTTAGTTTTAATCAACTTATCATTATAGTCAACTGCAGTCGGAAAATCACCACCAAAATATGCATCGGTATAAGTTTTAAAAGCTGGAAATAAAATTTGATTATTATACTTTATTATCAAAGGCTTATCATTTGCTATTAATTTGGAAAACAATGAAAGTAAAAACAATATCGAAAACAATATCAACGACCAGAAAGCACGTCTATTCTTACAAAATATATGTACTTTCTCTGCCAAAATCATCGGTCAACTCCAAATAAATCGCCAATATTTCCTTCGTCATCAGTTGAATTATCAACATCAACCCGAACAATCGCTTCATTATCTTCCATTTTTGCGTTAATTACCTCAGTCTCTGACATCGCATTATCAATCGTTTCTGTCTCAAATAAAGATTCTTCAGAGACTTCTGTATTCATCTCCTTGTTTTTTTGCTGTTTTTTCCATTCGTCATACCAATTTTCATATACATTGATTTTATTTGCATTGATGTTACGATTATACAAATTCAATTGTTCAACCACCGTATCCACCATCTTCTGATGATAATCCGATAAATTATTTTCACACCTTTGTTCCTTAAACAAATATTCTTTTAGTATTTGATTTGTCGTACAAAAGCGTTCATCTTCCTCATATTTTGCTTTTAAGGCATCGAAAATTGCCATATTAACAATACGATTACCCATAATCTGTTCAACAGAAACCTCATTAACGGCACTTGAAAAATCATTAACTCCGGATGTTCCTTGAATGATAATTGTAGTGTTATTTAACATATTATCGGCACGCAAATTTTCGATAAATTCTGACATTTTACCAAACAAACAGCGTGTTTGCTGCAAATATGCCTCTTGTCTTTTTTCTTTATAATCTCTTCTTATCCATGGCAAATTTATCATTGATATCCATTTATTCTGCGGTTTTATCTGGCAATACTCATCATATACATACATATCAGAAGGCAAATCCATAAATACAAAATATGCTTGTTTTCCGCTGTCTTGTTTAACATCTTCAAACAAAACATCAAAAGTTTTATCCGCATTTACCACATACAGGTTATTGAAATCGGTACCGACCATCGGTATATTTTCGATATTGATAACAGAGCTTATCATATTATAAATAAATGAAGCGTCGTCAAACAGACGCATATTTATAATCCACTCCACAGCCAGAATTCCGGCTCGAGACATTACTGGCAACTGTGTATTATACAAATTTATCGGCTTATTGATTTTTTCAACACAACGCTCAACATTAAATTGATGTTGTTGATGACACATATCAAAATCTCGAGATTTATACGCTGAAATTTGATAATCCTTTTTCTTAAATATATCATATAATTCATTGTTTTTAATAAAAATATACTCATTTTTAATGTTATGAAAGCTCCAATATCTATCAAGCAATCTGGTATTTAATCGATGTTCAAAACTTAATTCATTCGAAGTCGGATTCAAACTACGTATCATATTGGCGTAATAATTATTTTCCGGAACATATGCTTTTGAATATACGATAAATTTATTTTTTTGATAAAAGCCTTGCATTATATCCTGTGTTTTTCTGGCGGAATCATTGTTCATCATGGTCAGATAAGCATAAGACTCTAAATTAGGCAGCATAAAATAAATAAAGCGCTCAGCTGGTACGATACTAGGTTTTTGTATATTATACGTTTCTTCAAATTCTTTATTACCGGCTTTACCTGAATATGCTGAATATACGTTTACAAACATCACAGCAAACGCAATAACATATAATACTTTAAAAAATACTTTTTTTTGCTGAAACACAGCAAAGGTCGCACCGCCGACAAGCAACGCCACTGCCACAGACAAAGGTATCATTCCGTTCCCTAACGAAAAGATATGTGAATACAGGAAAAACTGGCAAAAAATTACATATACGAACAATACCGCAATCGACGCCGCCAACGAATATTTCACTATACGCTTTTTATGAAACGGCACAATCAACAACAAAGCTATCGCCAGAATACCGCTCAGTACAATTCCGACTTCTGGAATCGGAATATAATAATCGGAAACAATTTTCAAATCACCGGAACCGGCAAACAAAATTAAATCAATAGCCGGCAGAAAAAAGACAAACAATACCACCAGCAGCGTATCTAACCATTGCGGATCTCGATTAATTTTTTTTACAATTTTCCCTTTACGAGAAAACGCACCGCTTATATCATGATTGAGAGGTGATATGGCATCAGATTGCTCTACTTTGTTAATACTGTTCATCCACATATTATTGATCCAGTTTTTCTCTGATTAATTTATTGACTATCGACGGATTAGCTTTTCCTTTAGACATTTTTATAACCTGCCCCACAAACCAACCGGCTAAGTTTGTTTTTCCGTTTTTATAGGCGGCAACATTATCCGGATTGGAAGCAATAACCTCATTTATTATTGTTTCGATAGTCCCTGTATCGGTTACTTGTTTTAATCCTTTTTCTTCAACGATTTTTTCCGGATCTTCTCCGGTTTCGCTCATAATTTCAAATACATCCTTGGCTATTTTACCGGAAATAACATCCTTACTGATAAGCTCTACCAAATTACCGAGATTTTCTGCACTCACCGGACTCTGCGATATATCCAGACGTTTTTTATTGAGCATTGCAAAAAAATCGCCCATCATCCAGTTGGCAACCTTCTTGGCATCATGTCCCTGTGCTGCTTGTTCAAAAAAGGCTGCATATTCTTTATTTTCACATAAAACCATGGCATCATAAGGCGTAAGTCCCAAAGTTTCCACAAAGCGTTGTTTTTTGGCATCGGGCAATTCTATCATTTCGGCTCTAACTGTATTGATATATTCATCACTCAATACCAACGGAGGTAAATCCGGTTCCGGAAAATAACGATAATCATGTGCAAATTCTTTTTTGCGCATCAATTTACTCTGCCCGGTAGCCGGATCAAATTGACGGGTTTCTTGCTCTATTTGTCCGCCGTTTTCATATACTTCGATATGTCTTTTAGCTTCGCTCTCAATGGCTTGCATCACAAATTTTACGCTGTTGACGTTTTTCATTTCTCCGCGCGGACGCAATTCATTCGAACCGTACGGACGCACCGAAACATTAACATCGCAGCGCATTGACCCCTCATCCATATTACCGTCACATGTTCCGAGATACCGCAAAATAGAGCGTAATTTACGCAAAAATGCTCCGGCTTCTTCCGGTGCTCTAAAATCAGGTTTTGTAACTATTTCCATTAATCCTACACCGGCGCGGTTCAAGTCAATATAACTTTTCGTCGGGTTCAAATCATGGATTGACTTTCCGGCATCTTGCTCAATATGCATACGTTCAATACCGATTTTTTTGGTTGTCCCATCGCTCAAATCAATTGTAATTTCCCCTTCTCCGACAATCGGATAGCGAAATTGCGTAATTTGATAATCTGTCGGCATGTCGGCATAAAAATAATTTTTACGAGAAAATTCCGAATATTTATTGATTTTGGCATTTAATCCCAAACCGGTCTTAACTGCCTGATGTACACATTCTTTATTAAGCGTGGGCAACATCCCCGGCATACCGGCATCAACAAACGACACGTTTACATTCGGATCATCACCAAACTCGGTCGACGCACTGCTGAATATTTTTGATTTGGAAATAATCTGGCAGTGAATCTCCAATCCGACAACAATTTCCCATTTTCCTTTATTGGTTTCTATAATGTATTCCGCCATTTCTATATCCTCTCAAATTTTGCATCAACCTCGATTTTAGCCGCAACATTGAAAAGAGTTCCCTCATCAAACGGCTTTCCTATGAGTTGCATTCCGTATGGCAACCCGCCGGCAGACAACCCTATCGGCAGGCTTAATGCCGGTAAACCGGCCAAATTAACCGAGACGGTAAAGACATCGTTTAAATACATATTTATCGGATTTTCCAACATACTCTCATCTCCTATAGGAAAAGCCGTTATCGGCGAAGTCGGGGTTAAAATCACATCACATTCTTTAAATGCGTTCATAAAATCATCATGTATCAAACGCCGCATTTTTTGCGCTTTTAAGAAATATGCATCATAATAACCGGCAGATAACACATAGGTGCCAATCATAATACGCCGTTTAACTTCCGAACCAAACCCTTGAGTGCGAGTATTTATATACAAATCATCCAAATGTTGCCCATCTGCGCGGAAACCGTAACGAATACCATCATAGCGTGCCAAATTCGACGACGCTTCCGCCGGAGCCAAAACATAATATGTTGCCAGTGCATATTTGGTATGCGGCAAGGATATTTCCTTGATTTTAGCGCCGCGTGCCTTTAAATATTCGGCGGCTTTATCCCAATATGCGGCAATTTCCGGATTAAGTCCGTCCGGACGATATTCTTTAGGCAAACCGATTTTCAAACCTTTGATATCTCCGTCCAAAAAACTTTCATAATCCGGTACCGCAACTTCGCATGAAGTTGAATCTTTTTCATCAAATCCGGCCATACTCTTCAACAAAATTGCACAATCACGCACATCTTGGGCAATCGGTCCGGCCTGATCCAAAGAAGAAGCAAATGCCACAATACCATAACGCGAACAACGACCATACGTAGGTTTGATACCCGTAATACCGCAAAATGCCGCCGGCTCACGAATTGAACCGCCGGTATCAGTGCCGGTTGCCGCAGCGCACAAATGCGCTGCCACCGCTGCTGCCGAACCACCGGATGAGCCCCCCGGAACCAAAGGTTTATCTTTACTCCACGGGTTAATTACCGGTCCGAAATAACTTGTTTCGTTACTGCCGCCCATGGCAAATTCATCCAGATTTAACTTACCTAAAAATACTGCTCCGTCATCCAATAAGTTTTGAGTAACTGTAGATTCATAAGGAGGGATAAAATTATCCAATATATGTGAAGCTGCCGTGGTACGAATATTTTTGGTGCAGAACAAATCTTTGATCCCCAAAGGTATGCCTTCCAAAGCACGATTTTCTCCTTTGGCATAACGGATATCGGATTCTTTTGCTTGTTGCAAAGCCATTTCCGCATTTTCGGTAATATAAGTGTTATAATTGCGGGCATTTTCCATATTCCGCAAATATGCCTCCGTTAATTCGTATGAAGTAAATTCTTTTGTTTTCAATGCCTTCAAGGTTTCACTAACCGTTAATCTTGTAATATCACTCATTTATTTTACTCCACAACTTTCGGCACGGCAAAATAATCATACTCGGCTGCCGGTGCATTTTTCAAAACTTCATCTTTACAATTACCGGAAGTTACCTTATCTTCACGCATCTTCAGTGTAACATCGTTAACCGAAATCAACGGTTCGACCGTATCGGTATTAACCTCATTCAATTCTTCAATCCAATTCAGAATTTTATTAAACTCTTCTTTTGTCGGTTCTATTTTATCATCTTCAACTTTCAGGCGTGACAGGAATGCAATTTTCCTCACGGTTTGATTATCTATTGCCATAACATATACCCTCTTTTAATTATTAAATATTCAGCATAAACGGTAACAACACAGTATCATATTGCAAGCGTTTGAAAAGTTTTAAATAGCGGATATCAACACCGCTTTGTGCAAAAACAGCTACCGTATTGGCATTGCTTTGCATAACCAATTCACGCAGTTTTTCACTGAAACTCTTTTCACGCGGATATGTAATGATTTTGAATTCATCATCTGCTTTAATCCCGCATCTTTTCTTAGCCTCTCCGATTGCCGTACTCAAGCTGCCCATCTTATCCACCAATCCGAGTTCCAATGCTTCTCTGCCAGTCCATACTCGACCGCGCGCAATTTCATTCATATTCTTTGCCAGCTTACGGTTTGCAGCTACTTTTTCCGTAAAATCTTTATAAACCTCATCCAAAGACGCATTGAAAATTTGCTTTTCTTTATTTGAAAAAGGCTTATTTACACTTAAAATATCGGCATTTTCCCCGATTTTTACATCAGTCCAATTTATCCCCAGTTTTTTCCATAAATCCTGCATTACAAATTTACCGCCCAAGACCCCGATAGAACCGGTAATCGTCATTGGTTCTGCCACAATCACATCACCGGCCAACGAGATAAAATAGCCGCCGGATGCGGCATAACCCGACTGCGACACAATTATTGGGATTTTCTTTTTATTTTTCAAATATTTAAGTGCAAAATAAATTTCATCGGCAGCATTATAGCTTCCTCCCGGACTATCAATACGTATAACCAAAGCTTTTAAGTTTTCAATATCCTCTATCTCTGCCAAATCAGCTAATACACTCTGACTGCCGATAACCATTTGTCCTTCAAAATCCGTAGAAGTTTTTCCGATATCAATAATACCGTTCAGATTCAATATTGCCACTGCAGGTATATCACCTTCATTTGGGAAAATTTGTGCAGCATAGTCTTCCACGGTAACAAAATTTTTCGCTCCGTTTTGTTTCAGCTTTGCTTCCAGCTCCGGTAAATAAAGAATATCATCAATCAACTTCTTTTCTTTTCCTTGTTCGGAGCTTAACGGCGCCTGATTAACAATATTCTCCCAATTTTCCGTCAGATTGCGGTTATTTACAATATCTGTCTTGATTTCATTCATCAGACTATTACCCAGACGCGTCATTTCACTCATATATGCGCTCGAGATATGTTTATCCGTAAACGATGCCATTGCCGTTTTATATTCATATCTGGTATAGAACTCCGGATAAACCCCTACTTTATCCAATAAACTACGGGCAAACGGCAACTCAATACCGATTCCGGTTAAACCGATATTGGTATGCGGTTGCATATAAATTTCATCAAAAAAAGAAGCCAAATAATACTCTCTGTTTCCCTGTCCGAATGGTCCGAAACCTTGTGAATATACATACGCTTTTTTACCGCTGTTTCTAAAATAATTTATGGCTCTTGCCACATCCTGAATCTGTGCCAATTCCAAATCAGATACGTCCAATCTGGCGACAATCCCGTCAATTCGTTTATCTGTCGCAGCCATTTCTATGGATTTGATTAGATCGGTCAGCTGTATTCCCTGATGCTCCAACAACTCATCTATTAAATTGTCAGAAGCATGTTCACTGAAATTATGGCTGAAATCAATTGTCAATATCGAATGTTTTGGAATCTTTACACTGCTTCCGGCTCCCAAATGTACAATGGCAATTGCAATTATACCGATTAAAAACATTGCACCCAATACCGTACAAACGGATTTAAGCCATTTATATATTTTTACCATTATTTACCCTCTTTTCGAATTTGAGACAACATAGCTGCTGCATGCGGATATTTGGCAGCCGCTTCATTATTTAGCTCCACGCATTTGCTTTCGATAACATTTTGTAATTCTTGCATAAATTCTTCTTTAGTCTTACCTTCGGCACTTATCGGTGGCAAAAATTCAAAGACTGCCGTTCCGGAATAACGCAAAAACGAATTCTTTGCCCAAAACAAGCCGGTATTGAGTGCTACCGGAACCACCGGAAGTTTAACATTTTCAGCCAAAAAATAAATTCCCGACTTATAGCCTTTGGTAGTTCCCGGTAAACACCGTGTTCCTTCCGGAAAAATAACTACAGGTCTACCTGTTTCCGTCTGTTTTTTCACAGCTCTTACCATATTTTTCATAGCCGAAGCTCCGCCTTTGCGATCTACCGGTATCATTCCGTAAAAATACTGAGTCCATCCAAAAAACGGCATATAAATCAGTTCCTTTTTCAAAATATACGTAATGGTCGGCACAAATTGCGTAAATGAATAAGTCTCCAATGCCGACTCATGTTTGCAAGCATAAATGGCATGTTGTTTCAGAATATTTTCTTTTCCGCGTATCTCAAATTTTATGCCGGCAAAAAAATGTATCCAGAACAATGCTATAGGCATAATAATGTTATCCCAAAAATAAATTGTTGCTTTGCGCGGAAACAAAGCCACAACCAACTGTAAAGTACAACCTATCATTAAAGTACCGAAAAAGAGAATATTGGTTAAAAATGATCTGATATAAAGCATAAAGTTTCTCCTAAAACAAATTACGCATCCAAGCCAGCAAAAACTTATTGTATTCAGCTGCCGTAAATTTAAATGTTCCCCAAGACATAAACCATTTTTTCGATAAATGGTCGGAATACACCGGATGCGGCAAAATTGCAAATTTAGCATTTAAGGCATAAAGTTCCAACATACTGCGCGGCAGATGATAATTTGATGTAACCAAGCGAACCGAATTTATATTATTTTTCTCTGTCCACTCTTTGACTTCCCGCGCATTGCCGATAGTATCCCTTGCTGTATATCCCAGTTCCACCCGTTCCGGATTATTTATATAAATTTTAGCCTTATCTTCAATATCTTTAATCGAAACATTTTCCGAAACGCCGGATATAAAAAGCCTGTTTGCCAGATTATTATTCAGCAATCTAATGGATTCTGCAATTCTGTTGCGTCCTCCGGTCAATACAACCACTGCATCGGTTTTATGATACTCATCAATTGAATATCCGTAAATTTTACCGCAAAAAAACATAAAACCGGCCGCCCAACAGATAAATATTATGCACAAAGGCAAGAAAAAGCACAAAAAAGCTGTTTTATATTTTCTGTTTATCAACACATCTTCTCCAATGAACGACGCACTGTGTAATATGCGGTAAATCTCGCAAAAAGCAAAGAAAACACCGGAGTGAACAGCATTATAATCCAATTAATCTCATTCAATCCGGCACCGTTTAACAAACCACTGCCCGTAGATATTGCATATTTTGAAATAAGAATAATCGTCGGCACTGCAATCATTAGACCTATGACTCCCGAAAAGAAACCGATTTTGGCATAACTGTGCGCATATTGCTTTGCAATATAATCATCTTGCGCTCCGATAATATGCAATATCTCAATAGAATTCATATTTATGCCGAGACTGGTATGGGTTGAATAATAAATGGAAAATGCGCAAATAATAATCACCATTGTCAACACTGCCAGTGCCAGAGAATTCAGCGAATTGGCAAATTTCAACAGACGATTAAGCCATAAACGATGATTATCTATTGAAGCATTGGGTGTTATTTTATGCAAATTACGCGTAATTTCATCATAATTAATTTCAACATCTTCATCCAGTTGGATATCCATCAGCTGCGGTATCGGTAAAGACGTAATATCCACCTTATTGCCGAGCCACGGTGTCATCAGTTTTTCAATACTTTTGGCATCAAGCACATGAACACTCTTAACTCCCGACACATTTTCCATATATTGCAGAACTTTATTAATCTCCAACTGCGTCTTATCGGTATCGATTTTTTTGTTTTCATCTTCAACCGGCAGCACCTGTACCGTAATCGAACCTGTAATATCTTTTTCCCAATTAATGACCATGGAATGAATAGCCATCACCATAGCCAAAACCACTACAAACAAATACATATAAATAGATGACAACACATACATAAACAATGATGTATCTTCGTCATCTACCGTAATCTCATTTTTACGCATCAATTCTCTATACATTATCTTCTCCGCTATACACGCTGCAACGCCGGATACAATTTGGCGGTACCATTGGATAAATCTATTCTCTGATAATTATAAGAGGATGTCAGTTGCTCATTATGAGTTGCCAACACAATGGTAGTTCCAACTTTATTCAGCTCAATAAATAAACGCATCAATTTTTCGGCAATTTCCGCATCAACACTTCCGGTAGGCTCATCGGCAAACAGGATATCCGGACGATTAATTACAGCTCTGGCAATGGCCACACGTTGTTTTTCACCGCCGGAAAGCGTACTGCACTGCTTATAAACACTGCGATGCAATTCAATCCACTTTAAAAGTTCCATTACCCGTTTATTTATTTCTTTTTCGTTCATTCCGCGCACACGCAGCGGCAAGGCTATATTATCATAAACAGTCAAATGCTCCAACAGACGAAAATCTTGAAACACCACCCCTATTCTTTGCCGCATCAGAGCTAAATTTGTACGGTTAGAAAAGTTTATATTATTACCGAACACATTTAAAATCCCCTTGCTGGGACGCTTAATCAGGTAGAGCATACTTAGCAAAGTCGTCTTACCCGCACCGCTCTTTCCCGTTACAAAACTAAATGATCCCGGCATCAATGAAAGATAGATATCTTTCAATACATCCTCACCGTCGTACCCTACAGAAACATTCTGCATATCAATAATCGGTTGCAATATATCAGCTGTATTATCTGTCATAATCTCCCCCCAAAACAGATGACAGACGAATATTACAACAATTATCTATTTAATAAAATATTTTTTTTAATTGCTTATCAATATTTTTGGAATATAGTGTAAAAAAAAGAGGTTAATATGTTAATAAGTTGTCCCGAATGCCGAGCGGTATACAATATTTCGGCAGATTATATTCCTGAAAACGGAAAAAAATTTAAGTGTGCGGAGTGCGGTTATATCTGGATGGTTTATCCGAGTGATGATACCTCGGTAGAGCCGGAGCAGGATAACCGACTACTTGATACTTCTGCCGCAATCACCGAAAAAAGCTCTGAAGTCATGGATATTCCTGACGAAACACCGCAGAACAACATCAATGACGATATTGACGCAATGTTTCGGCGCCTTTCACACAATACCAAAAATTTGTTTTCTTCCGGCAGTGCGGTAGAAGACATGAATTGGTGGGAGAAAATCAAACATTATACCGCCAACACATTTTCAATATACATGCTCTCGGCCTTTATGCTGACAATTGCTATTGCACTCAGTGCCAAAATAATTAAAGATTATCGTTATGAAATCGTCGCACAAATACCTCTTATGGAACGCATGTATCAAAGATTTGGTGTAGAAAGTATATATCGCGGCAAAGATTTAAAGATAAAAGACGTTCAGATAAAAGAAATTATAAAAAACAATCAATCGTATATTGAAGTAAGCGGTCGGCTCCATAATTCAGGAAAGCAAACCGTAATGGTTATGCCGGTAAAAGCCTCGGTTATAACCGCCGATGAAAAAATAGAAGATGAAATAACGGAGATTCTATCCGAGCATAAGTTGGAACCTGAATTTGGAGCCCTGTTCCGCATATTATTAAACTATCCGTCCGCGAACGCTCGGAAAGTCAGAATTACGCTGGAAGATATCAAATAATCTATGAAAGGAAACAAAAATGTTAAGAGATGATTTGCAAAACAGTTTGAAAGAAGCCATGAAAAACCGTGATACACAAACGGTAAACGCGGTACGCCTGATTATTGCCGGTCAAAAAGAAAAAGATGTTGAAGCTCGCGGTAAAGGTCTGGAAAAGGCTTCTGATGATGTTTTGTTGGCTATGATGCAATCTATGATTAAGCAACGCAAAGAATCTATTAAAATTTATCAAGACGGCAATCGTCCGGATCTGGCAGAAAAAGAACAATCCGAAATCGATGTTATTACTCGCTTCTTACCTAAGCAGCTTTCTGCAGCCGAGACCGAAACCGTAATCAAAGCCATCATCACCGAAATCGGTGCTGCTTCAATCAAAGATATGGGTAAAGTTATGGCTGCTCTCAAAAATAAATATGCCGGTCAGATGGATTTTGGCGCGGCATCGGGCATTATTAAACAACTCTTATCTTAAATTCACAATACATGAATGACGATCTGTTAAAATTTCTTGATGAATTACGTAGCCGTATCTCTGTTGCCGAGGTAATCGGAGAAAAAGTTAAATTACAAAAACGCGGCCGCGAATATACGGGTTTATGCCCGTTTCATCAAGAAAAAACACCATCATTCACCATTAATGAGAGCAAAGGATTTTACCATTGTTTCGGTTGCGGTGCTCACGGAGATGTGGTAAAATTTGTTATGGACAGTGAAGGTTTGCCGTTTATTGAAGCAGTAAAAAAACTTGCTTCCCGTGTCGGCATGGAACTACCGGCTCTAAGTAAAGAAAGTCAAGAAGCGGCACAGCGCCGAAAATCTTTGTACGAAATCATGGATATGGCTGCCGATTTTTTCGAAAAAAATCTTTATATGCCAGTGGGTGCTCATGGTTTGAGTTATTATCGACAAAAACGCGGTCTTAGCGATGAAACCATAAAAAAATTCCGTCTCGGATATGCACCGGGCAATAATGCCTTAAAAGCTTATCTGACATCCAAAGGAATTTTTGAACAAGATATGGCAGATTTGGGATTGATAAGCATTCCGGAAGATGCGAATCGTAAACCGAACGACTTTTTTTATGATCGAGTTATGATTCCGATAATGGATAAACAAAAAAACATTATTGCTTTCGGCGGTCGCATATTAGGCGACGGTCAGCCCAAATATCTTAACTCACCGGAAACTCCGATATTCAACAAACGTCGAATTTTATATAATATGAATAATGCCCGCGAATCGGCTTATGCCAATAAACGGCTGATTATATGTGAAGGTTATATGGATGTAATTGCACTTGACAGTTTCGGGTTCACCTACGCTACTGCCCCTTTGGGAACGGCATTAACGGAAGAACAAATTATAGAAGCTTGGAAGGTTTGCAACACCCCTACTCTTTGTTTTGACGGTGATACAGCCGGCATTCGAGCGGCAATTCGTTCGGTTGACCGTATTTTACCCAATTTGAGAGCCGGCTACTCCGTAAACTATATTTTCTTGAAAGAAGCTAAAGATCCGGACGAACTGCTGCATAAATTCGGTGCGGAAACATTTGAAAAATATATGATTCGGGCCAAACCATTGGTAGATATATTGTGGCACAAATGCAAAATGAATAAAGACTCTTCAACTCCTGAACAAAAAGCCTTAATAGAAAAGGAAATTTTTGAGGAAGTAGCCAAGATTAAAGACAATCAAATCCGTAACTATTATACACAAGAAATGAAAAAACGGATTTATTATACTTTCGGACGTGGTGCCGAATTTAAAAACAATCAGCAGACAAATCTTATTACAGAAAATTCAAATAATCAAAAAACCAATAACTACAATAAGTTAATTTATAAAAATTATAGTAAACCTTCACTTTTAAAACAAGGTGGCAATCTGATAAAAAAACCTCCATTGACTGATTTATTTATACGTAAAATAGCAGCAGCCATGATATTATATCCGCAGCTTGCCGAAGCATATTGTGAGCGTCTTGCGGATTTTGAAATCAGCAAATCTTCTTTTTCCAAAATCTTAAACGAAATTATTGAAATCATGCAAGAAGAAAAATCCACGGATTCAGCAACTCTTGTGGAAAAGTTACGCTTAAATTTTGCTAATGAAATTGATGGTCTTTGGGAATTAAATATGTATAAAATGCAAAAAATCGACCTGCCAGATTTAAAAACAGAAATCAACGATTGTCTCAAAGAAATTCAATTAAAACAAATTGATACAGAGATAAATGAATGTACTTCATTGCTAAAAAAACAGCCGGAAAATGCCGAAAAAATATACGAACGCTATAAACAGCTTATTATTGAACGCAACAAATTTTTAACCGATGATAATTTTATTTAATTTTTTTGAGTTCTGTTCTTGACAAACCGATAAAAATTAACTAAATATATCCGGTGCTAGCAAATGTAATCTTTTTAAAGATTAAAATCGATTTTTTAAGGAACGTCATGGCAGAAAAAAACAATCAGGAATTATATGAATCGGAAAATAGCGATGAAGCTATTGTTTCTGCATCGGAAACCGCTGTCAGAAATTTAATTACCAAAGGCAAAAAACTCGGATATATCACCATGGAAGAGCTTAATCGCTCACTTCCTCCGGAGAAACTGTCTTCAGAGAAATTAGAAGATATCATGTCAAGCATATCCGAAATGGGTATAACTATTACCTCGGATGCCGAACTTGACGAGGAAGAAAATGATAAAAATTCGGAAGATTTTCAATATGGTGAAAACAATGAAGATATTGACAATGTCGGTAATATCGATCTTAAAGATATAGGTCATTCCGATGATCCGGTAAGAATGTACCTCA
>CACWUA010000013.1 GCA_902763905.1 uncultured Pseudomonadota bacterium | reverse complement strand
TCGCAATTTTGTTTTGTCAGCCCGAGATTATATTTTTTAATTCTGACGGAGGCTAGCCACCACCCGAACAAAATACCTAACAAATAAGCCATGGAATACCACCTGACCGCTATCGGCCCGATTGAAAAGAATATCGGTGATATTTCCGGATACGCCAAACCAATCATTTTGTCCCCCTTACAACGAATTGCTTAAAAGTATATTAAGAAAAAACAGATAATCCACATATAAAAAATTATTATAAACACCTTTATTTTTAACCATCTGAAAAAACACATTTTTTTCTGATGAATTTAAAAAAAATTTTTTTTATGTGCAAAAAAAGGAAAAGTTAACGTTAAAAATTGAATTTAATCGGAAAAATATGTCATCATTAACTTAATCAATGACAGGAAAAAGTAGATGCTGGCAGAAAATTTATACAACTTCAATCCCATTGACGATATTGAGTATCTGTTTGCCGAGCGGCAGCATTCCACCGAACGCCGCAATAATCATGAAGTTGTGGTAGAAATATCCGGAAAGTGGGATAATATGCTGTTTTTCTTTGCTTGGGAAGAAAATATGCATTGTTTGCATATTTCTTGTCTTATTAATCTTGAGCCGGAAAATATTTATACACCGAGTATTTTCGAGTTATTGGCACTGCTGAATGAAGATTTGTGGGTGGGATATTTTTCTTATTGGGAAGAAATGCAAATGCCCGTATTCAAGCATTCAGTAATTATTGATGTGAAAGACACAAACATTCTGCCTAAACTGCAGCAAATTCTCGATATTGCCATTACCGAATGTGAGCGAGCCTATCCGATTTTTCATGCCGTATTCAAACAAAACATCAGTCCGCGCAAGGCTCTGATGCCAACGGTTCTGATGTAATTTTACGCCATTTTATCAAGCATTTGGCTAATTCATCCCCGCTTTTTTCATCGCGGATAATATGCATACTCTCTGATTCGTTTTGTTTTGTTTCCACACGGATTTTCTCACCGAAAAGCGCTTCTTTTTTAAAGTTCAGCTCAATCTCGGCCGGCAAGTGCAACATACGATATTTACTGTCTATACTTTCGCTGGCCCAAACCGGATAAACCGCATTGTTGACATGATTATTGACATCGATATCATCGAAACGCACCGCAAATTCTTTTATAAAGTCCGGATTCTCCACTTCAGGTAGTTTATGAAAATCTTCATCCATAACTCTCTCATCCAAAAAATGATATTCCGGAAAATATTTGCTTAAAGCCACCGGACGACGCCGTTCATAATCTATCAGTACCCATTGACTCGAGGCGCACGCAATAACATTGCCTTCTTTATCTTTTATATTAAAATCACGCACCGCGCCCCACAATTTGCCCGCTGCCGGCCAAGTTTCTATGATAAAATGTTCATCGATTCGCGGCAATCTTTTAATTTTTATTAAATAGTTAGAGCCCACCCATGTGAGGTTATGTTTATGGCACTCGGCAAAGCCAAATCCCAAGGCATCGGCATTTTCACAAGCAATATCTTGCAAAATATTCATCAATGTCAGAATACGCAAAAAGCCATGACAATCCGCCTCATAGCTTTTTACATTATATTCCTTTGTATATTTAGTAACTTCAATTGACATTATTTAAAACAATGTACTACCAATCGACAATCCCGCAACCTTATAAGTCTCAAAACGCTTTTCCAAGCGGCTGGCATAAACAGCTCCCTCGGCCGAATTGCCTGAATGATAGCTTTCTGCGGCCCGTTTCCAATTGTTACCGTTACGCGAATAAAGCGTACGTAAGAACTTTGCACTGTAGCGTACATTATTTTGCGGATCCATTGCTTCTTCAAGCGAAGAGAACGCCTTACCATGAAACTTCATATTCACTTGCATACAACCGACATCAATGCTCGTAACTCCGCTGCCGATAAACTTTTTTGCCGCCGCAATGGCCTCTTCTTTGGTTTTGAAATAATATCCGCGTCCTTTGGCATTAACCGTCCACGGCCAAGCCACGTAGGCGTTATGAAACTCATTCCACACTCCGCTTTCCACCGCAGCTATTGTCTGAAGCAAATCAAAACTCACGCCGTAATCGATACCTGCTTGTTTGGCTGCAGTCAAACAAAGAGAGCTGTCAGAAACCCGCTCTTTAACCGATGGCATATCAGCATCTTCGTTAGCATAAATAGCTCCGCTCAGCAACACGCAGACACTGAACAATATAATTGCAAACTTATTTAACACGATGACGTGTAACCTCTTACTGCTGCCGCGCCGTCAACAACCTTCCCTTCTTTTAAGAATTTCGGGTTGTTTTGCAACCTGATGCCGACAACATCGACAGTATTAACCGCTTTTAACCACTTATTAAAATACATTAACAAATCGTTAAACACGAGTCATATAGCATGCCTTTTTTTAAAAATCCAGTAAAAAACGTATTTTATGCTTAAATTAATCATTAAAATAATAATAACACATTGTTTTTACAAAAATTAATTACAAATAAAAATCAATTAAATCCCGTCTATTCATAAAATATTTTAGGTAAAAATTCCATCTTGATATTTTTAAAAGAAGCTATATATTAATAAGCGTCGGGAAACTGACTGTGACACCAGAGGCCTTATGAAATAGATGCGTCGGACCCGAGGGCAGTACTCGGCACCTCCACCATTTATGGGGGTGAAACAGGATTGACGGTGTATAGTAAAGATATGTGTTGTGTCCGGTGAGATACCACCGTTATCGGTTCAAATTAAATAAACGCAAATGATAATTTTGCACCTGTTGCCATCGCTGCGTAATGCGGCAAACGCAACAAACTTCAATTCTTTAAGCTTTGGTTAGCATAAAGTGGGGCTGAGCCACCTAGCAACAGAACGGCTCGCTTGTTTTTGGGTAGAGGAAAAAATGGTCGATTTTATTACTGAATTTAACTACGATGAGTTGGTGGAAAAATCTTTACGTAACGTAATTTATTATGCCCTAAAAGTGGTAGAAGAACAGGGTTTACCCGGAGAAAACCACTTTTATATTACTTTTCATACGCATTTTCGCGGAGTCATCCTTTCCAAAAATCTCAAAATCCAATATCCGGACACCATGACTATTGTCTTGCAAAACCAATTTGATAACTTAACGGTGCGCCACAACAGTTTCTCGGTAGATTTAAGCTTTGGCGGTGTTCCGCAAACCATAACCATTCCGTACGAAGCAATCACATATTTTGCAGATCCATATGCCAAATTCGGTCTGAGTTTTGAACATGAAGATCTCGATGCCTTATCCGCATCTTCCGCCGAAATTGATGATTCACCGCGTCAAGCCGGAAATGCGGAGGTAATATCCATTGATAACTGGCGCAAAAAATCATGATTAAAATATCGGTTTTAATTGCCGGCAGACACGCAACCAGCATCAGTTTAGAAGAAGAATTTTATGAAGAATTTCTGACTATTGCCGCTACAATGAAAATGAGTCGCAATCAGCTTATTACTCACATTGATCGTACCCGCAATTCCGATAATCTTTCAAGTGCTGTCCGCCTGTTTGTACTGCAATACTATAAAAACAAGTCAGCTCCGCCAAAATGATTTGGTGCAAATCACCAAAATAGTAATAATTTCCAAGCGTCCCAACAGCATGGCAAAGCATAAAATCGACTTTACAGAATCCGAGAAAAAGGCATAATTTCCGTTTGGTCCGATAACCTCAATTGCCCCCACCCCAACATTTGTAATACAAGCCGTAACCGCAGCCAATGATGTACGCAAATTCAAACCGCTGGCACTAACCAGAACCGTTAAACCGAGCAGCGAAATCATAAAAGCAAAAACATACACAAAAACAGACATTGTTACTTTTTCCGGCATATTAATTGAACCTATTTTCAGCAAAGTAACCCGATTCGGTTCGACTGCCGAAATTGTATATTTCCGCAAAAAAGCATATATCACCTGCCAGCGAAAAATTTTAATTGAACCGGTGGTGGAACCTGTGCAGCCTCCGGATAAAGAAAGCAATAAAATCACTGCCGGAATCCACTGTCCCCATGCGGTATAATCACATGCCGACAATCCGGTTGTGGTTACAACGGCTATAACCGTGAAAAAGCAATAACGCAACGTATACCACAAGGAATAGTCAGAAGTAAAATACATATATCCGCTTAAGCTCAATCCCAAAACCAGTACAGATTTCAAAAACACATTGACCTGACAATTGCGATCAGGATGCATCCGTCGGTAGAGCAAAATATAAAACGTCATCGGTAGCGCACCGGCCAGCATAAACAACATAACTGCAAATTCAATCGCCACACTGTCAAAGGCGGCGATTGAATTGTTCTTAGTGGAGAATCCGCCGGTTCCGATGGCCGACATAGCATGATTCACCGCGTCAAAAACATTCATTCCGCATAAATATAGAACACCGGTAGCAATCACTGTCAATACGAGATACACAATTACGATTCGTTTAGCTATGTAGCTGAATTTAGGCATAAATTTATCATTTGAATCCGAATTTTCATGCTGAAATATCTGCATACCGCCGATGCCCAAAAACGGTAACAAAGCAACAGCAAAAATAACGATTCCCAAACCGCCTATATAATTGAGCAAAGAGCGCCATAAAAGCACTGATTTAGGCAATATCTCAACATCGTTCATTATGGTTGCACCTGTTCCGGTAATCCCTGAAGTTGCTTCAAAAATTGCGTCGACTACGCTGTCAGCTCCTTCATGCAACAAAAACGGTATAGCAGAAAACAAACACACAGAAATCCAGCATACAGCCGTAATCAAATAGCCTTGTTTTAACGTAATTCTCTCGATTTTTGCATAATTTGCCAAGAAAAGGGAAAAACCGAAAAACACCGAGATCAGAGCTGCACTCAAAAATGGTGACCAATCGGCGGCTGTTTCTGTCATATCCAAACCGGCCGGAATCAACATCACCAAACCCAGAACACCCAAAACATATCCGCTTATCATTAAAACCGGCTGCCACATTTCTTTTTTGCCTTATTTGAGTGCCACATTATTAGCAAAACCATGCCGCACCATTTCCCTATTTACAAAAGCACCTTTGATAAAGCAAAGAGCTGTTGCCGCCTCTGTTTGCGCAGTATAGGCCACAATCTCGCAGCGTAAATTTTTCTTTTCGGTAATTTGCTCTAAATATTTCTTTGCCGAGCGCACATCAAACTCCGTTGCATCGGTATAAATTCCATACAAAAACATAAACACATCTCCCACATACAAACTGTTTGGTCCCAAGATTTCCGCGGGTCCGAACAACACCTCCGGTATTTCCAAATAAATCAATCCTCTGTTTTCGATAATCTCATAATAGTCTGTAATTTTACCGCTGTAAAAATCTTCCTTTTGCGGAGCTCTGACTTTTTTTAATATTCGCGGATGCTCGATTAAGGGCTTTACATCGGAGTTTTTGTGTAATTCCGGAACTTGTACGGCTGTTTCTTCCTTCATAGATATAGTTTGCATATTATCAATGTGAGCTTCTTCCTTTGCTGAAACTGTTTCATTCTGTTTTTGCAATTTCGGTCGGACACCATTCCCAAACCTAAGCGATTTAGACAACGGTTTATATTTAATTTTTTTAAACTCCGGTACATTCCATGCCACAAATCTTTTCTTACCGTATACCTCGTCTTTTTGCTGCTCGGAATTGGTATTTTCAGTATTTACCGTTTCCGACACATTGTTTTTAACCTGCTCCAATCGCTCATAAATTTCAGCTGCAACATCATCGGTTTTTTGAGAAATCTCCTTTATCGGAACCAATTTATTCTGCCAATAAGAGATATGCTCGAAGCCTATACCATAATAGAAGTGCGCAATTGCCAAAAGCACCAAAACGGCTGCAATCACTGCCGCAATCTGCCAAAACTTACGTATCGGAAGTGTGATAAACATAATTGCACGATGTATCCAAGCCAAAAATCCGCTCAAACGCAAATCACCGTAACCGTCAATATTTTTTCGCACCATTTATTTTCCTCCGTATTTTTCTTGCAGCTCGGCGGTCTTTTCCGGTGTAATACGCTCAAACAAAGCCTCTCCCGCTTCAAACGGCGTTCCCGACTTCAGTGCCGTAATCTGTTCGGCCACGTTAAAGTTTTTAAGCGTCGGCATATTTTCCGGTTTCAGCCCGAATTTTGCCAACATTTTTTCCGCAGTCTGCGGCAACAGCGGTGCACTCAAAATCGCATAAATTCGTACCAAATTCAGGCACAAACGCAAAATTGTCGCCGCCCGTTTCTCATCTTCCTTAATCACTTGCCACGGCTCGGTTTTGGTAATGTAGTTATTGCCCTCAACCCAAATTGCGCGCAATTCCGCCACCGCTTTTCTGAACTCCAACGCGTCCATATATTTGAAATAATCATTGACACGCGCCTGCACGGTCGCAATCATTTCTTCATCTTCGGCCAACAATTCGCCGCCTTCCGGCACAAAGCTGCCGAGTTTGGAGGCCGTCATCTTCATCACGCGTTGTGCAAAATTGCCGAGCACTCCGTTCAAATCTTTATTGATGGTACCGACAAAGCTCTCAAATGTAAAAGAAGCATCGGAAGCCTCCGGCGCATTCGCCATCAACCAATAACGCCAGTAATCGGCCGGAAATTCCGCTACCGCATCTTCGGCAAACACCCCGCGATGTTCGGATTTAGAGAATTTTCCGCCTTCAAAAGTCAGATAACTGAAACCTTTAAGATAATCCACCTTGGTCCAATTTTCACCGGTACCGAGCAAAGTTGCCGGAAACGTAATCGAATGATACGGCACATTATCTTTGCCCATAAACTCAACATAACGCACATCTTTGGCATCAAGCCACCATTCTTTCCAATCGCGCTCGGTCGGTTTTTCATCCGCCCATTGCTTGGTAATGCCGATATAGCCGATAGGTGCGTCAAACCACACATAAAACACCTTATTTTCAAAGCCGGCTTTATTTACCGGAAATCCCCATTTCAAATCACGCGTAATGCAACGCGGTTGCAAGCCTTCTTTCACCCATTTTTTGGCAATGGAATAAGCAACATCAGGCCAAAACGCCTCTTTGGTTTTGAGCCATTCCACCAACTTTTCCTCAATTTTCGGCAGATTCAAGAACAGGTGTTTTGTCTCGCGTACTTCCAAATTGGTACTGCCGGAAACCGTACTGCGCGGATTGATTAAATCGGTCGGTTCCAACACTTTGGTGCAGTTTTCGCATTGATCGCCGCGCGCCTTTTCATAACCGCAATGCGGGCAAGTTCCGGTAATATAGCGGTCGGCCAAAAACATATTATCATCAACAGAGAATACCTGTTTCATCGTCTTTTCGGCGATAAAGCCGTTTTTATCGAGTTGTTCGAAAATATGATAGGTCATTTCCTTATTTTGTTCGCTTGAAGAACGCCCGAAATAATCAAACGACAGGTTAAAATCGGCATAAGTTTTGGCGTGGCGGGCATGATATTTATCGCAATATTCCTGTACCGGCATATTTTCCTTGAGCGCCCCCACTTCGGAAGCCGTGCCATGTTCATCGTTGCCGCAAATGTATAAAACCTCGTTACCCATCATTCGCATATAGCGCGCATAAACATCGGACGGCAACAAACAGCCGACCATGTGTCCCAAATGCGGAACGCCGTTAATATACGGTAATGCAGAGGTAATCAAAACTTTAGACATTTGCTTATAAACTCCCTTAAAATTAATCCATACGCGGAGTTTACTTATATTTTCCCAAAATCGCAAGCAAAAAAAGCACTTATCGCAAGGCTTTCCGCTAATAACTAAACTCTTTTGAGTGCCGCCTTGACTTCTTCCATGGTGGCGCATACCGCGGCGACTCCTGCCTTGAGGCATTTTTGCCGATATTCCGGCGTATCGTTTCCTTCCGCACCGACAAAAGCAATACTTTTCATGCCGGCGGCCTTGGCGGCGGCAAAATCATTCAAACTGTCACCGATAACAATACAATCTTGCGGCACGAAACCTTTGCTTTTTGCCGCCAATAAAAATAAATCCGGCGCCGGCTTGCCCTGCTTAACCATATCCACCGTAAAATAATCGCGCGGCGACATATATTTTTCAACCCACTTAAACTGCGTCATTTTCCACGCGTGCTGTTCTTTAGTGGCTCCGGTGGCGATACAATGCGTAAATCTTTTGTCCACCATCACTGCCTCCACTCCAGCAATCGGTTGCATAAAATGTATTCCCTTATACACCTCGCCGGCGCTGATTTTTTGCATAAAATCGGCATCCAAAACCAAACTGGGAAAATATCTTTCCAGTCGTTCTTTTCTTGATTTATCGGCAATCCCCACCAACAAGTTCAGCTTTTCATCTGTATTCAAAATAATGTTCTTTTCTTGTTGCAACGTTTCAACCCACACCGCAACCCACAATTTTTCGCTGTCGGCAATTACTCCGTCAAAATCCCATATCAGCAGTTTCTTCATCTTAATATCTCTGAAATCAGCGCACCAAACTTTGTGCCAGATTAATAACCGCCTCGCTCACGTCATCAGCCATATTGGAAAAGTGCTCGTTTGGTAATAATCTGTCTTCGTTTGCATACAGCGCGCGGTTGATTTCCAGTTGCAGTGTATAGATTTTTTTGCGCGGTTGGCAATAATTAAAAGTAATAAACGCGCCGGAATACGGACAATTAAACTCCACATTATAATTTTTGTTCCAAAACTGTCCGGCAAAAAAGTCGCTCATCTCCTGCGGACAGCTTTGACTGAAAAGAGTGCCGAGGCAAATATCTATCCCCGAACGATCATCAATAATCGAACATATTTTTGACGGCATCGAGTGACAATCCAAAAGCAGGCAAAACCCGAATTTTTTCACACACTTGGCAATCATTTTTTGTAGTTCGTCATGATAAACATCATACACATTCTTAAGCCGTTGCTCCACTTCATTATAATCAAGCAGACCTTTATACAGCGGTTGACGCATATAATTTATGCGATGAACCACTCCCAATCCGACACGGCAATGCTTATCAAACAGCACATCTTTTTCTTTCGGATAGTTATAAAACATCTCCGGATCAAGTTCTAATCTGTCGCGGTTAAGATCAATAAATACTCGGTTTATCAGCATTTTTATAGTTGGAATCCCCGCATCAATTGCCCCTTGCAAAAGTTTGTCTACGAGCAAATCTTCGTTGCGACGCATTATCTTCGTATCAAAAGCAACTGCATCCAAAAACTCCGGCGGAAAAAAGGTACCGCTGTGCGGAATGGATAATATCAGCGGAAAATCTACTTTTTCCGAATTGTAACATTCGAAAATCTTCATTTTGGAATAATCAACTTTGAAGTCGCACTTTTTACTTTCCATGCCGACCTTCCTTATTTTTATTGTTCGGCTGAGTATTTTGCCGCGCCGCACGCTTACGCTTGGTGGATTTTTTCTCCACCGACCAACCGAACTTGCCGATTTTGCGCCCCAAGCCGTAATAAAATCCGTGGGCATAAGCCAACAATCCGGCCTTTTGCAAATCAAGCGCCTGTTTGCCGTTGATATATGTTTCATCAACATCAACCGCCACCACTTCGGCCAAAAACATATCGTGTGTTCCGAAAGAGGTAATTTCTTTAACCTTACATTCCAGTGAAATCGGGGCTTCCGCCACCTGCGGCGCACTTATTTTTTCGCAAGGTGCGGCGGTAATCCCCGCCAACTTAAACTTATCAATGCCGCGTCCGCTTTTAACTCCGCATAAATCAACCGCCTTCGCCAACTTTGTTGTCGGAATGTTTATGGCAAATTCGCCGGTTTGACGGATTAACTCATTGCTGTACCGCGACGGACGTATTGACACATATACAAGTGTCGGTTCGGTACATATAATCCCCGTCCATGCTGCCGTCATCACATTCGGATTTTCCGCTGTTCCGCAAGAAATCAGCGCCGGCGGCACCGGAGCGAGCATTGTCCCTGCTTTCCAACAAACTTTTGCCATATTTTATCTTTCGAAAAGTTGTAACTCGAATGCAATATATACCGAAAATTTCAATTCGTCAAGCTCCGTTGGTAAATACCGCCGGAGCTGACTTTTCAGGAACAAAAATTATGAATGAAATTTTACAGACATTCATGATATAATCATCATTTCAAAATAAAAAACCGCGATAATGGTTTAATAAGTAACAAAATACTGTTGTCAAATCAGCCGTAAGTATCTATGCTTAACTTCTAGGGAGAAAAAAATGAAACAAATTGATTTCAGTAAAATATCTTTTGAAGAAGCTCTGATGCAGCTTGAAAACATTGTGCGCGAGCTTGAGGCCGGTAAAATCAAACTTGATGACGCTGTTGAAGCTTATGAAACCGCCACTGCACTCAAAAAATTCTGCGAAGAAAAGCTTAAAGCTGCCCAGCTTAAAATAGAAAAAATCAACATAACTCCGGACGGCATTATTCAATCAGAGCCTCTGGATAAAATAGAAGAATAAATATGACTGACATTATCGCAATTTTGAAATCATTCTCGGCAAAGTTTAATACGGACTTGGAAAAATGCTTTCCACCGATTGACGGTGCCGAAAATCGCGTCATTGAGGCAATGCGCTATTCGGTCATGAACGGCGGCAAGCGTCTGCGTCCGTATTTGTTGTGCGAATGTGCGACTTTGTTCCATGTTCCGTACGAAATTGCGTTTAAGGCTGCTGCTTCACTCGAAATGCTTCATTCTTATTCTTTGATACACGATGATTTACCGGCAATGGATAATGATGATTTGCGCCGCGGTAAACCTACCTGCCATAAACAATTTGACGAAGCTACCGCTATTTTGGCCGGCGACGGACTTTTGACCTATGCTTTTGAATATTTATCGAATGCATTGGAGATTCGTCCGGAAATTCGTCTGGCTCTATTGCAGCTTTTGTCATCTGCCGCCGGAGCATTCGGTGGTATGGTCAGCGGTCAAACGCTTGATATTTATGCCGTTTCTACCGACAGCAAAGAATCCGATGAAAACATCATCTCGCGCTTGGAAGAAATGAAAACCGGACGCCTGCTGCGCTATGCTTGCGAGGCTGGTGCGGTTTTGGGACAAGCGCCGTTGCCGCTGCGTCAAATTCTGATATCATATTCCCGCAAAATCGGACAAGCATTTCAAATCGCCGATGATATTCTCGATTGCGAAGGTGACCAACAACTTGTCGGCAAAACATTGCACAAAGATGATAAACAAAACAAATTCACGTTTGTATCCTATTACGGTATAGAACCAGCCCGACAAAAAGCTAAAGAACTGGTTAAAGAGGCAATTACGGAAATTGCGGTTTTCGGCTCCAAAGCCGAAAATTTACAGAATCTGGCACAATACATAATCGAGCGAAAATATTGATATAAAACCTGTTGCAATCCTTCGCAAAACGTGGTATACTCTGTATATACAATATAATTATGGAGGTTGCGATGACAGAAAAGAAAAGTTCAGAAGGATTAAAATTCTTATTCCGACTTGATCTGGCTGGTGCGGATCAGGATAAACTTTTAGAGCTTGCTCGCACATCCATTGAAGAATCGAAAACTCATCGTACTTTCAGTGAGCGTAAAGAACTTATTACTAATCCGGACAGTTTGAAGGTTAATGCTGCGCGCGCCCACATAAAAGCCATGGTCAGTACTGATTTATCAACCAACAATAAACTTTATATGATTATGGAGCGCTATGTTGAGGTTGATGAGAACAAACATCCGTCAATGCCGCGTCACAAGGCTCTCGACAAGTTTTTTGATGATTTTGAAAAAAAATATCCCGCCGAGTACGGCGTTGCCAAAGTTGAACACAAAAACACCAATCAACCGATTGGTTTGGTGCTTCGTTCACGCGGTAACAGTATTGTATAAAACAAAATTTATTCATACTTTTCTCCTTGGCGCCGCCACCATCGGGCGGCGTTTTTTAAGACAAAGCAATCTGCAAAAAAATTCTTGCCATTTGCAGAAAATAAGTTATTGTACTTTGCGTAAACCTAAAAAACGGAGAATAAAAATGACAACATTCGCTTTAGCTTTGATTTTGGTTAGTTTATTTACGCTTCCGGCGTATGCCAATCCGGCTTGTGCCGTATGCACGGTAGCTGTTGCTGCCGGTCTGGAAATTGCCCGCAAGCTCGGTGTGGATGACGGAGTGATTGCAATATGGGCCGGTGCCTTGCTGACCTTAATCGGTTATTGGACGATTCTCTGGTTTGATAAAAAAGGCTGGAATTTCAAATTTCGCAACGCGATTTTGATGTTGTTGTCTTTCTCAATGATTTTTGCAGTATATATTAAAGATTTGACCTATACCCCGAAACCGATTCTGATTTTTTATATGGACCCGTTCCTGTTTTGCGGCATTTTGGGCGGCTTGATTTTGATTTACAGTTCGGTATTTTATCAATGGATGAAGAAAAAGAACGGCGGCCACGCCCATTTTCCGTTTGAAAAAGTGGTATTACCGGTGGTAGCGTTGGTTATTGCGAGCTATGCGGTCGACTATTTGCATTTGTGCGAACCGGCAACGGCAGATGCCGCCATTGCCTCTACTATTCCGGCTGACGGCTCGGATATTTACGATTTTGACGAATAAACGAATATAAACCTGTATATTTTTTATAAAATGCGATTAATGAGTCAAATACGCAGTTGCCCTTTTTGTGCGGTGTACAAAAGAGCTACACAAATAAACAGCGGTGCAGAACGTATAAAAATCCGTAGAATGAGTCAGATACGAAGTTGCTCTTTTTGCGCGGTGTACAATAAAAGGTACATAAACGGGAAACCCTATTATACGGATTTTAAATATCACTAAAAAATGCGATTAATGAGCCAGATACGCAGTAAACGGGTTGGCGCGGTGTACACAAATAGTACATAAGCCAACCCGCTTACAAGTAGATGACCATTAAGCGCATTTTCTCGCGTCGTAAGCGACAGATATCCCCTCAATCTCTCCTTTGGTACCGCCGCTGCAATCGGAAACAACCTTGATTGCCAGAACCTGATCGGCAATATAGGATTGATTTTCCTCTAAAGCCTTTGCCAATTCTTCATCTTTGGTAGAATAACAAAGTTCAATGCGATCAGAGATATTGAAGTCTTTATCCTTGCGCAGAGTTTGTACCAAACGTACAAAGTCACGCGCCATACCTTCGCGTTTTAACAAATCGGTAACGTTGGTATCAAGCGTTAATACTGCCTTATTATCGGCAAAGGATTGACCTGCCACACCGTTTTTCATATCCAAACGCACTTCAAACAAATCTGAAGTCAGCGTTTTGCCACCGATGGCAAGCGTTCCGTCTTCATTCAAAGACCAATTACCCTGCTTATAAGCCGCCATCACCGCGCCCATATCTTTGCCGAGAGTTTTGCCCAAAAGCGGCGTATAAAGATAAATGTTCTTGGTGGCATAATTATTCAAATTATCATCAAAACGCACTTCTTTAACGTTCAGTTCGTCCTTGACAATTTCCTGATATTCCGGCGACAGCGTTGCCCCGATAACCGTCAGACTGGCAAGCGGCAAACGATTGCGCAGATTTTTTTCTTCACGAATAAATTTACCGGTCGAGCACAAATCCTGCACAAAATCCATCTCCGTCATCAGTTTCTCATCCGATTTAATATCGCTCAAGCTCGGATAATCGCACAAATGTACGGATTCGCCGCCGGTCAGATTCTTATAGATATATTCACAGATAAACGGCATTACCGGCGCCGCCAACTTGGCAACATTAACCAAAACGGTATAAAGTGTATCAAATGCCTGTGTATCACCGCGCCAAAAACGTTCACGGGTGCGGCGAATATACCAGTTGTTCAAAATTTCCATAAACGCGGCGGTTTCGTTGCAAACTTCGGCAATATCATAAGTTTCAAAGCCGTGTTTCAATTTTTCGGCCATTGTTTTGAGTTTGGATAAAATATAGTTATCCATCGCCTCGGTTGACGCGGAAATTTCCTTTGCCTTATAGTCCTCGGCATTGGCATACAGCGTGAAGAAGTAGAAAGCGTTCCACAACGGAATCATCGCCGAGCGAGAAGCTTTGGCAATTTCTTTGCCTTCTTTATCCACGGCCACATTTCCGCCCTTCAACACCGGCGAAGAAACCAAGAACCAACGCAATGCCTCCGAACCGACGGTTTCCAGAATTTCATTCGGGTCCGGATAGTTTTTCAGGCGTTTGGAAAGTTTTTGCCCACCCTCAGCCATCAGCAAACCGGTGCAAATACAGTTTTTAAACGCCGGACGATTATGCAAAGCAGTAGATAATACTGTCAAAGTATAGAACCAACCGCGGGTTTGATCAATCGCCTCCACAATAAAATCCGCCGGAAAATGATTTTCGAACCATTCTTTATTTTCAAACGGATAGTGCACCTGTGCATACGGCATCGAGCCGGATTCGAACCAGCAGTCGAACACATCGCTGACACGGCGCATCATAGTTTTGCCGGACGGATCATCCGGATTCGGATAAACCACATCGTCAATATACGGCTTATGCAAATTATCAACCGTCACACCGGTAGCGGCTTTGATTTCTTCCAACGAGCCGAACACATCAATCCGCGGAAACTTCGGATTATCCGACTTCCATACCGGAATCGGCGTACCCCAGAAACGATTACGTGAAATCGACCAATCGCGGGCGCCTTCCAGCCACTTGCCGAAACGACCGTCTTTAATATGCGAAGGAATCCAGTTGATTTGCTGATTGTTTTTGACCATTTCGTCACGAAAATCGGTAACTTTAACAAACCATGAACTCATCGCCTTATAAATCAGCGGCGTATCGGTGCGCCAACAATACGGATAAGTGTGGGTATACTGTTCTTTTTTCACGAGCAAACCGTTGACTTTGAGCCATTGCATAATCGGCTCATTGGTATCAAACACCTGTTGTCCGGCATAATCGCTGACTTCGCTCGTAAATTTACCGGCCTCATCTACCGGACAAACCACCGGAAAGTTCTCGTCATAAGCGCGACAAGCCTCAAAGTCGTCCTGACCGAACCCCGGAGCAATATGCACCACGCCGGTACCGTCTTCGGTTGATACAAACTCACCGGAAAGTATTTTAAACGCACCTTTTTGCTTTAAGTCGGCAAAATACGGGAACATCGGCTCATAACTCAAACCGAGCAAGTCGCTGCCCTTAATTATCTTAACCTGTGTTGCGTGTTCCAATTGTTTTTTATAACTACCCAAACGCGCCACGGCAATAATATATTGTTGCCCGTCTTCTTCCATCACCGCATAGTCAATATCCTTGCCCACGGCAAGCATCAGGTTAGACGGCAAAGTCCACGGCGTAGTGGTCCATACCAAAATTTTCTGCCCCGTTTCGAGCGTAAACATTACCGTGATGGCATTGTCGGTTTTATCGCGATAACCGAGGTTAACCTCAAAGTTGGAAAGCGGAGTTTCCGCCGCCCACGAATACGGCAAAACGCGATAATCTTCATAAACCAAACCCTTGTCATACAGCGCTTTGAAGTTATGAATAACCGATTCCATAAAGGAAAGATTCATTGTTTTATAATCGTGATTAAAATCCACCCAACGCCCGATGCGTTTGAACATATCCACCCAAATACCGGAGTATTTCAACACATCTTTGCGGCAAAAATCATTAAACTTTTCTACCCCATAGGCTTCGATTTGTTTGCGTCCCGAAACACCAAGTTGCTTTTCGGCCGACATTTCCGCCGGCAGACCATGGCAATCCCAACCTAAACGACGTTCCACTTTTTTGCCGTTCATAGTTTGAAAACGCGCTACCACATCTTTGACATAGCTTACCATAATATGTCCGTAGTGCGGTGTTCCGTTGGCAAACGGCGGTCCGTCATAAAACACAAACTCAGCGGCGCCGTCACGATTGTGTACGGATTTCTCAAACGTATTATCTTCGTCCCAAAACTTTAAGACTTCTTTTTCCAATTCGACAAAGTCTGGCTTTGCCTTTACTTCAGCATAGTATTTAGTCATATTTAATACCTTAAATTTAAATAGAAATTGTTGTAACAGATTTATTTTGAAAAGATTTTATGTAAAAGACGCCCTAATCCCCTAAGGGATAATATTAATAATGTGTGATATGTAAAACAGGCTCATCTTTTCCTCTGATTTTGTTAAACTGAAAGCAATGTATATCAACTTTTAGCAAAGGTCAAGAGACTTTGCATCGATAAATACAGCAAAATGCAGAATAGTAAAAATAACAACGCTGCAGAACACATAAAAATCCGGATAATGAGTCAGATACGACGGAAGTCTGTTTATGCCGTGTACAAAAGAGGTACACAAACCTTAAAGAACGTATAAAAAACCGTAGAATGTGGTAAATACGACGGAAGTCTGTTTATGCCGTGTACAAAAGAGGTACATAAACAGCGGTGCAGAATATATAAAAATCCGTAGAATGAGTCAGATACGCAGTTGCCCTTTTTGCGCGGTGTACAACAAAGGTACATAAAAAACAGCGGTGCAGAATATATAAAAATCCGTAGAATGAGTCAGATACGCAGTTGCCCTTTTTGCGCGGTGTACAAAAAAAGCACACTCCATAAAACCTCGGAGAATGAGTCTGATAGAAAAAGGGTTTCCCGCGCGGTGTACAAAAGAGGTACATAAGCGGGAAACCCTTTGATTAGCAGACCATTATCCGAGGTTTTATGATTTCTCGACTTGAGAGAATTCCAACTCCACCGGCGTATCACGACCGAAAATGGAAACCGAAACTTTAAGACGCATTTTTTCGGTATCAATTTCTTCCACCACACCGACAAATGATTCGAACGGACCATCGGTTACTCTGATCTGTTCACCGATATCATAAGTTGCACCGGAAACAGGACGCTCTGCACTTTCCTCAACCTGCTTGCGGATTTTTTCGACTTCTGCCTCACTAATCGGTTGCGGTTTGTTACGACTGCCCAAAAAGCCACTGACACGCGGAGTATTTTTTACAACCAACCAAGTTTCATCTGAAAGTTCCATTTTTACCAAAATATAACCGGGGAAAAACTTGTGAGCAACATCTTTACGCTTTTTGCCCTCAGCATCTTTCCTTTCTTTAGGTTCCTGTTCCATCGGCACCCAAACTTCCTGAATACGATCTTCCATATTTTTAAGTTTAGCCTGTTCAGTAAGAGACTCAGCCACTTTTTTCTCCGAACCGGAATATACATTAATAACATACCAACGAGCTGCCATAATATTTTCTCCTAACCCAATTGTAAAATTTTATCTACACCCCAGCTCAACACGATATCCACCGTAAAGAAAAATGCCGTGGCGATTGCAACCAAAATAACAACCATTGTACACGTAGGAACAACTTCCTTTTTTGTCGGCCAAGTAACTTTTTTCATTTCCTGCTTTACCTGACGTAAGAACTGTAACGGACTAATACTCATTTAAAACCTTTTACTATTATGTGTTAACAAACAGCCCGCAACGAATCATATTCGCAGCGAACACAATTATTTTGATGATATATAAAGGTTTTTATCCGTCATTGTCAAGAAAATCTTTGTATTTATCGCATATTTTTTATTGATCATATTAAATAATTTTACTGATTTATACGCATTAAAATCACAGTATGTTAGCTAGGAATTGCTGCAATCACAAATTGTGATTACGCCGTTTGTTATATTTTTTTAGCGTAAAACTGTGGCTTTCTTCAAGATATTGCATAATTACGTCATCTTGTAGCGTATCGTCAAGTGTTATGGTTATCCAATATTTTTTATTCATGTGATATGCCGGATAAAAACCGCTTTGTTTAACCAAAACAGGAATTTTATCCTCGTTCAGTTTAATGTTCACCACCTCTACTTTACCACTCTCCGCAGGAATGATTTTACTTTTATCAATTGTCATTATTAAAGCGTACCATTTTGCGTTATCCGGATTGCGAAATACCCCGTAATCATCATATTTTCCCCAAGGAAAATCCGGCTCGTCGCCGTATTTTTGCTTTATGTCAGCAGCAACACGATTAGCTTGAGCACCGATGAAGTAATTGTTGCGGCAGCATTTTTCCCGAATATTCTGTAGGATTTCTATATATGCCGCTCGTACTTCTCCGACATATCCGGCTGCCATTTCTTCAACCCGCAGCGGCAAATACGCGTCTCCGCTAACCTCATCATAAACCTCTCCGCTTATTTTACCGCTTTTGTTAATCTTAATCACCGTCCTAAAATCACCGTTCATAAACGATTTTTCATAAACCATTACGCCATCTGACACCGAAAAACCATATTTTTTCAGTTTGGCGAAATCAATTTCTGCCCTCTTAAATACATTTTCTTCTATTGTCATCTTATTCCTTCAGCAATTACCGACATGCACGAATTTTAAATATTTTTGCGCCGTATCCCGCAAGCGATAAATTGTTTCGAGCGGCGTTGCCGGAATATCACTTTTATAGTGCGGAAAATAACGACTGATATGCAACGGAATCTCCGACGAAAGGCTCGCCAACCATTCGGCCTCGGCCTCAATTTCTTCTTCTTTGTCATTTTTAGTTGGCACAATCAGCGTTGTCACTTCAACATGGCACTTATCAAACGAATTTGTAATTGTCTGCTTTACGCACTCCAAATTGCCGCCGACGTAATCATAATACTCTTGTGTAAAGCCTTTTAAGTCGATATTCATTGCATCAATCAGCGGCAAAATTTCCGCCAGCGGTTCCGGATTAATATGCCCGTTGCTGACCAACACCGTTTTTAAACCGGCCTGATGCAACAAAATACAGCAATCACGCACAAATTCATAACTGATGAACGGCTCATTATAAGTAAATGCCGCCCCCAAGTTTCCGGCCGGTTCTCTCGCCAATTTTAACGCCAGTGCAGTCAATTCTTCCGGTGTTATCTGCTGTTGCGGCACATCATTTATTCCGGCCATTGAAATTTGATAATTCTGACAAAACGGGCACCTCAAATTGCATCCAAAACTACCCAGAGACAAAATCATATTTTGCGGATAAAAATGATATAATGGTTTTTTCTCAATCGGATCCAACGCCAAAGAGGTAAATCGCCCGTAATTTATCGGCTCGATACGACCATTTACGCACGCCCTGCCACGGCAGAAACCTTGCTGTCCCTCATTTAAGTTACACTTGCGCGGACATATTGAACATATCGGCATTAATACTCTCCTTGCTACAGATGATTTTATGATTTTTAAATTACTTGTCAACAACGATTTAATGATTCCAGATAAACTGCAAAAAGGAGCGGATAAATCAACCGCTCCTTCTTATTAGCAATTTATGATACTCTGTAACTTAGCGCTGCAGCCTCCTCAGACTATTCGTTTCTGAAATTCTAGTCTTAGCACTTGCTTTGCCAGATGAAGCAGCAGATGAATCAGCAGATGTATCGTTAAATCTGTCTTCCTGCTGACCAATCACCTTCGTTTTGCCTGTACTTGTGGTAATCGTAGCAGAGCCAGAACCACTGCTGGAACTGTTGCTGGTGCTTGAAGTAGTGCCGGAACCACTGCTGGAACTGTTGCTGGTGCCTGAAGTAGTGCCGGAACCACTGCTGGAACTGCTGCTGGTGCCTGAAGTAGTGCCGGAACCGCTGCTGGAACCGTTTCTGGTGCCTGAAGTAGTGCCGGAACCACTGCTGGAGCTTGTACCCATATCGAGACCAGAACCAATGACGCTAAGGATTGGACTTGGACCAGCATTCAAATTCAACGACTCTTCACGTCTATGGCCATCTGGTTTTTTTATTACACTTTGCGGAGTACCCTTACTAGACGAGCTGTCATCGGTTTTAGAATCACTGCTACCTGGGAGTTTTACTAAACTTTCCAGAGTACTCTTCCTAGACAAGCCGTAATCGGTTTTAGAATCACTGCTACTCGAATCGCTGGAGCTTGTATCAGAACTTCTGGTACCGCCGCCGGAGCTGCTTGTACCGTTGGCTTTATCTCCCCAAAGAGGTGTAGAGCTCGTCTTATAGCATTCGCCGGCACGGCATTCACCGCGGGTGCAATAATCGCTCGTACCATTGGCACTCTTGGCGCCGCTTTCACAGAAACTCTTACAGTTGTCAACGCTTGCGCATTCGGTGCATTGACCATTGTAGCAGTGCAACTTAAATTCCGAAGAACTACCGCAATCTGCATCGCTGCAGCATTGTGCATAGAACTTACCATTGCCGGTGGTTGTACAACCAGTAGGACGAATGTCCGGTCCTGGCGACACAGGATCTTGGCAAACGTAGCACTGTGTACCGGCCTCAGTCTTACCTGCAAGAACAATTACACTACCTGCAGGGCAAGATTTTTTGGCTCCGTCACGACAGGTATCATCAACTACCTTATCCCGACATATGTAGCATTTAACACCATTATTAAGTGTCTTCTCATCTGTTGTTTCCTGATTTTTACCACACTTAGTTACCCAACCGTTACTGCACTGAGGATCTTTACAAGTGTAGCACTGTGTACCGGCTTCAGTCGTGCCTGCTTTTTCAGAAGTTGAACCGGCACCGCACTTTTTAACCGTACCACTTGGACATGTATCATCCGGTTCCGGATCTGAACAAATATAGCAAGTATGGCCTAAATTGGATTGACCGGCCGTAGATGCAATTTGTTTTTCACCGCACTCTAAATACGTACCTGCTGGACATACCTCTGTCGCGCACTTATAACAAATGCTGTCGGCATCAGTACGTGATATCAATTGACCTTGTCCATTTGCACATTTCTCATACAGTCTGCTACTTCCATCTCTTTCAGACTGCTTGTATGTACCTGCCGGACATGTATCATCCAAACAACGACATGTATTATGGTCTACAACACCGCTCGGACACAGACTTTCGGCATTTGCCGGACATTTACAACGATAGTACCATACCGTATTGCCCAGTTTTATCGTTTCACAGTTCGGAATACATGTACCCAGTCCAGGCTCGCATGGTGTAGGTTTGCAAACTTCACCGGCCGGACATTTCCTTTCAACACATTTATTACAATTCTTGTTACCGGATTTTCCTTTAGTTTCAATCTCGAAACCATCCGGACAAGAAGTCGTTTCCGTGCTGTAACCATCGGTACAACGTGCGTCCACACATTTACACTCGGCAGCATTCAATTCCTGCCCATCAGGACAATTCTGCAGGGTGCACTTACAATCGTAGCATTTATCGTCATAACCTAATCTTACTTGTTGACAAGCAATGTTCTGATTGGTCGGACAATCTACACAGTCCTTGCCTGCAGGACAAGCTATTTGTTCACACTTGCCGCAGACCTTATCACCGGATTTACCTTGTGTTGTCAGGGTAAAGCCTGGTTCGCATTGTGTTGTGGCCGTGTCATACCCTGTCGGGCATTCTTTATCTTGACAAGCGCAGCGATTTTCATCAAACTCTCTACCTTCGCCGCACTTACTCGCATCAAGATCGCACGTACAGTTACAATATGCCGTATTTGAACCGTATTTTCTCTTTTCGCATTTAATGTGCTGGTTTGGAGCACAGTTTGTGCCATCTTTACAAGCTTGCCACAAAGAGCATTCCGACGGAATTTGTTCATCAACGCACTTATTGCAGTCAAGGTTTCCTGATTTACCTTTAGTTTCAAGCTTATAACCTTCCTCACAACTGGTTGTGCGCTCATCGTAACCGTCAGGACATCTGTTTGGCTCACATTCGCAGCTTTCCGGATTGTATGTAAAGTTATCACCACAGGTCTTTACTTCTTCATTGCATACGCAGTCAAAGTAAACTGTTTGATCACCTACTTTCAAAGTAGTACATTCACAATCCTTACCGCATTTCTTTTCCGGTTCCGAACGGCATGTCTTACCTACCGGACATACGTTTGATTCGCACTTACCGCATACCGAACCTTGGCTCAACGTTTCTGTTTCAAGGTGATAACCGATTTCGCAGCTCGTTACCTCTTTGGCATACCCGTTAGAACAATCTTCTTCAGCCGTTCTCATATGGCAATCCTTACCGGATTCTGTCTTCATTGAAGCATATCCTTCGGATTGCGGCGCAACACCTTCAGTATATCCTTCCGGACACTTATTGTTCTTGCAATCATAGCAAGCTTGACCGGCATCCGAACTCATACCGTTTTCCATTGCAATGCAAGTGCTGTCAGTGCAAACATTTGTCAACTGACCTTGAGCGCACTTATCACCGGCAATTTTAATCGTAATCTTAATCTTGTGTTCAATACCGTTCTCTTGTGTTTGTACAATTTCAAACGCTTCCAGTTTATCTTGCGTACTCGGATTCGTTGGGCAACTTACCTTCAAAGCATTGCCATCACGTGCAACCGTACAGTCGGCAGCCTTATCCGGAGACGTAAACTCCCAGACTTCCGTAGTTTCGCCGGTTCTTGTGGATGTTACTGCCACTGTTTTTTCACCGCCTGCTGCCGTAAATTCGATTTCTTTTGGTGTAGCCGTAAACTCATAGATATAATCTTTGCATTTACAACCGGCTTCAGTCTTTTCCAAATATTGATCTACCGGACAAACCAGCGGCATCGGCTTATAGCATTTTTCTCCGTTTTCGGCTTTCTTTTCCTTAAACGTGAAACAACCGTCATCTTTTTCATCTTTAGCAGCAGCCGTTAAATATTCGCTGCTCATCTGTGTACACTTATAGCAAGCTCTGTCATCATCCAGAATCTCTACAAGATTACAGGTGAAACAATAATCATCTCCCTCAGGGGTTGTATCAAGTTGCGTTCCCTCAGGGCAACCGCGCAACTCACAAACACCGCATTCACCGCGGCCGGATCTTCCGGCTTCAGCAACTTTTGTTACCCATTGCTGACCTTTAGGGCAATTTGCATCTTTTTTGGTGAAATACCCATCAGGACAACCTTTCGGTGAACATTTCCAGAAATAAGTATTGCCTTGCTTACATGATGTACAAGACCACGCCTCTTCCGTATAATTCTTCGGCCATTCTGCCTCATCGCTGGTACCTTTCAGCTTATAACCGCTTGCATCACACGTAGATGCCGTACATTCAAATATTCCCGGACACCCAGGGATATTTGCCAAAGAGCAGTTCATACCGCTTTGTGCTGATGAAAAATATCTGGCATTATCAACATACTCTGAGCATTGTCTCGGCTTTTCTTCTTTTGCCGTAGCCCCTTGTTCGCAGGACCCTGTCGGCAAGAAGCAAATTTCTGCTCGAGAAGGAATTGCCAGCATCGTACACAAAAAAGTACATACTGCTAAACCTTTCCATAAAGTTTTTTTCATTTATATTTCCTCCTATAAATTAGATTCATACATTGTTATTCTATCACACTATTTTTTTATTTTGTGTTACATTTTTGTTACATTTTAAAAACTGTTTATAAATTTCAGCAGCCTCCCTAATTTTATTCTGATACCAGTCTAACACACTTCTTTACTTTTGTCTACAATTTTTATTATTTTTGTCATTTTATTTAACTGTTTTCACCGATTGTCACATTTCGTAAAATTTTTTGAATTGACTTTATAAATTTATCACTTTTTAATATAATCGAAGGATTATCTTTCATGTTTTTAATTTTAAGAGGACAATAGTTATGAGAAAAGTTTTATTAATGGCAGGTGTAGTATGTTTTGCGGCAGTAAATGCTTCTGCTTTTGAATTTAATCCATATGTTGCCGCAAAAGCAAAATATGCCTTTGCTCGTAACGAAATAAAAGCCACCGGTGTCAGCGAAGGCAAAAACAAATACAATGATGATGTATGGGGCGGCTCTCTGGCTGTCGGTAACATTTATAATGTTATGAACGGTGATTTTCGCTTGGAACTGGAATACACTAAAAACGCCGATGCCAAAAAAGATAATATGAAAATTGAAACACAGGGCGTATTGTTTAACGTTTATTATGACTTTAATTTGCGAACGACAATTCCTCTGAAACCTTATGTAGGTGTCGGATTTGGTTGGGGACGGGCCGAATTCAAGACTGACAGATGGAGTATTAAAGATAACGGAGTTTCAATGCAAATCGGAACCGGTATCAATTATAAAATCTGCGATCATACAAGCATTGACTTAGGCTATCGCTACATTACTTATGGTGATTTCGATAAAGAATATCGTATTCCGAATATTTCTTATGAAAAAATCGAATATAAACCGCGGGCACATGAAATTATGCTCGGTTTGAGATACGAATTTTAATATTTTGTAATCATAGATATCCGCCGGCAGTAAATAGCACCGCCAAAAGCGGAGTAAAAAAAATTCCCTTATGAAAGAAAAAACTTTCAAAGGGAATTTTTTGAATAAGACCGAAAAAAAGATAAAATATGGATGCAATGCACTATGCAGAATAGAACGAGAGTACCTAAAACAACTATCAAATGTTGAAGCTACTTGCAATCATTGTATATGCACACTTTCTCGCTCATCAGCTTCGGATTCGACGCTAACTGATAGGCAAACTATGAACAGCCGATGAGCAACAGTGAACAAAGGAGAAGGAAACGCGAAGCGAAGCAAAACAATCCCTTCCCCGATTTCATTATTTCAAATTCCCTATTTACCGAAGCTTTCGCTGCGGCGGAAAATCTATCTTTCCAATTTTTTATAACGGATTCGATGCGGATTACAAGCATCTTCGCCGAGACGTTGTTTTTTATTCTTTTCGTAATCTTCAAAATTACCTTCAAACCATTCTACATGTCCGTTATCTTCATAAGCCAGAATATGCGTGGCCAAACGGTCCAAAAACCAACGATCGTGAGAGGTTACCAAAACACACCCCGGATATGCGCTGATACCCTCCTCCAGCGAGCGCAATGTATCAACATCCAAATCATTTGTCGGTTCATCGAGCAAAATAACATTTGCCCCTTTTCGCAGCATTTTAGCTAAGTGTACGCGGTTGCGTTCGCCGCCGGAAAGTTGTCCGACTTTCTTTTGCTGATCCGCTCCCTTGAAATTGAACTGACCGACGTAAGCACGCGAAGACACTTCATTTTTGCCAAGCTGTATCATATCCAAATACATATTTTTGACTTTTTCTGACTTTGACCTTTTCTGACTTTTGATATATAATCATCTCACAAGGTCAAAGAAAGTCAAAGACAAACTAAACTTTGGAAGTGATGAAAATGAAAATGAGTGATTTGGTTGCACAGTACATCATGAAAATGCTTGATGAAAGTGACGGAAATGCCGAAATACAGCGTAACGAGCTTGCCAACTCTTTGGGCTGCGTTCCAAGTCAGATAAACTACGTTATTACGTCACGTTTCACACCCGAACAGGGGTATATTGTAGAGAGCAGACGTGGCGGTGGCGGTTATATCAAAATAACCCGTGTCACTACCGACAGGCGAGGGGCAATCATGCATATCGTCAATTCCATAGGTGACAAAATCTCAACTGCGTCTGCACAGGCAATTTTAAATAATATGTCTGCACAGGACATGATTTCGGAATATGACATAGTTTTGATTTCCTCAGCCATTTCCGACAAGGCTTATGCCGCTGTTTCTCAGGAATACAGAGATGTGATAAGGGCGGCTGTGATGAAAAATATGCTGATAACCATTGTTATCCTGCAAAATTAAAAGGAGGTAATCTATATGTTATGTCAATCTTGCGGTAAAAGACAGGCTACTAC
>CACWUA010000012.1 GCA_902763905.1 uncultured Pseudomonadota bacterium | reverse complement strand
CCTACGGTCGCTCGTTCGATGTCACTTAATTTCATGATTTAAAACAAAAAACGGGACTACATCCCGTCTTTTGTTTTAATGGTGGAGATAGGGAGGATCGAACTCCCGACCTCAACATTGCGAACGTTGCGCTCTCCCAGCTGAGCTATACCCCCATATGTTCTTAGCTGTACTTTTAACAAATCTAATCACTAAAATCAAGCATTATTTTATCTTTTATTCCAACAGATAAAATCCAACAAATATCCCCGCTGATTTTATAATTCAGCGGGGATATATTTAAACACGATTATCTTTATTCTGTATCAGTCATTGTAGGTGCCGTGTTACCATCTGCATCCAAAAGCGCATTTTGCTTCTGGGCATTGGCTTCCGCCTCCTGACGACGCATTTCCAGAATTTCCTTATCATTCTGTGCCGCAACTTTTCGGAGCGAACGCAAAACACTACCCGTGCCGGCCGGAATTAAACGACCGACGATAACGTTTTCTTTTAAGCCCGTCAAAGTATCAACCTTGCCTTCAACCGCAGCTTCGGTCAAAACGCGGGTGGTTTCTTGGAATGATGCGGCAGAAATGAATGATTTAGTCTGCAAGCTGGCCTTGGTAATACCCAAAAGAATATCATCAGCTTTGGCCGGTTCTCCGCCTTCAGCCATAATCTTTTGATTTTCTGCCTCAAAGACGTCACGATCAACTTGTTCGCCTACCAAGAATGTAGTGCTGCCGGCATTGGTTACTTCGACTTTTTTCAACATTTGAGATACAATCACTTCAATGTGCTTATCGTTAATCGCCACACCTTGCAAGCGGTATACGGCTTGAACTTCCTGCACCAGATATTCGGCCAGTTTTTCAACACCCAACACGCGCAGAATATCGTGCGGAGCCGGTGTGCCGTCAACCAGCAAATCGCCCTTCTTTACCTTATCGCCGTCTTGAACCACCAAGCGACGTCCTTTCGGGATAAGATATTCGATTTCGCGACCTTCGTTATCTTCGTCAATTACTTTAATGCGTTGTTTTGCCTTATAGTCCTTGCCATATTCAACGATGCCATCGATATCGGAGATAATCGCCGGATCCTTCGGACGACGGGCTTCGAACAACTCGGCCACACGCGGCAAACCACCGGTAATATCTTTTGTTTTGGTGCTTTCTCTCGGAATACGGGCAATCACGTCACCGACATGAACTTCGGTATCTTTATCAACGTTCAAAACCGCATCCGGCGACAGATAATAACGAACTTCCTTACCGGAATCATAGGTTATATGCTTGCCCTTGCTGTTTTTGAGCATAACACTCGGTTTCAAACCGGAATATGCACCCGAACCGGATTGCCAATCGATAACCGTCTTAGAGCTAATACCGGTCGTTTCATCCATTGTTTCTTTCATCGAAACGTTTGGAATCAAGTCAACCAACTCGGCCTTACCGGCTTTTTCAGAAATAATCGGCGTCATGAACGGATCCCACTCGGCAACCTTCTTTCCCTTCTCCACTTCGGTACCTTCGGCAACCAAAATCTTGGCGCCGTACGGAACGTGGTGGCGGGATTTTTCGCGGCCCTGTTTATCTTGAATAACGATATCGCAGTTACGCGACAAGATAATCAGATTGCCTTCCGAATTTTCAACTGTATGTGTGTTTTCAAGTTTCAAAATACCGGAGAACGGTACTTCAATCATCGATTGTTCGGCTGATTTAGAAGCGGCACCGCCGATGTGGAACGTACGCAACGTCAATTGGGTACCCGGTTCACCGATGGACTGAGCGGCAATCACGCCGACAGCTTCACCGATGCTGACCGGATTACCTCTGGCCAAATCACGTCCATAGCAAGCAGCACAAACACCATGTTCGCTTTCGCAAGTCAATACCGAACGGATTTTAACCTGTTCAACACCGGCTTTTTCAACCTTTTCAACGTCGGCTTCATCAATCAGCTTACCTTTAACCACCAAAACTTCGCCGGTTTCCGGATTCAAAATATCTTCCTGAGCCGTACGTCCCAAAATACGCTCGCCGATGGTGGCAATAACCTGACCGCTGTCAACTACCGGACGAACGATAATGCCGCGTTCGGTACCGCAATCGGTTTCCGTAATAACCACATCCTGACCGACATCAACCAGACGACGTGTCAAATAACCGGCGTTTGCCGTCTTCAAAGCGGTATCAGCCAAACCTTTACGCGCACCGTGGGTGGAGTTAAAGTATTCCGACACCGTCAAACCTTCTTTAAAGTTAGAGATAATCGGTTGTTCGATAATTTCACCTGACGGTTTAGCCATCAAGCCGCGCATACCAGCCAATTGGCGCATTTGTGCCGCACTACCGCGGGCACCGGAATCGGCCATCATAAATACGGAGTTATATGAACCGTTGACCGGTTTTGAAATGTTTTCCATCATCGCGTTGGCGACTTTATCGGTATAAGATGCCCAAATATCAACGACTTTGTTGTATTTTTCGCCTTTGGTAATCAAACCGTTTTGATATTGCTGTTCAAATTCTGCCACCTGAGCGGAAGCTTCGGCAATCATTTCCTGCTTTTTAGCCGGAACAATCAAATCGTCCTTACCGAACGAAATACCGGACAAGCAAGCGTATCTATAACCCAAGCCCATAATGGCATCGGCCATGATACAGGTTTCTTTACCGCCGCAAACACGATATACTTCGTCGATAATCTGCGAAATTTGTTTCTTTTTAACCAAGCGGTTAACCAAAGAGAACGGAACGCCCTCTTTCTTCGGCAAAATACCGGAAACAATGATTCGACCCGGCGTTGTGGCTACAATTCCTTTGGTAAATTTACCGTCATCACCGACATATTCCATGCGGCATTTGATTTTTGCGTGTAAATCAACAGCTTTGGCATTTAATGCCAGCATACATTCTTCCGGACTGGAATAAATACTGCCTTCACCTGTCATCCCGTCCATTTCATACGTCAGATAATAAATACCCAACACCATATCTTGCGACGGCACGATAATCGGTTTACCCGAAGCCGGAGACAAAACATTGTTTGAAGACATCATCAATACTCGTGCTTCCAATTGTGCTTCAATAGAAAGCGGAACGTGTACTGCCATTTGGTCACCATCGAAGTCGGCGTTAAATGCGGTACAAGCCAGCGGATGCAAGTGAATTGCCTTACCTTCAACCAATACCGGTTCATAAGCCTGAATACCCAAACGGTGCAAGGTCGGAGCACGGTTCAACAATACCGGATGCTCACGGATGACTTCTTCCAGAATATCCCAAACTTCCGGACGTTCTTTTTCTACCATACGTTTTGCTGCTTTAATGGTGGTAGCGTGACCATAAAGTTCCAATTTAGCATATACGAACGGCTTAAACAATTCCAAAGCCATTTTCTTCGGCAAGCCGCATTGGTGCATCTTAAGCTCCGGACCAACGGTAATAACTGAACGACCAGAGTAATCAACACGTTTACCCAAAAGGTTCTGACGGAAGCGTCCTTGCTTACCTTTAAGCATATCAGCCAAAGATTTCAGCGGACGTTTGTTGGTGCCGGTAATAGCGCGGCCGCGGCGGCCGTTATCAAACAAAGCATCGACCGATTCCTGCAACATACGCTTTTCGTTGCGGACAATAATATCAGGAGCGTGTAACTCAATCAGGCGTTTCAAACGATTATTGCGATTAATCACGCGACGATACAAATCGTTCAAATCAGAAGTGGCAAAACGACCTCCGTCCAGCGGAACCAGCGGACGCAAATCAGGCGGAATAACCGGCAATACGGTCAGAATCATCCATTCAGGTTTAGCATTTGAATGAATAAAAGATTCCACTAATTTAAGGCGTTTAACCAATTTTTTGCGCTTAGATTCCGAAGTGGTTTCCTTCAATTCCAAACGCATGGCATCGCGTTCAACTTCTAAATCTATATTAGAAAGAATCTCGCGCAACGCTTCTGCACCTATACCTGCTCTAAACGCATCTTCACCATATTTATCAATAGCATCCTGATATTCTTCTTCCGTCATCAATTGATTGATTTGTAAATCGGTTAAACCAGGTTCAATCACAATGTAATTTTCAAAATACAGAACGCGCTCCAATGATTTTTCCGGAATATCGGTTAAAGTTGAAATACGCGACGGCAATGATTTTAAAAACCATATATGAGCTACAGGTGCCGCCAATTCAATGTGTCCCATTCTTTCGCGGCGAACTTTGGAAAGCGTTACTTCAACACCGCACTTTTCGCAGACAATACCACGACTCTTCATACGTTTATATTTTCCGCACAAGCATTCATAATCCTTTACCGGGCCAAAAATTCGCGCACAGAACAAACCGTCTTTTTCCGGTTTGAATGTACGATAGTTGATGGTTTCCGGCTTCTTTACTTCGCCGTAAGACCACGAACGAATCTGTTCCGGAGAAGCAATCGAGATTTTAATTGCTTCAAAGCTATCAGCTGCAAGTTGTTGCTGATCCATTACATTTACTAATTCATTACTCATTCTCTAAAACTCCTCCGAATTAAGCATCTTCGTTTAACATTTCAACATTCAGGCACAAAGATTTGATTTCTTTTACCAATACATTGAATGATTCCGGAATACCGGTGTCAAAGCTGTCTTCACCATTGACAATGGCGTCAAATACTCTGGTTCTGCCGTCAACATCATCTGATTTAATGGTGAGCATTTCCTGCAAAGTATAAGCTGCACCGTATGCTTGCAATGCCCACACTTCCATTTCGCCGAAACGTTGACCGCCGAATTGAGCTTTACCTCCAAGCGGTTGCTGGGTAACCAATCCGTACGGACCAACCGAACGAGCGTGCATTTTTTCATCAACAATGTGGTGAAGTTTAATCATATACATAACACCGACCGTGACTTTACGATCAAATTTTTCACCGGTACGGCCGTCATATAAATCAATTTGACCGGATGTCGGCAAACCGGCCATTGTCAGCATACTGTTAATATCATCGCCGGTCGCACCGTCGAATACCGGAGTAGCCATCGGCACACCTTTCTTCAAATTGGAAATCATTTCCAATTTTTCATCTTCGGTCAAAGTAGCAACTTCTTTCTTATATTGCTTTTCACCATAGATTTCTTTTAAGCGTTTATTCAACTCTTCTGCTGTTTTTTCACCGCGTTTATATTGTTCGCACATCTCGTTGAGCTGTGCACCCAGTTCTTTGGCAGCCCAACCAAGGTGTGTTTCCAAAATTTGTCCCACGTTCATACGTGAAGGCACGCCGAGCGGGTTCAACACCACATCAACCGGAGTACCGTCTTCGGTATACGGCATATCTGCCAGCGGCAATACGCGCGAAACCGTACCTTTGTTACCGTGACGACCGGCCATCTTATCACCGGTTTGCATTTTTCTCTTGGTGGCAATAAATACCTTAACCAGTTTCAAAACGCCCGGCAACAAATCATCACCGCGTTGAACTTTGGCTACTTTGTCGTCATAATGAGCTTTAATATCGGCCATACGAGCATCAAATGCGCCGTTAAATTCCTCAATTCTGCCCATAATTTCTTCGTTTTTAACCACGATTTCTTTCCACTTGGCAACCGGATATTCGGCCAATTTTTCAGCGGTGATTTTTTCACTTTTCTTAAAGCCTTTAGGAGCATCAACCACTGTCTGTCCCACCAGCATTTTTTCCATACGTGCCTGATAGTTACGGCGAATAATTGCCATTTCATCATCACGATCTTTGGCCAAAGCGGAAATTTCATCCTGTTCAATTGCTAAAGCGCGTTCATCTTTTTCCACGCCGCGGCGCGAGAAAATACGAACATCTACCACAATACCGTCAACACCCGGCTGGGCACGAAGTGAAGTATCACGAACATCGCTGGCTTTCTCACCAAAGATAGCACGCAACAATTTTTCTTCCGGAGTTACCGGAGATTCGCCCTTCGGAGTCACCTTACCTACCAGAATATCACCGGCCTTAACATGAGCGCCCACATAAACGATACCGGCTTCATCAAGATTACGTAACGCATCTTCGCTGACATTCGGAATATCGCGGGTAATTTCTTCCTGACCGAGTTTGGTATCGCGTGCCATAACTTCAAACTCCTCAATATGCAAAGAAGTCAAAACATCGTCACGAGAAATACGCTCGGAAAGCAAAATAGCATCTTCGTAGTTCAAACCGTTCCACGGCATAAATGCCACCAACAAGTTCTTACCCAAAGCCAATTCACCTAAATTAGTGCACGGACCATCGGCAATAATATCACCTTTCTTAATGTGGTCACCGACTTTTACCAACGGAACTTGATTGATGCAGGTATTTTGGTTGGAACGACGGAACTTGGAAAGTTTATAAATCTCAACACCGGCATCGCGAACTTCATCGCCGTCAGTACGGATAACGATACGATTGGCATCAACCGCATCAACCACACCGTCGTATTTGGCTACCAAAGTAGCGCCGGAATCTTTTGCTACCGTTGCTTCGATACCCGTACCTACCAGAGGTGCTTCCGAACGAAGCAAAGGTACACCTTGACGTTGCATGTTTGAACCCATCAACGCACGGTTAGCATCGTCGTTTTCCAAAAACGGAATCAAAGCGGCTGCTACCGACACCAACTGCTTTGGAGAAACGTCAATATAGTTAATGTCTTCCGGCTTATCAAATTCAACTTCACCGCCGCGACGGCAAGTAATTAAATCATTTTCAAAATGTCCGTCTTCCCTAACTTTTGCGTTTGCTTCGGCAATAACCACCTTACCTTCATCATCGGCAGACAAATAAACAACTTCATCGGTAACAATACCGTTAACAACTTTACGATATGGACATTCGATAAAGCCGTATTTATTTACACGCGCGTATGTTGATAAAGAGTTTATCAAACCGATATTCGGACCTTCCGGTGATTCAATCGGGCAGATACGGCCATAGTGAGTAGGATGCACGTCGCGGACTTCAAAGCCGGCACGATCACGGCTCAAGCCGCCCGGTCCCAACGCTGACAAACGACGCTTATGTGTAATTTCGGACAACGGGTTGTTTTGATCCATAAATTGTGATAACTGCGAAGAACCGAAAAATTCACGAATAACCGATGCAATCGGTTTGGCATTGATTAAATCTTGCGGTTTAACATTGTTTAAAACTTCTGCACTCATCTTTTCTTTGATGGCACGTTCCATTCTGAGCAAGCCCATACGATATTGATTTTCCATCAATTCACCGACGGAACGGACACGACGATTGCCTAGGTGGTCAATATCATCTACCTGACCGCGACCATCGCGAATTTCAACTAATTTCTTTATTATCAGCAAAATATCTTCTTTACGCAAAATACGCAGCGTATCCGGAGCTTCACTGAAAGGAATATTCAAAGATGCATTCATCTTCACGCGACCGACGGCCGACAAATCATAACGTTCGGAGTCAAAAAACTGTTGTTTGAAAGATGCGTCTGCTGCTTCCAAAGTTGCCGGTTCACCAGGTCTCATCACACGATAAATATCAAACAAAGCATCCTGACGGCAACTGTTTTTATCCGCTGCCAAAGTGTTGCGTATATACGGACCGACATTCATGCCGTCAATATAAAGAACATTAATTTCTTTAATTTTGTTTTCAACCAGTTTATCGAGCAAATCATTATTGATTTCATCTCCGGCCTCAGCCAAAACTTCACCGTCTTTTGTAACAATACTCTTTGCCAAGAATTTGCCGTACATCTGCTCTTTGCCGACTTTGAAAAATTCCAAACCTTCGTCAGCCAATTTTTGTGCGCTTCTCGGAGTCAGCTTTTTACCGGCTTCCCAAACCTCTTCACCGGTAGCGGCATTAACCAAGGCAAAATCAAATTTTACACCTTTCATACGGCTCGGCTCAAACTTCATTTTCCAAGCCTTTTTATCAGCCAGATAATTTTCCGTATCATAGAAGTAATTTAAGATTTCCTCTTTATCCATACCTTTTATTTCTTCAAGCGGTATTACTTTGCCTTCTTTGGCTGCCTTAGCTATTTTTTCTTCAGTTTCCTTAGAATACAAAGAATAAAGAATAGATGTAACCGGCAATTTACGACGGCGATCAATTCGTGCATAAATCAAATCTTTGGCATCAAATTCAAAATCAAGCCAAGAACCACGATACGGAATTATGCGGGCTGAAAACAGTTTTTTACCGGAAGACACTGTTTTACCGCCGTCGCTGTCAAAAAATACGCCCGGAGAACGATGCATCTGTGAAACAACCACACGCTCGGTACCGTTGAAAATAAAAGTACCTTTCTCGGTCATCAAAGGAATATCACCCATATAAACTTCTTGCTCTTTCACATCGTGAATTGAACGTGAACCGGTTGCTTCATCCACATCAAACACAACCAAACGCAAAGTTGCCTTAATCGGCGCAGCGTAGGTCATATCGCGGCGAATGCATTCCTCTTCATCATATTTAGGCTTATCCAAAACATAACCGACAAACTCCAATTCACCGTTACCGGCATAGTCGCTTATCGGAAAAATAGATTTAAACACTTCTTCCAAACCGAATTCGCAATGCTCTCCGTTGCAGTCTACGTTGTTTATAAAACTGGAATAAGAACCGGTTTGTACATCAATTAAATTCGGCATATCCATAACGGCGTCAATCCTGCCGAAATTTTTTCTTACACGCTTTTTGCCCGTATAAGATTCACTCATGTATTTTTTCCCTTCTAAAAAATGTTGATTCTGCGACAATTCTTTTGAAAAAAACATCAATCCCGTCTACAGAAGGTTAAAACAATTAAATTGTTGATAAAGAACAAGACCAAACCCTCGGTAAAATCTGACCTCTCAGCCTTATTCGCCAAATAATAAAAGCATGGATTTTTACATCGCATATTAAACTGCGCGAAGTATATATTTTTTTTATTTTTTTTGCAAGTGTTTTTATTTAAAAATAAAACTTTTTTTTGTAGGATGCAAATTTGATAAGTTAAAATGCGGCAAAAATACACCTTATTTACCGCTCGGCAAACACAAAAAAACATTGCCGACTGTTATGTCAGCAATGTTTTTTCAAAGTTCAATGTTTTTTGGTCTTAAGTCGACGGTAATATTCTTCTTTTTCTTCATCACTATACTCACATCGACCGGGAGACGTCTGTTCAAAGAATGTATCCAAATACTTCTTTGCTTCCGCTCTTGGAAAGTATTCGACAATCTTATCAAGAGTCTCGTACCACAGATCCATATCGTTTTTAAGTGCAAGATCCAGAAGCGCCGTGATTTCTTCTTTCGAGGAACAAACATCGAAAATTTTAGAAAAAAGTTCACCGCCTATTGAGACACTTGTTTCAATAAATTTCTGCAACAGTTCCTTTAAATCCTCGTCGGAGTACAGACGGAGAATCTTACACTCCACTTCGTTATCCAAATGCAAATCACCGTCGGCTGCGGCCATCAAAATATTCTTGGTTTCCTCCTTTCCGAAAACTCGGAAAATTTTATTGAAAACCTCCACTGCAAAGTTTTTCTCATTAAGGATAATTTCTTTTGATTCCTTGCCGAAAACGCTGATTGCTCTGATAAGAACCTCATTTGTAAGATCACAATGCTTGGTATATGCGAGCATCAATTCCAAGGAAACTTCTTTGGGAAAAGTATCCAGCATTTTGAGCAGAACTTCCGGATAAATATGCCCGTGAAGTCTACAATAAATCGTACTGGCATCTTCTTCCGAAAGATTTTGGAACAGTTGTTTTTGAGTTTCAGTTGTCGGATCCTTGTCTTCACACTCTCCGGCAGCGATTTTCCGAGCTTTTTCAGCTTTGCATCGCCTAATGTATTCTTCAAGAAACATATCAGGTTTTTCAATTCTGAATCGTTCGGTAAAATCCTTCTCATCGGCATCATTCTTGCGACACTGGATAAAGTCATCTAAAGATTCCATCAGTAATCTGTCCAGAGCGACATCATTCACATCTGCACTGAACGAAATGTACTCACGCATAACCGCAACGGGATCGGCGCAGTTGAATATACCAATCTGCTGCCTTCTTGTTAATAATTTTGGTTTCATAAATAATTTTAATTTAATAAAACGTAAATAATAAATTTTGTCGATATTATATACGTCTTTGATGAAAAGTCAAGTTTAAATGTGTGGAATGCAGTAGCATGTAAACTGAAAACAGAAGCCGAACATTTTATGTGAGATAAAAAATTAGCGGATAAAAAAAGAATGGTGTAAATTTTTGCCTAAGAAAACTAACTTTGACTTAATTTCTCAACATAGGCCGGATATTATTCGGAACAGCATAGACAACCGAACGATGAAAGTTCTTAACCGGAATACATATTGTCGCCTGTTCTTTACTTTCCAATCGTTCGGCTTCTAGCTTGAACCTACACAAAATATGCACTTACAGATAAAAGATACTTTCAATGCGGCGAATATTAATCGGCGTTACGTAGACCAACAATTTATCATCTGCTGTCAGTCGTATGTTATTGTAATTATATATCAATTCTTCGCCACGGGCAATAAGCATAACCGAACTGCTTTCCGGAATATTTAAATCAGCCACGGTTTTACCCAGATTAACACTGTCATCGCCTAAGCGGATTTCCCAAATTTCACCCATTCCTTGCCCAATCGAATATGCTTCACGAATACGCGCCTTGCGCAGATATTTCAAAATTGCCGAAATAGTTATAACCGACCGATCTATATTTACATTATCACGCAAATTGGCCGAGAGCAGCCCATAATCTTTGGAATTAATCAATGATATGGCCTGAGTATCGCGGTTGCGTGATGCCAGCAGCGCCAATAGCATATTATCCTTATCTCTCTCGGTTACGGCAACGCTGACATCGGCAGATGCGAATCCGGCATCTTGCAAAATAATATCGCTCATCATTTCACCGGTAATTACTGCGGTAGAATTCAATCGCTCTGCCAATTTTGCCGCCTCATCGGCATCATCTTCAATTATGCGGCAGCTTGATATATTTTCGTTTTTTTCAATCTGCGAAGCCAAATAATATGATATGGCATTACCACCGAAAATAACTATTTTTTCGTACGGATTATGATCAACTCCGAACAAGCGCATAATTTCGGTATTTTGCTCCGAAAAGCAGCTGATATATATAATATCATTGCGCTGCAGACGCGTCTCCTCTTCTTTGCGCGGTAAAACCCTCCGATTGCCGCGCATTATCAAAACAATTTGTGCGGACATTTCTTCAAGCTTTTGATTGATATGGCTAAGCGAGAATTTCATAAACGGAATATCATTCGTCTGCAGCCGAAACGAAAACACGTTAACCGCATTGTTCATAAATGGAAAAACGGCAGTGCTTCCTGGTAAATTCAACAGATTATCGATAAATTTGGCAATTTCGATATCCGGCGTAATAATTAAATCAATCGGCAGACTCTTTTCGTTATAAAGTGTGTTCCAGAGCGGATTAAGAAAATATTGCGAATCGACACGGGCAATTTTGCGCGGAACATTAAACAACGAATAAGCCACCTGACATGCCACCATATTAACTTCATCGCTGTCGGTTACGGCAATCAGCATATCCATATTTTTCATGTCGATACTTTCTTGAATATCCGGACGCGAAATTGAACCAAGCACCGGTTGAACATCATATTCCTTTGCCATCTCGTTCAAGTTTTCGGAATCTTCATCAACCACAACTATATCATTATCACCCAGACTTAAGTATCCGACTATGCTCTTTCCGACACCGGTAGCTCCTCCGACCACTATTTTCATTGTTCTATCTCCGCAAAATATTGATTAATCAATTCTTCTGTTTCTTGTAAAGTATTAAGTTTTGTATATTGCTCACGAAAACGTTTGGCGTCATACAAACTTTTGACATACCAGCTAACATGCTTGCGGGAAACGGCTATTCCTCCGCGTTCGCCGTAATAAGCAACCAAAAGTCGCAAGTGCCGCAGCATCATATCTTTTATTTGTTTAATTGCCGGAGACGATAAAATTTCTCCGGTTTGTAAGTAGTGGTGAACACTGTTCAGTAGCCACGGATTGCCAAGAACAGCTCTTCCTATCATCACACCGTCAACCCCATATTGCAACATTCTTTCTCGAGCTTTTTGCGGCGAGTCGATATCTCCGTTGCCGATAACCGGAATTTTTACCGCAGCCTTAACTTCACCGATGATATCCCAATCAGCCACACCGCTGTACCCTTGTGCTCTGGTACGACCATGCACCGTAATATATGCAGCTCCGCTTTGTTCACACATTTTAGCGAATTCAACGGCATTAACGTGTTCGCTATCCCATCCTTTACGAAACTTAACACTCACATTGAGCGGTGTGGCCTTTACCGTTGCTTCAATAATTTTTGCCGCCCGCGGTAAATCAAGCATCAAGGCTGAGCCGGAATCGTTGTTGATGATTTTTTTTACCGGACACCCCATATTTATATCAATGGAACGAGCACCCAAATCTGCCACCAATTTAGCCGCATCGGCAAACAAATCCGGACTGTTGCCGACAAGTTGCACCACCACCGGATACTGCTCGTTTTTTACGTTTGCAATCTGCCAACTTTTGGGGTTTTTGCGCTGAATAGCATTAACCGCCGCCATTTCCGAGATAAGATTACCTCCGCCGCATGAAGCCAAAATCTGCCTCATCGGCTCATCGGTAATTCCGGCCATCGGCGCCATAAATACTTTACTCTTAAATCCCAAAAACGTCATCAGCTTATTTTACCCAAAGCTTTGGCCAGAATATAATAAACTTTTCCGATATCGGAACCAGAAATCAGAGCCAACAAAGTTCCGGCACGTTCGCTTTCACGGGCAGCGGATACCAAGCTGTTAAAATCTTCAATATACTTATCGGCCAAAATTCTGAAATCGCTCTTGCCGGCATAGTCACTCTGAATCGCCTCAACCTGTTTTTTAGTCATATTCTTGGAAAGATAGCGCACAAACACCCCATGATCACCTTCATAATATTTTTTCCATAAATCATCATCCGCTTTATGGAATATGGCATTAATATCAATGGAAATCGCTTCCAGCTCATTGATTAAATCCGATGAGTTTCGCATAAAGGTATCGATACTCGCCGCTTTGAGCTTTTTATTGAGTGTATCAACCTGTTTTTCGGTTTTTTCATAGCCCGCCTGCAAATTATCCAAATGTGTACCGATAAGTTTTTCAAAACCGTTCATTTTGTTTTCATATTTGCCGAGTGTGTTGCCGACGGCCGTTCCGGTTTTTACCAACTCTTTATTGAGGGCGGCGATATTGCCGGTAATCTGCTTTAAGCCGTCCATGGATTTATTGACAAACGTATCTTGTTCCAAAAGCAATTCGGAGTTGGTTTTGCTCTGTTTTGTGATGTTGTCGGCACTCTCGTTGAGCTTGGTAATATTATTGCTGACTTCGTTGTTGATTTCGTTAAACTTAATGAAAATATCACCGGTTTGCGCGCTGAAGTTCTCAACATTTTTATTTAAGTCATCGCTGATGGAGTGTAAATTATGTGCCACATCGGCAAACACCTGATTAAATTCGCTGTTTTTGCTTTGAGTTGCGCCGTAAAATTCTTGCAAACGATTCAATTCTTCGCCCAAACGATTGACTGTCATATTGATATTGTTGACAACTTGCAGACTCTCGCTTTCCAACAACTTGCGTTTTGCCGCCACCTCATCGCCGAGTGAGCCGAAGGCTTCCGCCACTTGGTCCGAGGTTTCCTTAATACTCTTTATTTGAGCTTTAATATTTTGCTCCAAAGTGCCGGAACGCTCAACCATCGCCGCCACTTCCATACTGATTAAGCGGCCGTATTCGCCGAGTTTGTTATCGAGATAGGCCGAGTTTTTATCAATCATACCGGATTGGGTTTCTACCACTTGTTTTTGTTCTTTTATGCTGTTTTCAATGTGTGAAATGCCGGAATCCAGACGCCGGAACAGTTCTTCGCAGTTTTCGGAAGCCCGCAAATAAGTTTGTTCCAAATTTTCGCCTTTCGCCGCCCACGATTCAATCATTCTGCTGATTGATGATTGGCTGGTTTCGGAATATTGATTGAGTTGTTCTTGCGCTTTGGCGATGTTTTCGTTATTGACGTTTACCACTTCCTTAACACGCTCGGCGGCGGTAACCATCTCGTTGACCATCGGCGTCAACAAACCGACGATTTTTTCGCCGTCTTCACGCATTTGCATGGTATTTACACGAAAATCCGCCATGGTAGAAGAGGCTTTTTCCGCCACCAAATTAAAGTTTTCTATCAGCTTTTTGATTTCGTCATTGAGTTCCAAAAGTGTCTGTGATGAATATTTATCAAGTGCCTCGGTCAGCGAACGCATTTCCGCCACTCTGTCGGTCAATTCACGCTTAATCACATCACTTTGCGCACACACATCGCGTGTTGTTTCTTTAAGATCAGAAACTTGTTCTTTAATAGCGGCGGCAATCAACTTTGATGCTTCGTTGCCGTTAGAATCCGGAAAAATCACCTGATTAAGCGAATCGCGCAACATACGGGTTTCGTTCTTAAAATTACTGCCGCGATCAATATAAGCCATAATTACCCACACAATAGCAAGAGGTAGGGTAATACCGGCCATAAAACCGCTGAATTCGTTCGGCAACATGGAAAACAGCTTATCCCAACCAAAAAATTTGGAAATATACACAGCCACAATCGCAAACCACATTACGCTGAAAACGATGATAAAACGGTGCAATCCGTTGGCAAACCAACTTTCGTTTTCTTCTTCCACCATTACGATGGTGTTATTGGTTTTATTCTTTGAATTTTTTGCCGACATATCAAACCCCTAATCTGATTTAGACACTTATTTTGCGCCAGTTTACACGGCAAATAGTAAAAATTTTACATAAATTATGCAAAAATATAAAAAAAGTGATTGATTTTTAAAAAGTTCTATGTATTTTGTAATTGTTGCGCAGAAATTGAGATATTTTCTCATGCGCTGATTTGATGGTAAATAGGATATATGCCGTTGTAGCTCAGTGGTAGAGCACGTCATTGGTAATGACGGGGTCGTAAGTCCGATTCTTATCAGCGGCACCATTAAAACACAAAAGACCGGTAGAAAGACCGGCCTTTTGTGTTTTGAATGTGTATCGGTGGCAGGAGCGGACTTACGAGAGATTGCGCTAGCAATCCGAAAGTGCGGAATCGACATCGCCGAGCGCAAATGAGCGAGGCGGCGGAGAAGTCACGAGTGTCAGCGAGGGACATTCGTTCAGCGGCACCATTTTTGAAAAGGCACTCGTTTGAGTGCCTTTTTGCTTTTGTGGGGTTGCTTCACGCAAAGTCCGATTTTACTAATCCCGAAAATGGCAATTTTTCAATCATTATCGGACTTTTATGATAAAAGGTAATAAAATTAAGCTGTTGGAAAAATTGAAGCAAACCCGATAAAATTAAAAACTTTTATTAAATAACCAATAAATTTTATATCGGTTAAACTTCCAGTCGTTTTTCTTATGCATAGCGACAGATGCCTCATTATCTTCTAATATTTGCGAAAAAATAGGACCTTTACGTATTTTGAATAGCTCATCTTCAATTTTTGTTGCATATCCTTGTTTTCTGTATTCCGGTTTTGTATATAAAAATCCAACGCTACCATCAATATGTATACCGACATAAGATACAGCTTCGCCGTTTTCTCTATACACAAAAATTTCATTATTTTCACGCATTGTTGCAATATTACTCACTGATGTTCCGTAAGTTTTAGCAATCCATCTGACCTCCTCTAAATTCGGTAAATCTAACTTTGCTTCGCCTTTCGACGGCTTGTGATAGCATTGCAAACATATTTGGTGATATTTAAAGTTTTCGGTAGCATGAAAGTAATCAAAAACTTCTTTATTTGAAGTTTCTAATCTTTCTATTTTTAATTTTTTTATTTTATCAATAATTGTATCTGTTATACCTTCTGCTATATATGTATCGGCTTTTGAATTGTATATTATGAGCGTATCATTGTCTTCATAAATGATTTTATTATCAGATTTTAATGTGGCTTTAATATGTGGCATATTTCTGGCATTAAATTTAGTCATGAAAAAACTCCGTATTATCAGTTAGAAAAAATATACCTTACAGCTTTATTGTTGTCAATGTTTTTGGTTACCGCTTTTTCAATCTTATATCCCAACTGCTTATATTCTTCATAAAACTCAGTCCGATACTCGCAAACTATCGCGCACCATTAATAAAAAAAGGCACCCGAGAGGGTGTCTTTTTTTATTAATTCGTATCACAGAGAGAAGCGGACTTTCGATGATTGCGGAAGCAATCCGAAAGTGCGGAGCGGAGGTGGTGGCGCGCATTAGAGCGCCACAGCCGACGTGTCGCCGTAGCGTAGCGAAGGGGACATTCGTTCAGCGGCACCATTTTTTAAAATCACCTCATTGCAGGCGGTTTTTGTGTTGATATCATTGACTCCCACAAAGTCCGATAGTTACTTTCCCGAAAATAGCAATTCCACCAAAATTATCGGACTTTTAAAGAAATGTCATCCCTTTTTTGCGTTAAGCAAAAATCAAGGGATCTTCAAATTATTTTAATAAGCGGTAGATCGCTTGACGATTGTTGCACAATCGAGCGATGACTTTATTATTTTTTTCACGATTTGGAGGCATGACTTTATTTTTTCACAAAAAAAACTTGACTTTTGTCTATAAAGAAGTAAAATGAAACCAGTATAAACGATTCGAATAAGGAGAAAAGAAATGAGTGAAGAAATAAAATATTATAAGATTGAAACTTCTGATAATAAAGGTCCTTCTTGCGTCGTACAAGTGCAAAATGATGTTATTACTGATTTAGTAGAAACAACAAATCGCTCCAAAGCTGATATTGCAAAAGGTGATAGTTATTTTAGTAGTTATCCATCAAATTTATATGAATTTGAGCAATGTTTTGATGATGATTTAAGTCACACCAGTTGGGGTTCTGAAATAGAAGATGCTCCTTATTGTAAAAAAACAACATTATCAAAAAAGGAATTTGAAGAAATTAAAAATGCTCGCCTTATAGATGATAAAATTCGTGGTATTCACAAAAAACGAGAGAAATTAAATGAAAATCAAGATCCTTTGGAAAGTAAGCGCGCAAAGCTGTTGGGCGAAGTCTTAGAATATTCCGATAAAACAGATGAAGCGCCTGGTTTGGTTGCTGATTCTGTTAAGGAAAGGATAGAACCTAAGCATGGAGGAAAGATGCTTTCTCGCGAAGAAATCCAGCAAGAACACGACAAACAAGCTTCGTTAAGATTCAAAAATTTAAAAAGATATTACGAAGAAAAAAAACAAAACGGATAAATTATTCGGAAAAGTCAACGAATAAATTATCAATCTTTTTTCCTATTGCTTTGCATTCTTGGGCGGGGTTAGTCCGATAGTCGCAAACTATCGCGCACCAATGCAAAGAAACCCGCCCTCGTGGCGGGTTTTTTTGCATTGACACAGGTGGTAGAAGCGGACTTTTGACGAGATTGCGTCAGCAATCCGAAAGTGCGGAGCGGAGGTGGTGGCGCGATAGTATGCGCCGCAGCCGACGTGTCGCCGTAGCTTTAGCGAAGGGGACATTCGTTCAGCGGCACCATTTTTTTGAAAGCCTCCTTTACGGAGGTTTTTTGTTATGTATATCAAGATTTCCACAAAGTCCGATTGTTTGCTTCCTCAGAAATCCAATCCCGCCAAAATTATCGGACTTTTACTATAAAAATCGACACAAAAAACCCTTTGCGACGGTTAAGTCACAAAGGGTCAAAGAGAGTAGCTTTTTAATTCAGATTCTTTCATATGCACCACTTCTGTATACAAAATTATCATGCATCAGCCACCCGTGGTAGTTAATTGAAAAATCACACAAACGTATTGCGCCAGTCATTTTATCAACCTTAAATTCCTGTTTGGGTTTCAAATGACACACAGGCGTAAGCCCATCGTGTTCGAGATTAAAAAGTGCAATTTTATTTTCATCTTCCTTGATTTTCAACAAGGTATTGACCTCGGTTTGTATCAATTCTTCTATGCGACCGATACGTTCAAATCTCATAAAATCAAACCGTGAAAATAGCATGCTTATTGCAAAAATTTCCTGTTCACCGCCCCAAAAGGCAATTCGATATAAATCGGCAAAAATAGGTATAAAATCTGTTATTTCATACTTATTCTCACGAAAGATCAACAAATTTCCCTGGGCGATAAGAGCTTTGGCAGTACCACCGATGACAAACGGTACCGATAGTCTTTCATAACCGTTGGGAGTATTGGCAAAAATCTCTTGTCGGTGTGTTGTATCCTTGCTTTCCGTAATAAAAGCATATTCCATATTGCCTGATTCAGCCTGAATCCTTTTAATAAACTGATTAACTAGTTGCATTCGTCGGTTTGCAACACCAAAGGCACTTAGTCTGTTTTTGATTTCTGCCATATCCTTTGGCAATTCATTTGTACCACGAGAGATTGGATAAGCAAAAGCTTTTTGCGCAAGCAAATGCATCTTGTTACCATTTATAGCATAAATACTACCATCTTCACCTTCACAGATATTTTTGCTCCAAGCAAGATGTTTAAATTTTTCAGGTACCCCAAGCTGTTTGAGGCTTTCCCTGTCAAGTTGACTTTTGAACATAAGCTTAAAAATTAAATAAATACATTATAATTAAATTTCTAAATGTGATACTAGATTAAAGCTATAGAAAAAGCAAGGAAAATTATCGGACTACTTGACACTATGGATTAAAATCTCTATTATGAAAGAGACGCTAATATCAAGGAGAAAAAATGCAAGATGTTATTAAAAAAGCCGAGGTATCAGATTGGCCGGATTTAATGCTGATTTTTGACCGTTCACTGCGTTCAACCGATAATTTATCCGATGACGATTGGAAAAAACTTTATGAGCGTGTGATAACTTATTCCTACCCGAATTTCGATACCTATATCTATGTTAAAGACGGAAAAAGCGTCGCATATATCAGCTATTGGCGAGAAAAAAAGTTGATTAAAATGCTTTATGTGTTGCCAGAATATACAAATAGAGGTATTGGGCAAAGGTTAATTAAGCACGTAATTGACACATATGATGAGCCGATGACTATCGGTGTAAAAGCTAGTAACGATATTGCCATGCATATTTATACTAAGTTTGGATTTAAGATAATCAAAGAAGAAGAATATGATGCTTCCGGCATTTATTATCCGCATTATGTTTTAGAGAGAAAAATTTAATTATCGCTAGCAAAAAGTAGCTCAAGCCTATGTCTCAACTGCTTGTATTCTTCATAAAAATTAGTCCGGAATCGTAGCGCCGGAAATGTTCGGCGCAAGATAGACGGCGGAGCCGGCCGCTTGCGGGGCTATAGTGTAACGCGCGCACATAATCGCAAACTGTTCCGCACCATTTTAAGAAGGGCACTCGAAGGAGTGCTTTTTTGCTTTGGTGGGGTTGAATCACAAAAAGTCCGATTGTCTCGTTCTCGAAAACCGCACTTTTTCAAACATTATCGGACTTTTGGCGTAAAAGCCAACAAAAAAGTATTCTAAAAAATCAGATACCGGTTTGATAAAAAATAAAATCAACCTTCGTTTATTATTTGTTTTGTAACAAAATTCTGAGCTACTAAATTAGATTTACATTGTTTTTGCATTTTGTCAGCAAACTTTAAAAGATTTTCCATTCGGTCGATGTCTTCTGTTTCCATAAAATTTGTTGTTATTCCGCCGTCCTTATAAAAATTGATAACCTTTTGTTGAAAAGCATGAATTTTATCAATTTCTTCCGTAGTTTGAGCTTTTCTTAAATTATATTCTACTGCACCTTTTAACATTTCATCGGATTTTTGATTATCTTCTTCAGAGCCAAGAACCTTAAAACCTTGTAAATAATCCGCAAATTTAACTTTAGAGGTTTTTATCGTTTTATCAAAATCTTCGGCAAATTTTTCACTTTTTCCAAAATAAACATCTTGAATAAAAGCATTGTCTTCGATTTTTTCACCTATGAGCAAATCTGCCATAATAACTTGTGATACATAACCGGCGTTTGTTCCTGGACCTATGCGTCCATGAGCTCTGCTGGCTAATGCATCTGTTATAGTTTCATTCAAATCATCATCAGTTCTTGCAACTATATTACCGTTTTTATCAAATTCGGCATATTTTGAACCAACTTTTATATATCCACCGCCATTTTCCGTTTTACCAGCATCAGAGGAAAATGCGTGCAGTGCTTCATGTGTTATAACATGGCTACTTGCTGTTGGAAAAATAGCTATCCCTTGAGTTGTTGTATATTCTTTGGTATCAATATTTTCCCAAAACTTTACTGCTGCGGCCGAAAATTTGGTCTCTTTTAGTTTTCCATCTTGAAGAGCCTTAAAAGTTCTATTACCATCACACAAAACAACAGTCAAATCGGTATATATTTTTTCAATCTTCTCTTTCCAATTATCTGGTGCTATTTTTTGTGCAAAATTCTTTGCTGATTTCAGTATTTCAGCAATTTTTGCATCTTCTTGCGTTTCCGAATGGTCAGGTTTTCTAAAAATCATAAGACACCTCCTGAGTATAACATTAGCATTTTTATCAATATTTGTCAAGCAACTCCAGCTTATACTCCAGCTGCCTATACTCATCATAAAAATCACTCCGATACGCGCATAGTAACGCGCACCAATACAAAGAAACCCGCCCTCGTGGCGGTTTTTTTTGCATTGACACAGGTGGCAGGAGCGGACTTACGAGAGATTGCGCTAGCAATCGGGAAGTCCAATTGTTTATTTCCCAAAAGCACCATTTTCTCATCAACTATCGAATTTTTTAATAAACCTATTGATTTTCTTCTGTATCAGTTTATTCTAACCTAGAAAAGGAACAAAATATGGAAAAATATAAATTAGAAATTTTTATTCCGAAAACGCATTTGAAACAACTACAAACAACTTTGCAAAAAGTTGATGCCGGACACATAGGAAATTATGATTCTTGTTTATCATATAGCGAAGTTACAGGAACTTGGCGTCCGTTAGATGCGGCAAAACCGTATTTAGGCAAACACGATAAAATAAGTCAAGAGCCGGAAATGAAAATAGAAGTTATATGCTTAAAAGAAAATTTAAAAAAAACAATTTCAGCCATAAAAGGAATTCACCCGTATGAGGAACCTGTTGTAAATATAATTCCTTTGCTTGATATAAATGAGATTTGAAACAATGCCAACATATTTAATCATCGGAAATATATTTTCTTTATTGTCAGCAATTTGCCTTGCCGTTTCGGTTATCAAAAAAAGCAAAAAAGATTTTATGTATTGGCAGATTGGCGACCCTCTCTTCGGAATTGCCACCTGCATCGTGCTTTCGGCGTACGCGGCGCTTGTTATCAGTGTGGTTTGTCTTATCCGTAATATTTTGTCTTATAAAAACAAACTGACTAAAAATCTTACCTATATTTTGCTGATTATCAGTGTGGCTGTCGGGCTTTACGCTAATAATCTCGGCGGCATCGGATTGATGGTAATTCTGGCTTCTGCCGGTTATACGATTTGTATTTACCTTACCAAAAACGAACAGCAAATGCGTTGGGCAATGGTTGTTAATCAATTGTTGTGGTTCATACATAATTTTTACGTGCAAGCGTATCCGTCAGCTATTGCGTGTATTGCATTATGTGTGTGGACTTTTATACAGATTTACAAAAATCGAAAATAGAAATTTTGTTTTTCAAATTATCAAAATCATCATAAAAATCAATTTTATAAATGTAAAATTGTGCACACCATTAAAAAGACCGGTTATAAAGCCAGATTTTTCGTTTTAAACGTATCACCGGAAAAAGCGAACTTTTTACTTATTCAAACTTTTGGATACTGTTCAAAATAGGGAGTTTATGCTAAACCTCCGGTATGTAAGCAATAATTCTGACTCTTCAAGTTATAATTTTTAAAAACTTCGCACGTTGCACATAAACATCCGTTGGCTTCAAAAATACAATCGCTTTTTTCGTATGCACAAAACATCTTTTCATAGTGTTCGGTGTTATCAAAATTTTTCATTAGTTTAATAAAGTTTTGCGGTGCATTCTTAAGTTTGCAATGATTAGTATAAGAAGGACACTTCATACATAAACATTTACTTAAATTTTCTAAATTTTTTTCTACAATCATCTGTTTTCTCCTCGACAAATAAATATTATGCGTCGGAATTTTTTCAAGTTGCAAAATTTAAATACGGTGTTTTTTTATGATTGGTTTTCTGATTTTTTGACGGATTATATGCGTTTAAACACACCGTTTTCTATTGGTGGAAGATATATTTTTAATTCGGGGGTTTCCTCTATTTTATCAACGCGTCCGAACAGCGGACCTTTATATAAATACGCCTGCATTGCGTTTATTTTTTCTTCTTCACCCGACATCAAAACCAAAACGTCACCATCTGGTAAATTGCAGGCATAGCCGGAAATATCGCCGATGGAATGAGCCAAACGGACAGCCCAAAAACGGAAACCGACTCCCTGTACGCGTCCGCTGATTTTTAAGCACCGCTCACTCAACTTTGCAAATACCTTTCAATTTCATCCAAATCAGATTTTACCGACTGTCGCAAGTTTAGTGCTGCCACATCTTCACCCCATTTTTGATTTTGATAAAATTCTTCCAAAAAAGAGGCATAAAGAGCGTCATCGGAGCTTATTTCTCGTTTTGCCAACAACAGTCCCAAAAGTACAGATTTCAGTTTTGAGGCCGCTAAAAAGCACGCCGTCAACTCTTTATCCGACATATTGTTCAAATGCTTTGTAAAATCATGAACCAAAGCGACATCTTCTTCCAAATATAATCCGGTTGTTGTCTTTACATTTAATTTAAATACACCGTTCAGTTTATCTAAAAGCGGTTGCCAATGCTTTTTTTGAAAGGCTTGTAAATCAGGATTATCACTCCAAAAAAGCATTGTATCGGCAGACAAAAAGCGGCAAAGGTCGTTAATAACCTCCGTTCTTTTCGGTGCTATACTTTTTTGAAATTCAACAATATTCATTATTTAAACAAACCTTTAAGTTGTTTACCCATTTCTTTGATTTGTTTGCCGGCGTCTTTTATTGTATCTTTTGTATTGGCATATCCTTTGGAAACAGTTCCTTTTACCGATTTATCAGCCGGAAAATAATCAGCATAAACCGTATCTGAAAGAGCTGTATGACAAGGAGCTCTGTCAGCAGAAAGCATCATATCTCCAACATTATATGCACCGGCAGATGCTATTATTCCTATTACGTTTTTAGCTGTAGAAGTCTGATTTATACCAAGTTTCGGGTTTTTAATCGTGCCGGTAATTTTAACCAATCCGCCTAAAACATTGGAAATATTAACATCGGTAATCTTACCGGAAAACGGCTGTAAATCCAGATTGATTTTATCGTTTTGCATATTGATTTTACCGTCGGCCACCAAATAAAAATCACTGGCATCAAAAGCAATTCCTTTAGGAAATTTAACAACTCCGCCACTTATATCACCACGCACAACTGCACACTTCATTTTGGTGTTTTTATTATTTACGTTGATATTAACCATATTCAGCAGCTGCACAATAACGTTACCTTGCAACTTTTCCAAGCTTTTTATTTGTAAAACCGATTTATCAACCAAACCTATTATCTGTCCGTTCATATTGGCAAGATACTGGTCGGTATTGCTACCGGAAGTATTTATTTTTACCAAAATATTTGACTTTCCGCCTTCTTTAATTAAAACTTCGTTATTGGCAGTGCTCAACGGCTTATAAAACTGCTGCAATATGATATTTTTACCGGTAATATCGGCACTCATGGTTTGATTGGTAGCGTTTAAACTTATATTACCGCTGATGGTTCCGCTGCCGGCGGTAATATTTTGAATAGCAGCATTCAAAACACTCTTTTTAAGCGTGACATTCAACCTGACATCATTGAGCGCCATATCATTGTTTAGTGTAAGTTTTTTCAAATTTGCGCTTATGTCGGCATTGGCCATTTTTAGGTATTGATAAGGTATGACCGTATTAGCCATCAGTTCAGATGCTTGCGCCGAACCGATAAACCAATTTCCCAAATCGACTTTTTTATCTTCAGATTTTTTTACTTCATTTTTTTTTTGAAATTCAGTTAAATCAAAACCGTCTCCTTTAATATTCAGCTTTATATATGGTAATGCTTTAGGAGATGTAACCTCGGCACTTCCTGATATTGTATTTCCTTTAAACACAACATTTTGAACATTAGCTTTGAACACACCATCTTTAACCGATGCATCACCCTTTACATTTGTCAAAACAATATCCTTATCTATAACTATTTTTTTGACATCAAGAGTTACGTCGGCATTGACCATTTTCAAATATTCATAAGGAATCTGTGTATTCGGAATATAATCTGCCGCCGCGGCTGATTTTATAAACCAACCGTCGGAAAGCATCGCTTGTTTTTGCCCCGTAAAATCAGTAATTTTCAGTACATCGCTGTTTGCACTCAGTTTTATATAAGGCATTGTATCTGCCACATCGGCACTGAAATTACCGTCCAATTTGTTGCTTTTATAAAACAACTCGTATTCTGCCGTAGCTTTCAAATTTTCTTTTAACCCTTCCGCATTGCCCTTAAAATCCAGTGTATATCCCATAGCATTAACAACGGCATTAATGTCAACTTTATTAAAATCAGATGTTTTTATCTGATTTATGGAAGATATATTACCCTTGCCCGTAATATCAATATTGGCAATCGTTGTATCAAACTCAAAATTTATAGGTGAATCTGCATCATCCATACCTGCATTCAATTCATTTATGAGCACACTGTCCTTATCCGCATAAAAAATTTCCGTATTATCAGTTTCAACCCTATCCACCACAATCTCATTGTGTAAAAGCGGAATTATGGAAATCTGCACCAATGCATTACCTACATCAGCCAATTTTTTATCTTCTTTATTGACTATTACATTACTTAGTTCAAGACTTGGTTTGAATGAAACACCAACATCAATATTTCCGGCAATTTTTACAGATAATCCAGTATATTTATAAGCCATTTCCTCAATTTGCGGCTTATATTTGTTTAAATCGGCAAACTTCAAAAACCCGATAGCTCCACTGATTAAAATAACCGGAATTAAAACAATTATGCAAACTATCCATATAAATTTTTTCATTTTTTTATCTCCAATCCGAAAAATTGACAAGCTTCAACAAAGTGTTGTGGCAACGTTGCTCTGATAAGCGTTTTCTTTCCGTAAACAGACGTTAAATCTATTTCATAAGCGTGCAAATACAGCTTATCGGCAACCTCTTTCAGGTGTAATCTTTCCTTTCCGAAATATTTATCATCACCCAAAATCGGCGTACCGATACTTTCCAAATGCACCCTTATTTGATGCGTGCGTCCGGTCAGTGGCTTTGCCTCCACCAATGCATATTTTTTACCGATATTATCCAAGACCTTGATTTCCGTCAATGCTTTTTGACCGTCTTCAACAACCTGCATACGTTCACCTATTTTTTCAAGGGCAAAATTAATTACACCTTCACGCGGCTCCGGACACCCTCTGACCAACGCCAAATATGTTTTTTGCAAACCGTGGTCACGAAAAGCCTTGGTTAAAATATCGGCATATTGACGATTACGCGCCAACAGCAATAATCCGCTGGTGTCTTTATCAATACGATGTACCAGTTTCGGTCGCTCGTTGTATTCAAATTTAAGAGCATCCAACAAACCATCAATATGACGCGTAGTATTAGTGCCACCCTGAACAGCAAGTCCGGACGGTTTATTCAATACAATGATATTTTTATCCTTAAAAATAACCATTGAATTAATATATTCAACATCTTTAGCGCTCAAAGTTTTATCGATAATTGCGGCTTTTTCATTATCAAGCGGCGGCAAACGCAACTCTTGACCTGCTGCCAGACGGGTAGAGGTTTCGGCCTTTTTACCATCAACTTTTATTTGTTTGGTGCGTAATAACTTTTGCAATCGACTCAAACTTAAAGAAGGATATTCGCGCAAAAACCAGCGATTTAAGCGGATTCCGTCATCTTCGGGTTTGATTTTGACAATACTGACACCACCCATTTCAGCGACCTCCT
>CACWUA010000011.1 GCA_902763905.1 uncultured Pseudomonadota bacterium | reverse complement strand
AGCGCTATTTTGGCAGATTAAGTACAGAGGCAGTTTGGATAGTGCTGCGACTCGGAAAGGAAGGTATTGATGATGCCGATCATTATGGGAAGTTCAGGAAATGAATATGAGATCAGAAGGATTGGCGGGAACGACAAGATCAAAAAGCACCTGGCGAATCTGGGATTCGTGCCCGGTGAAAAGGTGACGCTTGTCTCTGTCAATGCGGGAAGCGTGATCGTAAATGTGAAGAACGTCAGAGTCGGGATCAGCGATGTGCTGGCCAGAAGGATCATGATCTGACGCGGAATAGGAACAGTTATCCGCGCACCATGTGCTCCAGGCGCTGTTCATCCGGGACCTGGGCCGTCCGGATGCGCCGGATAATAACAAATAACGAGGAGGAAATGTTAATGAGAACACTCAAAGATGTGACTGTCGGAGAGACCGTGAACGTGGTCAAGCTCCGTGGGACCGGCGCGGTGAAGCGCAGGATCATGGATATGGGCATTACGAGAGGCGCGCAGATCTATGTCCGCAAGGTCGCCCCTCTGGGAGATCCCGTGGAAGTCAATGTGAGAGGCTATGAACTGACCGTCAGAAGGGCCGACGCCGAGATGGTGGAGATCGAAGGATAAAGGAGGAACATCTATGAGCATCCGTATCGCGCTGGCCGGAAATCCGAACAGCGGTAAGACAACACTTTTTAACGCGCTGACCGGCGCCACACAGTACGTGGGCAACTGGCCCGGCGTCACCGTTGAGAAAAAAGAGGGAAAATACAGAAAGCAGAAGGACGTGACCATCACAGACCTTCCCGGTATTTATTCCCTTTCACCCTATACTTTGGAAGAAGTGGTCGCGAGGAACTATCTTCTGAAAGAAAAGCCCGACGCGATCCTCAATATCGTGGACGCGACGAACCTGGAGAGAAATCTCTACCTCACCACGCAGTGCCTGGAACTCGGGATCCCGGTCGTGATCGCCCTCAACATGATGGACCTGATCGAGAAGAACGGGGACCGCATCGACGTCAAGGCGCTCAGCGACAAGCTCGGCTGCAAGATCGTGGAGATCTCCGCCCTCAAAGGGACCGGGATCGACAAGGCTGCCAATGAAGTGATCGCGGCCGCAAAGAGCGGCCTCGCCCCTGTTCCGCCGAAGTTCTCTGAGGATGTGGAAAGCGTTCTCTCGAGCCTGAGTTCCGTGCTGAGCGGCGTCCCTGCGGACAAGCAGCGCTGGTACGAAATCAAAGTCTTCGAGAGAGACGAGAAGATCGGCGAGCAGATCTCCTATGACAAGAACGCCGCCGAAGCGATCATCGCCGCAGCGGAAGAGAAGATGGACGACGATACGGAGAGCATCATCACCAACGAGAGATATGACTTCATCGCGGATGTCCTGCACGGCTGCTACAACAAAAAGAATGCCGGCGCTATGACGATCTCCGATAAGATCGACCAGATCGTGACCAACAGGATTTTGGCCATTCCGATCTTCCTCGTCGTGATGTGGGTGGTCTATTTCCTCGCGATCAATACGGTCGGAACGATGGGCACGGACTGGGTCAACGACGTTCTGTTCGGTGAGATCGTCCCCGGCGCTGTCGGAGGTTTCCTTGAGAGCATCGGCACCGCGGACTGGCTGAGCGGCCTGATCCTCGACGGTATCGTCGCCGGCGTCGGCGCTGTCCTCGGATTCCTTCCTCAGATGATCGTCCTGTTCCTGTGCCTCGCCTTTTTGGAAGGCTGCGGTTACATGGCAAGGATCGCGTTCATCATGGACCGTGTTTTCAGGAGATTCGGGCTGTCCGGCAAGTCCTTCATTCCCATGATGGTCGGTACCGGCTGCGGCGTGCCCGGCGTCATGGCATCGCGCACGACCCTGATCGCGGGCGCCCTGTTCGACAACAGCGCTTGGGTCGCATGGAGCGCATATGTCGTCGGTGTCGCGGCGATCGTTATCTCCGGCATCATCCTGAAGAAGACGAAGATGTTCGCCGGCGATCCGGCTCCCTTCGTCATGGAGCTTCCGGCTTACCACATTCCTACGGCTTCGAGCATCTTCCACTCTGTGTGGGAGCGCGCGTCTTCCTTTGTCAAAAAAGCGGGGACCGTCATTCTTTTGGCAACGATCCTTGTGTGGTTCCTGTCGAGCTTCGGCTTTTATGAAGGTGCCTTCCAGATGCTTCCTGAGGAGGATTTCATGGAGCACTCGATGCTCGCGGCATTCGGCAATGCGATCGCGTGGCTCTTCACCCCTTTGGGCTGGGGCAACTGGAAATCCGCGGTGGCGGCCGTCACCGGCCTGATCGCCAAGGAGAACGTGGTCGGAACATTCGGCATCCTCTACAAGTACGGCGGAGAAGTCTCCGAGGCAGGTGAGGAGATCTGGGCAAATCTCGCGGCGGAGATGACCGCGATCGCAGGCTACAGCTTCCTCGTGTTCAACCTGTTGTGCGCGCCTTGCTTCGCGGCGATCGGCGCGATCAAGAGAGAGATGAACAGCGCCAAGTGGACCTGGTTCGCGATCGGTTACCAGTGCGGGTTCGCGTATCTGAGCTCCCTCGTGATCTACCAGATCGGCAGCGCGCTGACCGGCTCGATCCATCCCATCGGACTGGCTGCCGCGGCGGCGGTCCTCATCGGGGCGATCTACCTGCTCGTCAGGCCTTACAAGGAGTCGACGTCGCTCAATACTTCGGCGCTTTCTCCGGCCTTATCAATATTGACCATGGCGATTTTGTTATAGCCGCAGTCAACGTGTACCACTTCACCGGTTACGGCAGCCCCCAAATCCGAAAGCAAGCTCAAGGCCATATTGCCGACCTGTGTTTGCGAAACATTGTGTTGCAGCGGAGCATTCAACTCGTTCCAGCGCAAAATCGTGCGGAAATCGCCGATACCCGAAGCCGCCAGAGTTTTAATCGGACCGGCGGAAATCGCATTTACGCGCACGCCCTGTTTGCCCATATCCACCGCGGCATAACGCACCGAGGCTTCCAACGCTGCTTTAGCCACCCCCATAATATTATAGTTCGGCAACACGCGTTCTGCTCCCAAGTATGTCAGCGTCACAATCGAGCCATTTTCATTCATAATCGGCGACGCACAACGGCAGGCTTCCAAAAATGAATAACAAGAAATGTGCATGGTATTCAAAAAGTTATCCAGCGACGTATCAATAGTGCGGCCGCGCAGTTGGTCTTTATCGGAAAATGCAATGGCATGAACCACAAAATCGATTTTACCCCATTTTTCACCGAGTTCTTCAAAACATGCCTCAACCGACGCACTGTCGGAAACATCACACTTAATCAACAGCGGATTGTTCAGCTGTTCGGCAAGCGGGCGCACCCGTTTTTCCAACATTTCATTCTGATACGAAATCGCAATCTGCGCACCGTGTTCATTCAAAGCCTGAGCAATTCCCCACGCGATTGACTTATCGTTAGCCAAACCCATGATAATGCCTTTTTTACCGGCCATAAGTTGTTCTGCCATAGTTCTTATCCTTTTTTTAAGTTATTGGTTATATACTAAATTACCGTTGAGATACTTATACAGAATTAATCTCGTTTGTAAATCTTTTTTTGAAAGTTGTACGATGTCAAAATTGCAATTACCCGGTAAAACACGCAAAACCGTCTGGCTGTTCGCTAGATACTTGTTTTATCGGGTACAGGACGCCATGATTCTGCGTTCGGCCGCTGCACTCAGCTATACCACGCTGTTGGCGGTTGTGCCGTTTATGGCCGTTGTATTGGCGGTGTTTGCCTTTTTTCCGATGTTTGCCGATATGCGAACGCAGGTACAGGAAATGCTGATTCGCTATGTTATGCCGGATATGATTCAGAATGTGCAACATTATATCAATGTCTTTATCGGCGCTGCCGGCAAGCTGACCACCATCGGTCTGGCCGGTATTGCCTTAACCGCGGTGTTTATGCTCTCCACCATTGAAGACAGTTTTAATTTTATTTTCCAAATAAAACGCCGACGCAAAATTACCACCAAAATCTACGGATACGCCTTTATTATTATTGCCTGCCCGTTACTCATCGGCTCGGCGCTGTATTTGAAGGGCTATCTGTTTACCATCCGCTATCTCAATCCGGAAAACATTATCGGCTACAACTGGTTTGCCACCTATATTCTGCCGCACCTGCCGACGCTGCTGTGCCTGATGTTTGCCTACGTTTTGGTGCCAAACAAAAAGGTTTGTTATAAAAATGCCTTTTACGGCGCACTGTTTGCCTCGATCGCGATGTTTGTTCTACGTATCGGTTTCGGCTATTTTCTGCAATTAAACGTTACTTACAGCACCATTTACGGCGCATTGGCCGCCGTTCCGATTTTGTTAGTCTGGATGTATTTATGGTGGACAGTGGTGCTTTCCGGTGCCATTCTTACTGCTGCATTGGAAGAATTTAAGTGCAAAAAGAGTCTCTGGAACACGCAAAAAGCTTAAGAAAAACAGCTATTCTTGTACCAAACGGCAAAGACCATTTTTCTGCAATTCATAAAGCAATTTCGCGTCGGCTGTATAAGTTTCATTATTGGCAATCGCAGTACGGGCACTGACTGAGCCGTCCTTATGGATGATTTCCTTAGCTCCGTATAAATCTATTAAATCAGCATACGGTTCGAGAATACGTTCTCTTTCCGTGTCTTGTACCGAGCATTGCACGCTGTAATCCATAAATTTATTACCGAGAGTAATCTCGTTTACAAACGTTACGACACACTCTCCGTCTTTATACTGCGTCATCATATCCGTAACAATCGATGCATTTATCGACTCATATTTACTCGATGAACGTCCGTTATGGTGCAAAGAAGAATATTTAGAGCACAAGCTAAGTTCCGACATTAAATTTGAAAAACGATAATTTTCTTTATATTCCAGAATCGCTATATTCTCATCATGACACAAAGCTTCAAAATCATTATAAGTATCAATATCGGCTAGTTTTTCAATCGGTATATTCAAAACAAACAATGCAATACGCACCTGACATTTATCATTATCCATACCTACAATTTTTATACTTTCGATCGAACCGTTAACTTCGTGTGATACTTCATCTGGTGTACACAATCTTAAATTTGCGGCAAATACATCCGGCAATTTTTCGATCGCCGTATTTTTCTGCGTATGATGATCGTCAGAAGCCGTTATATCTAATAAATCGATTTTTGCTTCTGCTGATTTGCCAGTATTATCAGTCTCTGGATTTTCTGCATCTTCTTCATTATTGAAATTATCACCGTTTTCCGCTATTGAGGTTTCATTTACCGAATCTTCTATCTTTTCAATCTCCGCATCACCGGCATCTATCGCACGTTCTGCGAAGGCTTCCGTCGCTTTTGTTGCAGATTCCGTATCATTAACTACGTCACTGTCTTCCGCATAAGCCGGAAATACAATCAACAACGCCATAAACAAAAAATAAAATATTTTCATCGCACACCTCTCTGCCATATATTGCAGTATGAAAAATTTTAATCGGTTTGTAAAGTCTAAAAAAATAATAATCTAGCAATTTTACACAAATCAACTCAAAAAAGAACGCAATAATGATAATAGTTCTTGACATTTGAATTTTATCGTGTAAAAAAGCCTATATATTTGCTAGTGTTGTGGCTTATATTTCTGAAATATTACGCAACGATATGAAGAAACATAAGCATCAAATAATTATTGATTGTATAGCCTAAATCGTCGTTGAAACAAAGTTTCAATACAGTTTATTGGTTTAACTTTAAATTGTTAGAAAGACAATGGAGAGATGGCAGAGTGGTTTAATGCAGCGGTCTTGAAAACCGTCGAGGGGGCGACCCCTCCAAGAGTTCGAATCTCTTTCTCTCCGCCAATTCAAAAAACACCCGTAAGGGTGTTTTTTTGTGCTGCATTCAATGAGATACGAACTCTTGGACAAGAGTTCGACCACCAGCGAAAGGCAGACGGGAGTATGCCGGTCGGCATTAGCCGATGAGCGCAGGGGCGGCAAAGCCAATCTCTTTCTCTCCGCCAATTCAAAAAAACACCCGTCAGGGTGTTTTTTTGCGTTTTGAAGAATAGTTACTTGACAAGAACAAATCATTTTCTATAATAGAGCAAAATTAAAACTATTTATATATGGATATACAAAATCAACTAAAGAAATTTAAGCTAAAGCTAAATTCTTACAGACTCTCTGAAGAAGAGAAGGAATATTATGTTGACATTGAGCGCCGAATTTTGGAATCGAAACAACTTCCTGTGTCGCAGCTTATTGCCCGCGCCAAACGCATCAAGCCTTTGGTCCGTATAGAGCGCGATAACGAAGCAGAATATCATTCCAAATACTACTCCATCAGCAACACAGATACTCTTTGTTTTTGCACTCCGTGCGATATTCGTGAGCGAAGTTATCTCTACGATTTTACTCCGCAGAAAATTGTCCGTAGCAAAGGTAAACCGCTGCCGGTTCCTCCGCGGGAAAAAGTCGGCGAATTTACCTGCTACCACGAAACCGGTGACTTCTATGGGGTGCTGTTGCCGAGCGTAGGCGAGGTATTGCAACAAATTCCGAATGATATCGATTGGCTGGAAGTTGATGCGTTTGAGCTCATTTTTACCTCTGATAACTTTTCGGAAGTGTATGACAGCATTTTGGACTGCCACGTTTCTACTGCTGTTCTTTATCGCTTTGATAAAAGATTATCCGCGCGCATGCGAGAACAAACCGTAATTTTTGATGGTACCAGTTATTAGTATCTTCCGCTATGAAAAATCCTCAAATTTTTATCGAAAAAGAGCTGGGACTGGAACATGATACCTTGATGACAATGATTCGATTCTTAAAAGAAGATTACGGAATTGATGTTATTGACGTTCTGACCGAAGATTTAGACGATCATAAAGACATTTCCACAGAGCTGCTTCGTCTAAATCAACAAGCAGAACAAAATACTATTTCGGTAAAGCTAGTCGCAGAACAACCTCAAAGAGAGAGAGTATTTTATGTGCCGCGCAAAATCGGAACCCCGCGTGGATTTCCGCCAAATATGCGCCGCCGCAAATAAAAAAAGCCGTCTGTTCCATAAGACGGCTTTTTTTTATTCATAATCTATGGCATATTCATCAAGACGCGGTGCATCATCATCGCTCCATCCCATAATATACTTATTGCCGAAACAAATCAGCGGTGTACCAGCCACAGTACCGACTTTATAACCCTTCACAGCCTTATCAAACAACCGCCTGTTCCCCGGCATTTTGATATCCAACGCCTTAATACGCATATTCGGATGCTTTGCTTTAATATAATCGGCAGCGGTATGACAATGCGGACACGTCTGCTGATAAAAGAAATAAACCTCTTCTTTGCTTAAATTTTTCACATCATCACTTTTATTGCATGCGGATAGAAATAACGCACCACACACGAAAACAGACATTATAATCTTACGCAACATTGGCTTACTCTATACAGCAATTAACGGCTTTGCGCACCAAACGTTTCATTTTTGCCAGCGCACCACCCTCTTCCTCAACGTTTTGTTCAGCCGCGGCAACAACCGGAGCAGATTCGCTTATCGGAGAATTTTTCAAAGCTTCATTTGCTTTTACCGTAATTTTTTTCAACTCTTCCACTTCCGGTTCAACCCATTTGAGATCTTTGGTTTCGATCATTCCCATATTCAATCCCCAAAACAGACAATACATATCATATGCCGAATTGAAGAGTTTATAAGCTTCTTCATCACGTCCCAAAGATTGTTGCTTGGTTCCGACCTCCATCAAACGCATTGATGTTGCCAGCAAATGCTTAGAAATGCACCACACTTCGCCCTCATAGCTCGGAATAATTTTCTGCAGCAAATTTTTGCGGGTTTCCCTAATATCCTTAATCAAGTCATAATAAGAATTTTTGCCGGTTTTGGCACCGGAAAATACCAGATGTTCTTCAATAGAAATAAGATTCATAATTGCAATACTTAAATCCTGATCAGAAGACAAATCTTTCGGGTTCATCTTTTTTGAAGCATCGATTCTTTCAACAAATTCTTTAACATTTTCAGCTTTTTTCATAATAAACTCCTCGTATGTTGCAACTTGAGCTCAAGATAAGTCGGTAAATGTTTATTGTCAAGACCAACATTATTTTTTTTGCATAATACTGGCCGATTTTTCATATCAGCCGCAGTATTAGAAGAGCTCATGAGTTATACAGGCAGCGTATCAGATATGGTTATAACATTAACGTTCCGGTTGAGGCTGAAAAATAATTTCTTGCCGTGCTGTCAGCTTACTTCAATCACTTATTCCATTCGTCTCGCTTTAAGATGTTTACAATCATAATTGATAACTTTTTATTTTTCTGTTGCTTTTTATATTACTTTTCACTAGACTAGGGCAGAGAGTTATATATGAGCATATTGTCATCAATACCATTTCTATCCACCGGAGGCAGTATTTTGGGTATTTCCGTTTCGCTGCTGACCACTGCTGCCATCTTTGTCGGTTGGGCGCTGATTCTGCTGATTTTACATCCGCTTCATGCCACTTTATTTTTGCTTGCCGCTCTATTAGAATATGCACTTATTACATTTTTCGGTTTTCACTTATGGTTCAACTTTTTCAGTTTTTTTATTTGCTACATTTTGCTGTTTATTCTCTACACGCTGTTTTTGCGCAAACTGCTGCCATTGCCGCAAAGCGACATTGAACACCTTATAAAACTGAGTGAAATGAAAGAACGGGAACTTCTGACAGACGAAGAGTACACTGCTGCCAAAAAACGCCTACTCAAAATCCACCATTAATAGTCATCTACAATATTAGAATCAATCCACAGCGAATGCACAAACGCCTGTTGACGATCATGTATGACGTCGCATGAAATCTGTCCGGATTGATCGGTTAAGCACTGCACACCGACATCGGCTCTTTCATAATTACCGTATTTTCCATAAATATCCAAAATTTTCGGCAGCATATCTTCCACATCTTCCACCGCATCAGCGCAAAAAGAAGAATCATAGCTCAAGTTGGAAGTGTTCTTACGTCCCATTTTAAGCGTAAAACACGTTTTATCCTTATTTACCGTCATATTAGCGTTACCGGAATAGTCAAGTGTGTTTCCTTCGGTTGAATCCGTAAATAATGGCGCATCGCTCGCCGTATTGCTGTAAGATGTGTTGTAATATGTACCGCCATTGGCATAAAATGTTTCCACATCGAAAATTGCAATAAAATCGGCATTTTCGGCCGAAGTTGCCGTTTTCATCCCGATTTCTCCGAATTTCTTTCCCAAAACACGCCGAATCTGTCCGGCATACGTACTGCGCATATTACTGCGGAAATATATACTCTGCCCATGTTCATTTTCCATATTGCTGCTGACTTTCAAATGATACGGATCCTGCGCACAAGCGGCAAAAAACATACTTATTAAAATTACTAAACTTCTCTTCATCTTACCTTCCTCTCGGCAACATTTTCATAATATATGCAACATATAGCGCGTTATTTTTAATTTTTTATTGATAAAACCCAAAAAAAATGTATGTTGTGTGTCATCAAAAGAAAAAACATGGAAAAAGATAACGACATAAACATTTTTGCCTTAACCGACTGTCATCAGGAAGCTCGAAAATTGTGCAACTTGCTGAGCGGCATTATACGCCGTGCACCTGCTAACGGAAAAAATACCCTGATTTGCGACGGCGGAGATATGTTTAAGGGAATTTATGACCGAGAATTATGTGTTTCCGGTTATTTAACTCTGCGCCGACAATTGCCTGAAGCCAAAATTGTTTGGGCGTTGGGAAATAACGATTTCGGCTTCAATAACGAACATCTGGAATTTCTCAAAAACACGTCGACACGACTTAATCAGGCTAACATTCATGTTTTATGCGCCAATCTGAAAGATACTGAAACCGGACGTTGTCCCAAATGGGTTGATCCGTATATTTTATTGGATATAGCCGGCAAAAAAATTATGATTACCGCTTTTTGCATCAATTACATAAGACTGCAAAAATATAATTTGCACTTAGATGATATCAGCCAAACTTTCAGTGATATGCTCAATATCATCAAACACATATCTCCCGACGGTTTGATTATCTTAAACCACGCTCTGCGCAACAGCAGCTCCGAATTATGGAACATTAGTCAACGTCATAACATATTGCCGGATCTAATCATCGGCGGACACGAACACTCCGAAGTTGCTCCAAATCCGCAGCAGCATACTTATTATCCGCAGGCTTTCAGTCGCAATATGCTGCAATTTAAGATGAGTTTCAGTACCCCGCAAAACAATATTGATTGTGTTGAAGTAATTAACAGCAAAATAGAACCTCTTAATCCGTTATTTGCCTCTATGTTGGAAACATTTGAAGCGCGTGTCGGTCTCAATATTCCGGTTGCTCGCAGCGTTTTGGATTTAAAGCGTTCTTATTCCGATTTTTGCCCGCTCGGCAGTTTTGTTACCGACCAAATGCGTACGGCGGCAAAAGCCGACATAGCTTTATTATCTACCGGATATCTCACGCATGCGTTGCACTATGAAAAAGATAAAGTTCTGACAATATATAATCTTGAACGAGTTTTTTCGGCCCCGACTCCGATACAGACAATGGTTTTAACTCCGAAAATACTAAAAGCCGTATTCAACAATGCCGTACGCTATCGCTATCTGCAACTATACGGTAACACACGTTTTTTGCAATGTTCAAAAAACATTGGCTTGATATGCACAAAAAATTTTGATAATTACGGAGAAGTCAAACAAATACTGATTAACGGTGAGCCTATTTTGGATGATGACGCCAATCCGTTGCACCCTGAAGATGAATATTTATGCGCACTTGATCCTTTTATTGCATCAGGAGAAATCGGCTACGATATGCTACGCGCTTTACCTAAAGAAACTTTGCTGAAAAACAATCAATTAATCCGCATTAAAGATTTAATTATCAAGGCCGTAAAAGACGCAGAACACCAATATACCGAAGGCAGCACCTACCCTCATGCCAGTTTGATTGATTTATAAGACAGCCGAATTCTTATTTAAACAAAGTTCTACACAATATAGACAGACGCTTAAGCCAACTGAGCTTAGGTTTCGGCGAGATTATTTCCCAACCTCGCTTATTCATGATATCAAACAAACTGCGAGCATTATTCATAATTAAGCGCAACGGCATCATATCTTTCTTATTCATTTTGCCAATAATCCTTTCGGCACGGGCAAAACCATTTTCAGCCGTTTTAGCCAACTCGATCCGTGCATGGATCAAATGCTTATCTTCAATCATATTTCGCGGAGTATCTAACTGCACGCCTGCCTGTTTCAGCAACTCTGCCGGAATATAAATCCGGTTGCGCCTTGCATCACTTTTTATAGAACGCAATATATACGTAATCATCGCGGCCTGTCCCAAACTTTTTGCCAATTCCTGATTGGCGTGCGGATGTGCAGAATTAAGTATCATTAAAACCAAATGCAAAGGTGTTATCGCCATCCCCGTAACGTATGTATTGAATTTTTCGGCATCAGGCGCACTGTCCGGTTCCGCAGCATCCCAAAAAGCAGCCTCTAAAATGTCCAGCCACGCAGATTTCGGCAAATCAAAACGAATGCAATTTTTATAAATTTTACGTCCGATATTGGTGGCCGGAACTTTTTTATCATAAATATTATCCAACTCTTCCCGCCACGATTTCAAAACATCGACTTTTTCCGGAATTTTCATATCCGAACGCAAAATACCACTCAGATGGCTGCAGAAAACGAACACCGTAAACACCGCCTCGCGCTGAGCCTTGCCTATACCAATCATGCACCAAAACAGCGAGGGCTGCAAGCGTTTAAGCATATCTCCGAGTGATAACATTTAAAGTCCTTTTGTTTGTGTTGTCCGTTTTCTTATCACTATAAACTGATATAGACTATATAAAAAAATCTTTACGCGGTCAAGCCATTCCGATCGATATTGTTTATTATTTTGCATATTGACAATCTGAACTGCCAAAACATTAAGTCTGAGTGCCAATAAATATTTCAGACGTTTGGAATTGACTACAGTCAAAATAACCGAGGCATTATCAAGCAATCCGCGAATTTTACCAAGCCAAAACCGTCGCTTCTTTTTAATTTTATGCAAAAAAGCACTATCCGATTGTACTGCTTCAATCATAAATTGTGCCGTTAGTAAAGCTGTTATCGGTAAATAAGTACTCGGATTCTCATCATTTAAAACCATCAGCATCCGAGCCGCCGGAGACGCTAATCTGGAAACTACCTCTGTAATCTGATCCTCAGTAATTGTCCCTTTATCCAAAGCCAAACGCTGCCATGCCTGCAATGGCTCCAACAATAAATAAAGAGAAAGATTATGCTTTATAAATGCTTTTTGCAAACATGCCAATAATGTATCTGTAAGCGGGAAATCCTTGAGTATGGCTTTTTCCAATAAGCGCAGCTCTTCCTGTTTCAGTTTTTCTGATTTATTTGCCGCGGCAAAACGATCCTGTCCCAAACTCAAGTATCGGCAATAATCATCCCATAGCAAATGATATTCTGATTTTAAAATCTTTTTGTATTCTTCAAACATTTACCAGCTCTTTCCACTTGGCAAAATCTTCCAAAGCTCGTCGGCAATACGCTTCTTTTCTGTCAGCTCCCTTTATTTTATGAAACTTACCGTTTGCCGTAGTTTTTCCCTGAATTGTCGGGAAAATTCCGAAATTAATATTCATCGGCTGATAATCACCGGTAGTATCTTGCAAATGTGCCTGCATTGCACCGGTAGCGGTTGTTTTCGGTGGTACAACCGGAATTTTGCCGTTCAGTAAAGCAGCGGCATAATATCCGGCAACCATTCCGACATTTGCGCTTTCGACATAACCTTCACAGCCGCTGATTTGGCCGGCAAACATAACATTAGGCTGAGATTTAAGCCGCAAAAATTCATCCAGCAGCACCGGACTTTGTATAAATGTATTCTTATGAATGCCTCCAAACCGAGCAAATTCAGCTTTTTCAAGTCCCGGAATCATTTTAAATATTCTCTCCTGTTCCCCGTATTTTAGTTTGGTCTGAAAACCGACAATATTGCGCAGTGTATCTTCTTTATTATCTTGCCGCAATTGCACCACTGCATACGGCTTTTCCGTGCTGTGCGGATTTGTTAATCCGACAGGTTTCATCGGCCCGAACAACAGCGTATCGCGACCGCGCTCCACCATAACCTCAATCGGCAAGCATCCGTCAAAATAACGGGGCTTTTCAAAATCATGAAACGGCATTTTCTCCGCTGCCGTAATTGCCTCCACAAATTGGTAATATTCATCTTTACTCATCGGGCAGTTTATATAATCATACTTATCGCCTTTGTCATAACGTGATTGATACCATGCCTTATCAAAATCAATACTCTCTTTATATACCACCGGTGCAATTGCATCATAAAAGGACAATGATTGATGATTTATTTTTTGTAAGATTGCCACAATAAAATCCGAACTGGTCAAAGGTCCGGTTGCAATAATCGTCAGCGGCGCATCACCTTTGGGAAAATCCGTAATTTCTTTAGATACAATCTCGATATTCGGATGTTCCCGTAATGCTGCGGTTATTTCCGCGGAAAAACCATTCCGATCAACTGCCAATGCTCCTCCTGCCGGTACTTTGCAATTATCGGCGCAACGCATAACAAGCGAACCGAAACGCCGCATTTCCTCATGCATCAACCCAACAGCATTATGCTCATAATCATCAGAACGCAAAGAATTTGAACAAACCAATTCTCCGCAATCGGTACTTTTATGCGCCGGAGAAAACTTATGCGGCTTCATTTCAAACAGTTTAACTTTTATACCTCGCTCCGCCGCCTGCCAAGCCGCTTCCGAACCGGCCAATCCGGCACCGATAATATGCAATATTTTATCCATGTTTCATCCTTTGTTACTCCGCTTAAGGCTATATTTATTTTGCGGTATTGTAAACAATAAAATTAAATCTTTTTTAAATCAAAATGGATATAATAAGCGTAAATATAAAATTTGAGAGAAAAAATGAACCGAAAAACACTGTTAGCATTGCTGTTGTTGAGTATTGTCATTCCTACCGATCAGGCTCGGAGCGAAGACAGTATTTTAGGTGTCTCCGAACCGATTTCATCGGGGGATAACACTTCTTTAAGCGACTTTATTGACAGCGGAGAAACAAAATCTCCGCCTCCGTCTGCCCCAACAAAGTCCGAGCAGCCAAAAGAAGAAAACACTAAATCTTGGATAGGAGAAATGTGGGAAAAAGGTTCAAAAAAAATTATGTCTTCAGAAAAAAAAGAGACCGTACCGGTCAAACGTTCCAATGCGTCGGTGTTTGATATTGCCGGCGTAATGCTGCGCATGAACGGTCAACAAGTTGACGAGGCTCTAAAAAAACGCGGATACCGCCGTATCAGCGCAAGTATGGAAATTCCGAATTTTATTCGCTGGCGCTATGAAGAAATGTGCCGCAACAAAAACGTTGTCGGCTATGAACGTCTAAATAATTGCGTTGTAAGATTATCCAAGCAAAACAATTATCAATATATCGAACGCCTTTTATACAATAATTTCTCAACCAAAGAAAGTGTCAGTGTCAATTTTACCAGTAATTTTACCGGTAATAAGGCGTATTTTATCGAATACCGCTCCGAAGCAGCCAACATAAAAGGCTCCGGACCTAAGGCTGAGTATCTGCGCAACCTTAAAATTTTTGATTTTTGGAAAAAGATAACGCAAAAATACGGATTTCCGGATAATCAACAACAAGTAACCTGGGGATTGGGCATAAACAAACCGGTTCTGCATGCTGAAGACGGACACTTGACTTTGCATGATCCGATGCTACTGGAACTTGACCGTTCACGCATGGCCCGCGAAGATCAAAAATTTATGCATACCGCCATTTATACTTTTTAGGAGCAAACAATGTTATACAGCCAGACAGAATTGTCGGAAATCATCTTAACCCGCACTTGCCACGATTTAATCGGCAACATCGGAACATTGAGCAATGTTTTGGATTTCATGAGAGAAGACGGTTCATTTGATTGTGAAACCAGAGAACTATTGGAAACAGCTTCTGTTTTGTTAAACGCACGTCAAAAATTCTTTAGGGTTGCTTTCGGCATTGAAACTCAAACCCCAAATACCGAAGATTTGAAAAAATTGTGTTCTGACTATGTTGATACCGTCGGCACCCGCGGACACAAAATAGCAGTTGACTTTCACGGCGTATCACCTCAGTTATCCAAACTGGTATGCCTTTGTGTGATGATTGCCTCAGATTTATTCATCAAAGGCGGGAAAATCAGCATAAATATCAACAAAAACAATATTACGGTTTATGCCGCAACCGATTTCAAATTTCGTGAATCCGAAATCGCCGCTTATCAGGCGATTTTACGGAGAACCAAGCCAAATGATAATATTTCTCAATATGCCCAGCTCATCTACTTGCGTGAGTTGTTGGAGGCAGATGTACCGATGCGTATAGAAAATTCTGCCAACGAATTCCGTCTTATCATAGGTTAATTCTAACCGTACATTGACTGTTGGTGCAACAGCCATTAACACCCCTACCGAAATTCAGTCGTTTTTGTTTTCGTTTAACAAAATGGAGGCATGATAAATGTCAAAAGATTGCTTTTATACGGATAAGCAAACTTTGCGCGGCATTGGACGCGGTTTATGGCTTCTGTGCAACAACAAACGTTTATATCTGCACCGTATGCAACAGATTGGTCATACCGGCTTTTCCTACCGGATATCCGGCCGTAACTACCAAATAATCACCTTTTTTGCCAATTTTATTCAATTTTGCGGCAGTCAATGCCGTCTCTCTGATTTTATTAAAATCCGTAAACATTTCTCCGCAAACCGTGGCCTTAACCCCCCAGACAATTCCCAAACGCTGAGCTACAATAGGCGATGCAGTTACCGATAAAATAGGTGCAGTCGGACGCTCTCTGGCCATAGACAACGCTGTTAACCCCGAACTGGTATAAGTTACCACTCCGGCAATATTCGGCAAAATCTGCGACATTTCCGCAGCGGCATAGGTAATGGCATCAGCCACATCATCACAATCAGACAAATCCAGATCCCTTTGCAAATGTGCATAATAAGTGTCGTTGACTTCAACTTGTTTGATAATTTGATGCATCATTTCCACCGCTTCTGCCGGATAGCTGCCGGCAGCTGTTTCTGCCGATAGCATAACCGCATCTGCCCCATCAAAAACCGCTGTTGCCACATCCGAAACTTCCGCTCTGGTCGGTGTCGGATTGTTTATCATTGATTCGAGCATCTGCGTTGCCACAATAACCGGCCGTGCATATTTACGACATGTTTTTACGATTCGTTTTTGCAGCACCGGCACAGTTTGAATCGGACATTCAACTCCCAAATCACCGCGTGCTACCATAATACCGTCAGATTCTTTAATGATATCATCTAATTCATCAATAGCACTCGGTTTTTCCAACTTAGAAATAATCCATGCTTTTTTTCCGATTAGCTCTCGTGCCATTCTCACATCGGATATACTTTGCACAAATGAAAGACAAACCCAATCCACACCTTGCTCCAACGCAAATTTCAAATCAGCCTTATCTTTTGCGGTAATAGCATCAATCGGTAATTTTACGTTTGGCAAATTAACCCCCTTATGCGCCGAAAGATAACCTCCGACCTTAACCGTTGTTTGTGCCACTCCGTTTTTGTTGGAGATTACTTCCAATTCGATATTACCGTCATTAAGCAATAGTTTATCTCCTACTTTCAGTACGGCAAAAATTTCTTTATGCGGAAGTGTTACTCGTGTTTCATCGCCGTCTTCATTTTTCATATCCAGCGTGAATATCTGCCCTTTTTTCAGTAAAACTTTATCATTTTTAAAAGTACCGACACGCAACTTAGGACCTTGTAAATCAGCCACAATCGTCAGATGACGATTATACTTTTCACTTAAGTCACGCACAATTTTCAAACGCTCAGCATGTTCTTCATGCGTACCATGACTAAAATTAAAACGAAAAGCATCTACTCCGGCTTTTACCAATTTTTCAAGCATTTTTTTTGATGCGGTTGCCGGTCCGATGGTAGCTAAAATTTTGGTGTGCGTATCTATTGGCATGTTATATTCCTTTTCAATAATGTTGCTTGACTATATTTTATAAAGCAAAAGTTCTTAATTTCAAGTTTTAGTTTAAGGATATAATACGATTATATTTTGAAAAAATTGTACGGCAGCTAAAAATCCGGAGAATGAGTCTGTTAGAAAAAAGCATTTCGCGCAGTGTATAAAAGAAGTACACAAGGAAAAATATGCACGGACTTGCTAAAACGGTAAATACGCAGTAAGCGGGTTGGCGCGGTGTACGAAAAAGGTACATAAACCAACCCGCTTACAAGTAGTTACCCATTATACAGATTTTTATTTAAACAATCCGCCTATTCCATCAGTAACACTTTTCACACCGCCGGTAACGGCATCTGTGGTATCATTGACAACCTTGCCTGCAGCACCGGTAACACCGCCCAAAAGCTCACTTAAATCAGTCTTGGAAACAACAGCGACTGTAGTTCTCAAAATAGTTTGAAACACCATAGACAATCCGTCTTCTATGGTTATTCCCTGCTTCTCGGAACCAAGATTATCTATTGTAATGGTCGGTAAGTCCAAACTCAATGATTGGGAAACACCCATCAAGCCTGCAGCTACCGTGGCCGTACCGTCTGCAATAACAAGTTTTTTAATCGCAACTTTGTATTCATTGGCATTATCATCCTTCGGAGTCGTTTCTTTTGCCGGTTTTGCTTCTGAATTCTTTCTGATATTTGCCAAAACATCATTAGCGTTATTTTTATTAAGATTCATCAATTCATAAGCTACTTCCGGTTTTTCGATACGGATTTCATCAATCACAATAGTTTTGGTCTTAGATCCGGTTTTCTTAACTGTTTCTTCCAATACCTTTTTGATTGAATCTTTATTCAGCACCACAGAAACCTTACCAAGTTTTATAATATTATTCTGAGTATAACCTTTAGGATTCGCAACCGTGATATTGCCGATATAACCGTTACCTCCGCTCAAAGATACATTTATATCTCCGATATTAACAGAGGTACCTACAGCTTGTGTACCGTATTGATGAACCAACTCACGGACTTTTGACTGCCAATCGAGGTAGTTCCAGACATAATAAATTCCGGCAACAATCAACACAATCAAAAATACAATCAAACCCACAACCCATTTAAATGTTTCCTTCAACCGACTGGATTTTTTCTTCGGTTGCTCTTGCTTTTCTGCCATATTTATCTCCTATAAAATATTGTTACTTTAGCTATGTTATAATCACAATTTGTAAAAAAAGCATAAAATTATTAAAAAATATGTTGCAAAAAAAAATTTAATGACTTATACAGATACTGTTTACGATTTATGCGTGCGTAGCTCAGTTGGCTAGAGCAACTGACTCTTAATCAGTGGGTCCAGGGTTCGAATCCCTGCGCGCGTACCAATAAAAAAAGCCACCCTTCCGGGTGGTTTTTTATTGGTAAGAGCAGTAAGGGGTTTGAACCCTGGGAAAAGGATTCGACGACGAATGAGAGGCGCACGTGGTGCGCCGGTGAGCGGAGCGAGCGAAAGAGAAGAACGGAGCGAAGCGGAGTAATCCCTGCGCGCGTACCATTACAGCCTTTATAAACTAAAAGAAAAAAACGTTTTTCCGAGAGGAAAAACGTTTTTTTCAAATATCAACGGATAGCGTAATAATGAACATCCAGAGGATTCACATAAATAATCTTATACAATATGTGTTCCTCATAACGAGCCAGATTGAGCAAAACTTCTTTTACTAAATTCGGGCAACAAGCTGCCACCCAAGCCGACATAGCGGGAGAAACTGCTCCTTCCGATAATTTTGGCTGTAAATAAGCCCGTAAATCAGATATTCGCTTATCATCATTTTCTTCACGACTGAACACAAATCGAGCTTCACATTCATCCTCTCTCCAATCATCGGAAATCAGCAGCGTTGAATTATTAATCATTTCATGAATGATGCGACGCAACTCCGACACCATAATCATATTGTGCAAATATTCGGGCAAATCCATCGTCAGCAGCTTGGAAACCAGATCTTTGTCATAAATATAGCTGTGCCCCAAATACCAAGTCAGATATTTTGGATTCATTTCCAGCATCCGACAAATCATCGCGCTTTCCAAAAAGCAATCATCCATATTACACTGCTCAATTACCTGCATAATGAACTCGTCATTATTCTCATCGGCAAACAACGACCACTGTGCCATAAAGTCTGTAAACAACCTATATCCGTGAATACCGCTCTGACATTCAAAGTAGCGCTTTAACAGCTTGCGATACATCTCGGCGCGAACCGGATTACTCTTGTCCGAGGCCGAAATCGCCAACTGTGCCTCACCGGCTTCACGCAGAACATGACCGACAATGTAACTTTCAATCTGTTCATTGCTGCCGTTATAAATCAGCTGATACTCGCTGTTAGCCGAAAGTGACAGTAGCAGATAACACGTAGCTCCGGGCTCGCCGTTTCCCAAAATCCACTTTTCTTCGGCATGCGTATACGGTATTTTGCGCGAACACAGACTGTGCAGATATGCATGGCGAATGTGCTCATTTTCCATAAGATGCTTCGATTTGAACAGCCCCTCATCAGCAGTATGATACTTCAGATACAGTTTCATAAAATACTCACTGTCCTTTTTCGTCAGATTGCGCCAGCTTTGCGAGCTCATCCGTGAAACATCGCTTTTCAGCGAACTTTGATAATCAATGTAGATTTTGCCTAATTGCTCAAGCTCATCCACTTTGAGTGTGTCAAATCTGATTTGCCACATTCGATACAATTTACTTATCCAATTCATAATTATAAAATCTTTGATTAATACTTATATTAATTATATTTAAAAACTGTCCTATTTTAGTTGTGCTTTATACAAAGCGCCGTAAATACTGTCCGGTCTGCTTAGCAATTCTTCATGCGAGCCGCATTCCGCGATTTTTCCGTAATTTATAACCACGATTCTATCGGCATGACGTACCGTAGACAAACGATGTGCAATCACAATCACCGTACGATCCTTCATCAAATTCTCAATAGCTTTTTGCACCACGGCTTCAGATTTATTATCGAGCGCTGAAGTAGCCTCGTCCAAAATCACAATCGGCGCATTTTTCAAAAATGCTCGCGCAATGGCAATCCGTTGCTTCTGCCCGCCCGAAAGCAGAACTCCGCGTTCACCTATATCTGTATCCAAACCTTTCGGCAGTTTCGGCACAAAATCATTCAAATATGCCATTTCCACCGCTCGCTGCAGTTCATCTTCCGTAGCATTTTCATTACCTAGCAAAATATTGCTGCGCAGTGTTCCCGAAAACAAAAAATTATCTTGAAAAACTACCGAAATTTTATCTCGCAATGATTCCAATGTATATTTTCTGATATCGCATCCGTTAATCATCACCGCACCGGAAGTAACATCATAAAAACGCGGCAACAGACTGGCAAAGGTGGACTTTCCGCCGCCGGAATTACCAACCAATGCCACGGTTTCGCCTTGTTTGATGCTCAAATTTATATTTTGCAGCACCGGCTTGTTTTTCAGATATTCGAAATAAACATTTTTATATTCTATTTGCTTAATTTCCTTTAACTCAATTGCATTTTCGGCATCATGCACTATTGTTTGGGATTTCATCAGTTCAAAGACCCGCTCCATTGCCATCAGCGCAATTTGCACATTATTGAAACTGTTACCGATTCCCTTAATCGGATTATAAAGCAAAATAAGCGCAGCAATAAATGACACGAAGTTACCGGCTGTGATTTGCTGAGATAAAATCAAATAGCTTCCGGTCCATATTACTAACGCAATACCGAGTGAAACAATAAAATGCATCAAAGGCGAAAGCATTCCGGTTCTCTGCACCATTTTCATATCCAACTTAAAAACACGCCTTAATGTGTCATCAAATCTAGCGTTTTCGTAATCATACAAATTATATGAGCCTATCACCCTATTGCCGCCGAAAGCTTCATTATAATGAGTAACCACTTCGGCATTTGTATACACCGTTTGCTTATTAATATCTTTAATACGCTTACGAACTCCGGTCAGCGGAAACAATGCTCCAAACAAAATAACAATTGCAATCAGCGCCAATTGCCACGAATTGTAAAACAAAACAGCAATCAGCGATATCGATGAGAAGAAACGCGTGCAAAATTGTTTCAAATTATCGAGCAAACCACTGCAAGCTGCTTCAACATCACTGTTAAAGCGCATAATTATATTTCCCGAAGTGTTTGTATCGAAATATCCGGCATCAAATTTCATCAATTTTTCAAACAAACTGACTTTAACATCACTGGCAATCCGCCGTCCCACCCACGTATTGAGATACATCGCACTGAAAGTAAGGATTCCCTGTATAGCGCTGAAACCTATAATTACCAAAGGTATCCACAATGTGTTGGTGTTTTTTTCAATCATCATTACATCCATGTACGGCTTTAATGCCCACGCAATAACCGCATCGAGTGCACCTACCGGAATGGTAATCAAAACCGCCGTCAGTGCCCTACCCCAATACGGCCGGATGTACGGCCACATCTGACTGTAGTCGCGCACAAAGTTAATATTTAAAAATTTTGCAAACAGTTTTTTTATCATTCCACAATTCTCGTATGTTTGCGCTCATTATAGGCAAAAAAATAAAAAAGTAAACAACAGAATTACAGATTCGCTTTTACAACAACAAAAACCTCCCTGCAACTACGCAGAGAGGTTTTTATTTAACCTAAAGATTCATCACATACCCTGTAAGAAGTCCAGTTGAAAACACCGTTTTCCACCGGATACGGAGGATCGTAGTTCTTAACAAGCGCGGCAGACCTTGCCTGCATAATCTTGCCGTTGTTCTGCTCGGGGCCGACGTATTTTTTTACAATACCGGCGCCGAAATCGACAACATTATTAAACCTTGACGGATCCTTATCATTTTGACAGATAAAATCCCCGTCAGCCCAAAAATCGGCCTCGATACCGTTTTCTTGCAGTATTTGCAATGTAGCATCAAACGCATTTCTTTGCATATATGCCTTTTGCAAAACGTCAAGTGTCGGCACCACAAAATCGCGAGCATAAATACTTTCCCCCGCCAAAACACGGCTAACTACATTGTTTGCAGTAGGATAATACTTTTCGCGCATTGCTTTCAGTTCTGTTTCGACAGCGATAAAACCGTAGTCGTAAATTGATGCCGGTTTACTGCCGTCACGCATTACCTTTGCACAATAACACACATTTTCCACCGCCACACCGAATACTTTGTGAACTTTGGTCGTGTCAAGAAAAGGCAATCTCACCATTTCTCCTTTTGAACCTAAATACACAACCGAAAGCGGTGTCGGTATCCATTCCTTTTTTCTGAGCGGCAGCACGCTCTGCTCTTTTTCCATAATTCGTCATTTTTTGAAATTTGCACAAATGATTTTTGCCGACTTCGGCGTAGATTCGAATTTTGTTTTCTGAGACGGTGAGTCTTTATTTAAAGCAAACACCATCTTGTTATAATCCAAATACAACTTACCGTCGTCGTCCTGCATCAGCTTGTAGTAGTAGCCGTTGTTTTTGAAAATTCCGCCTACCGGAACTTCTTCGCGAACAAACGCGTTCAAATCATACTCTTCCACATAATGCTGATCTTCCGAAAATACCGGTAAATAACTGCAACCGTCATCATAAACTATTCCCCAACACGTCAGGGCATAAGTACGTTTGTTTTCTTCAAGCAGATAAAGATTGGATAAGAAAATATTTTCTATAACTTTTTCCTTATATGTCTGCCGTTCGACTTCTTCCACCACGGCCTGCGTGACATACGCCCGCAAGCGCCTGATAGTATGATTTCCGTTTTTTGCCTTGTACAGATAGTAACTTTCCCCGTTATAGCAAAAAATATCGCTGTCGGGTTTAATCACTTCTATTGTTCTGATATCACCAATATCATCTTCCAAATCACTCTCAACTTCAAAGAACGCCCGCACGATTGACACCACTCCCGATTGCAGCGCGGAAGGATCCATCCACACGATGTGTTCTTGATCTTGAGCTGTTTTCAGACGAACCAAAACCGCCGTATCCGCTTCCAGATACAAATCGGCTTGCGCTTTGCAATATACCATACAAAGTGCGTCGGCCTGAATTGAGGCCCTAAACAAATCCATCTTCATATATATAAAAAATTTTGTTTATAAACAGCATACACCTATTTACGTTTTTGTCAACAAAAAATATTAAATCGCACAAAAAAAAGAGGAGCACTATGCCCCTCTTCTTTTAACTACGACTTGCAACCTGTAACGGACTATAGTCCAGATACCACTCGTTAGTGGTATGCGTTCGCTTTACCTGATAATACTTTCCGAAGGCGCTGAAGTTCTCACCGACTTCCAAATTCTTGTAGACGGCATCGTTCAGCAAATCGAAACCCTCCAGCCTCAGCCCGTCGCGCAGGTCCATAAACGTGATGGCGAAGTCCGTATCGCAATCCATGCAACGTACACACCATGCGGCAGAAAGATACTCTCGTGTTTCGGCATCCAGCACCCTAACCGGTGTTACCGTAACCACATTGTATCCCTTGGCCTGGCACGCAGCTCTCACCAGCTCCTCGTTGTTGAACAGAAGAACTGCCCTGATACCAAGCTCCCCCACGCTGTTGATAAACGTTCTGAAGTAGGTATTCTGATAGCCAAACAGCTCATTGCCCGTCATCTTTTGCAGACCGTAGCGCTGACCGACAGGCAAAGGAGGTTCTCTGCGAATGACCGGCATGATGCGCACAACACGTTCTCCGTGTTTACACACCCAGCAGGCCATTTCCTTACCTTCTGAGTTAATCACTCGGCACAGCTCAACCGTGCCTCTAAATCCATCCTTCACAAAAAGCCGTCTGGCAGCTTTTGTAGAGGAAATTACACGCTCACTTGCCGCGATTGTGCAATTACAAAATGACAACCTATTCATATCCCAATAATTTTTGGTACGAGACCATAGTAGCTTGCTTTATTATTTTTGTCAAGCTATTTTTAGACAAATTATAACATTTTTATTTATGATGCCCGTGCGAAGGTGCGGAATGCCCGCCACCGTGATGCGAACCGCCGCTATGGTGTCCTCCGCCGCCGTGATGCGGTGCCGGTTGCGGTTTATGTCCGCCGCCGTGGTGCGGTGCCGGATGATGATGGTGCGGCGGATTATAGTGATGCGGATGCGAATGATAATAATGTCGCGGATAAATCGGGCTGTCATAATAAATCACCGCCGGTTGCTCATACACCACCGTCGGAGCGCTCGAAACATAAGTTGTCGAATACGCCGGCGCATATCCGTCGGAAACCACATACGAATCTTCGTAATAGTCGGCCGGAACATAGCATCCGCTCAATCCCAGACAAATCATCATCGCAAATATTTTTTTCATGGCAAAACTCCTTTTCTTATATATATCCATATCATGCGGTAAAAAAAAGCAAATGTAAATACAAAAAACATCCGTTTAGGTATGTATAATTTAAAAATATTATTCCATTAAAGAAAAGTGATATTTTTTATGTAACATAACCTCTTGATTTGCCGTCATTATGAATAGACACTTTAGTGTCGTGTGAAGAATCCATTTCGTTCTGACAGAACGAAACAACGCCTGCAGCGTTGATGGATACTTCGCCTATCGGTTCAGTATGACGGGAAAAACGACACATTTCTTAAATTAATCCTAAAATTTTGCCTTGACATTTTTGTCAAAACAGCTATACTGATAATGTTTTTAAGTTATTTGCATATAATTATGTTGTTCATCTTTTCATTTTGAAGGGACGACATTCAGTGCATAATAACTCCGAGAGTGTCAAACCCAAAAAAATATATATATGATGAAAAAAATTTATTTTATCTTGTTATGCGTTGTAATGACGCTAGCAATGTCTCTCTCTTCCCACACAATTATTTGCGCCGATGAGAGAATGGAATTCTTGGTGGCAATATCTGCAGTCATTTTGGCTGTGGTAGCTGCCGCTCAGGATAAGGACCTCTGGCGAGGCGTTTTCTTTGTTGCAGGCCTTATTATAACTCTCATGGACATGGGCTCATGGCCGGTATTTATATACCTCTTTGGATGCGGAGGAATCATATACATGATGCACTTCTATCCCGAGGTTAAAAAGATGATAACCGACCTCTGGGCTCCAGAGGAAGATGATGATGCCGCCGACAAGAAAAAATAAGGAAAAGCGTTTGTGTTAACAGCACAAGCGCTTTTTCTTTTGTATATAATGTGCATAAACAGTCGTAATACTTTGAAAAATTCCCCGATATTGTTAAAATACCCCCGATTCGCAATAGAAACAGAGGGAAATATGGCACCAAAAGAAAATAACAAACCGGTAGTTTTGCAGGTTCTGCCTGAGCTCAATCAAGGCGGAGTCGAACTCGGCACCATTGAAATCGCTTCCGAGTTACAAAAACGCGGTATTAAAAACTTTGTGGCTTCGGCGGGCGGACGGATGTTGCCGCAATTGGAACATCTGAAAGTCAAACACTTTACCCTGCCGCTCAAAACCAAAAATATTTTCAAAATGTGGCTTAACACCAAAAAGCTCGAAAAAATCATCAAAGAAAACGGCATTACCATCGTGCACGCCCGTTCGCGCGCACCGGCTTGGAGTGCTTATTGGGCGGCAAAAAACTGCGGTGTGCACTTTATGACCACCTTCCACGGCACCTACGGTTTGGGCCCGCGCGGCATCAAAAAATTCTATAACCGCATTATGACTTACGGCGAGCGCGTTATTGCCATTTCAAATCACATCAAAGAGCATATTATCAAAAACTACGGCACCGATGAGAACAAAATCCGCCTGATTTCCCGTTGCGTCAATATGGAAAACTTTGACGTCGAAAACACCTCTGCCGAACGTATGATTAAATTTTTGGAAGAAAATCAGATTCCTTCCGACAAGCCGCTCATCACCCTCATCGGTCGTCTTACCAATTGGAAAGGTCAAAAACTTTTGATTGAGGCTTTGAACAAAATCAAGGACGAAGACTTTTTCTGCCTGTTAATCGGCGACGACCAAGGACGCACCAAATATACCGACGAGTTGCATGAGATGATAGAAAAATACGATATGGCCGAGCGATTTGCATTTATCCGCCACGTTTCCGACGTTCCGGCGGCGATGATGGTATCGGATATCGTACTCTCCACCTCGATTGAGCCGGAAGCTTTCGGCCGTATTGCCATTGAAGGGCAGGCCATGGGGCGCATCGTGATTGCTTCCAACATCGGCGGCTCCAAAGAAACGGTTATTGACGGCGTTACCGGCAAGCTTTTTGCCAGTGAAAATGCCGATGATTTGGCCGCCGCCATCAAATGGGGATTATCGCTTTCCACCGCCGAACGTGAAAAAATCGGCGCTGCGGCGATAAAAAATGTAAAAGAACATTTTACAAAACAAATTATGTGTGATAAAACAATCAAGGTTTATGAAGAACTCATGAATCAAAAGTAGAAATTTTAATAGTAAAAGGTAGAAAACAATGGTTAAAATTAAATTGCCTGATGGCAGTATATTAGAAGAAAAAGACGGTATTTCCGGATTGGAAATAGCGCAAAAAATCAGTTCCGGCTTGGCAAAAGCCGCATTGGCAGTCAAAATTGACGACAAATTACAAGATTTAAACACCCCTATAACTACCGATTCTACACTCACTATTATCACCGCCAAAGATAAGGACGGTTTACACATTTTAAGACACTCTTGCGCTCACGTTATGGCAGAAGCCGTACAGGAAATCTGGCCTGATACACAGGTCACCATCGGTCCGGCCATCGAAAACGGATTCTATTATGACTTTGCTCGCAAAGAACCGTTTACCACCGAGGATTTTGCCTTGATTGAGGCGAAAATGCACGAAATCGTTAAACGCGACGAAAAAATCGAGCGCATCGTAATGCCGCGCAACGACGCAATTAAATTCTTCAAAGATAAAGGTGAACATTATAAAGTTGAAATTATTGAAGATTTACCTGAAGATGAAGTCATAACCCTTTATCGTCAAGGTAATTACACCGATTTGTGCCGCGGTCCGCACGTTCCGTCAACCGCCAAAATCGGCGATGCTTTTAAGTTGATGAAGGTTGCCGGTGCTTATTGGCGCGGCGATTCCAATAACGAAATGCTGCAACGCTTGTATGCTACCGCTTGGGCCAACAAAAAAGACTTGGATGCCTACATCACCATGATGGAAGAAGCCGCCAAACGTGACCACCGCAAGCTCGGCAAAGAAATGGATTTGTTCCACTTTGAACCGGAATATGCGCCGGGTGCCGTGTTCTGGCACGACAAAGGTTTCCGCATTTATCGCAAATTGATTGAATATATGCGCAACCGCCAAGAGCACAACGGCTATATTGAAATTGAAACCCCGCGTGTTATGAATCGCGTTTTGTGGGAAACTTCCGGTCACTGGGATAAATACGGCGCACACAACTATTCCGGCGAAATGGAAGACGGCAGTATGTTCTGCGTCAAACCGATGAACTGCCCTGGCGGATTGCTTGTTTATAAACAGGGCGTTAAATCTTATCGCGACCTGCCGCTTCGTATGGCCGAGTTCGGCAAGGTTAACCGCTATGAGGCTTCCGGCGCTTTGATGGGCTTGATGCGCGTGCGCGAATTTACGCAAGATGATGCCCATATTTTCTGCACACCGGAACAAATGGAAGAAGAATGCATCAACACCATGAAGCTGATTTTTGATATATATAAAGACTTCGGTTTTGACAGCGTGAAAATTTATCTTTCAACCCGTCCGGACAGCATTTACCGTATCGGCAGTGACGAAATTTGGGATTTGTGCGAAAACTCGTTGGCGCATGCTCTTGAGAAGCACGGTTATGCTTATGAAATCAATCCGGGCGAAGGTGCTTTCTATGGTCCGAAACTCGAATTTATTTTGAAAGATGCCATCGGCCGTGAATGGCAATGCGGCACCATTCAGGTAGATATGAACTTGCCGGAGCGCTTTGATATTTCCTATATCGGCGAAGACGGCGAAAAGCATCGTCCGGTGATGTTGCACCGCGCTTTGTTCGGCTCAATCGAACGCTTTTTGGGTATTTTGATTGAACATCATGCCGGCAAATTGCCGCTGTGGCTGTCTCCTCTGCCGATTATGGTAGCGCCGATTGTCAGTGAATTTGACGGTTATGCCGAAGAAATCGTGGCTGAATTGGATAAGGTGGGAATTAAGGCTCAATCCGATTTGCGCAACGAAAAAATCAATTACAAAGTCCGTGAACATTCGCTTTCCAAAGTACCGGTAATTGTGGTTGTCGGTGCCAAAGAAAAAGAAAACCGCAGCGTGACGATTCGCCGTTTGGGCAGTGAAAAGCAAGAAACCATGTCGCTTGCCGACTTTATCAAACAAATGCAAAAAGAATCGGAAATGCCGCATCGCTTTGAATAAAGCTTTCCGAGACGAACAATAAAAAATCCGCTTAAGGTGGTTGCCTAAAGCGGATTTTTTTAAAGTTTATACATCGTAATCAGAACAGCCACGGCATATGGGCATTGCAAAAGAAGAAAGCAATGAGAGCCAAACCGTCGGCGGCATGGACGGCAAACACCGCCGCAAGTCCGAGCAACACTATAATAGTGTAGTTTCGCTGATACCGATTGTAGATTTCCTTAAATCTTCGGATATGCTCGGGAACTTCTTCAACTTTTTTCTTTGTCATAAGCACTTACGCATTAATACTCAGATGATAGTTGACCGTATCAATGAAGCTCTGCACGGTCTGCTCTTTGTTGAATGGGTATTCCATCAGAGGATTATATATGTCAACGATTATACCATAAAGGTTATACAGCTCATCAAACATATCTTCAAAATCCAACGAACTCATACCGAACTCATCACAAAGATTCGTCTTCAGCAGCTTATCATCGGGCATACTTTGCATACTTGCAATGCCTTCACAAAGTCCGGTATATTCACTAAGTACTTCCAGCAAAATCTTCCGAACCTCAGTTACACCAATCTCTTTCATACGCGTTAACGTTTTAACAGTTTAGGTGCAAACCACATAATCAATGTTACAATCGAGAGAACGATGATACCGTAGATATTTGCTGCCGGCTCAATGCCATTGAAAAGCAATGCAACATAAGCTCCTATGCTATAGAGCAAACAAACACATTTTGCCTCATAAACTTCCGAACATTCACGATGATATTCATATTCCGAAAGTGATACTGAAGACGACAACAATATAAGACCGATAGCAAGCACCAGCCAGTGTCCCCAGCCAACAACGTAGAGATAAATAACCGCCTGTTCAGCTAAAAAGCCGCCCATCAGGTTTTCTTTGTCTCTTTGTCCTATTGTAAAGCGTATCAGGTCTATTTTGATATACATAAGCAGAAGCAATATCTCCGCAAAAATAGCGTCAATTGCAATACCTAAATATTCGATCGACGGGAACAATCCGCCAATCTTCACCAACAGGCTCTGAACACCGATTGAAAGTGCAGAAATGATGAGAAAAAGTGGAATACCCAAACAAAACTCACCATCAACCCATAGAGTCAAGAAATTTTCATTCTTTCTCATAGCTATAACTTTTTAATGTTTAATACTTGCAAGCAAATGCTGATACTTTGTCATTGTTTTTTTATTAGGAATACCGTAGTGATTCATGCGGCCGATAAAAGTGTGTGAACTATTATGAATAACCGGATGAACAACAGCCGATTGCTTCTTAACAGGCTTAAATGCTTCAAATTCTGTGCAGGAAGAAATCGCTAAAGAATATTTCGGATATTTGGGTTCTGGTTTAATCCATCTATCTTCGAACCAGCTGGATCCAGTATACAGGAAAAGCCATTTAACAACATATCGCTTTAAGATTTTGAGTTCTCTCAATGTCGGAAGTTCAAGCTCTATTTCATTTGGTATATTGCAATCAAGTTTAAGCTGAGCTAAAGAATTGGCGATATTGTCACTTGTAGCGGTTGCAAACCTATTAAGATAGAATGTACCGCCTATCTCAAAACCGATAAATTCTTTATTTGCTTCTTTATCAGGGTAGATAGGTATGGAACACAAAGTTCCGTCGATGATATACACAAAACCGAAATTCTCAGTTACATTTATAGCAGTCCACATTTTGTAGCTTTCTGCGATAGCACTGACTTCGTCGGTAGATACACCGAAATGGCGTAAAGCTCTGTAAATTTCATAAATTGAATTTCTCATAAGCTCTTTGTCTCGGCTTTAACGAGCGGAGGTTCTCTCCGGCTTGCATTAGAATTAATTAAACGATTACTGATATATGTATCCTTTGTTTCAAACAAAGAACCGATTTCCAATAGTATCTTCATAATAGATTGATACCCGCCATGCTAGACGAAAATTTTCTATAAAGCAAGAGTTATTTATAAAAAAATCCCTCGTGGCGGTTAAGCGACGGGGGATTTTTTAATCAGTTCATTTATTTACGTTTCTTTCTTCGCTTTTTGGATTTAGCCAAGAAGTACGCATTTATAGCACTACTAACGTCGGTATCCGGCGTAACGGTAATCTCATGACCGTTAAACTTCGTTATTACCGGCAGTTCTATTTTTTTGCTTAATGCGCACATCTCTCGCACCATTGCTGACAAATCCGCTCCGGCGCAAGGCTCTACATAGACTTCCGTAAAACTGTATTCCATAAGCACTTAAAGTTTTATTGAATACCTAATTTATACATTTGGCGACCTTGTTCTGCTTCCTCGGGAGTAGGGTCGCGATAGAACAGCGACTGCTTAATCCCGATAGAAGTGATTTGCCATTTGTCATCAACGTGCCGAATAAAGCCCAAGTTGTAGAACTGTTGCAGCAATTCCGGCTCAATCTGAGATTGGGCATCTACCCAATTGCCTTGCTGTATTTGCACTAAATGCAACAAAGCCTTTTTTCTGTCAGTTATCATAAGCAATAACGTTTTAATATTTAACATTTACTCACTCGCAGGTATAAACAAGATGCAGATAGCCGCAATGATAAGCGTAACAATACCATAGATATTAATCGCCGGTTCAAGACCGTTGAAAATCATCGCACAGTATGCACCGATACTATAGCACACATAGCTGTATGCTCCGCAACCGAGCCACAATGTGTCAGCACCTGCTTTGTGCAACCGCCAGATGGCTAAATAAAGCAAAACGATACAGCCGACCAAGATGCCTGCGTGGAAATACCAGACAACACTGATATAAATTCCCATAATTGCCGTCAATCCCACGAGGATATTGCCGTTTCCCTTATGATTAGTCAATCCTGCCCCGATAAAAGCGGGTAAAACAAGTAACATAAAGAGAATGGCATCAATCGTAAGACCTAAGTTCTCGACCGACGGGAACAATCCGCCAATCCAAAAGAGCAAGCTCTCAACGCCGATTATGACCGCGGCGATAACGAGAAAGAGGAGAATACACCACCCAACTTCCTCATCGAACCATTTACTGAAGAAATCTTTAATCTTTCCCATAATGTAATTGCACGGGCTTTTACCGCAGGCAAGCTGTCTGTTAAATGTTTATATCTTAAAATTAAACGATTACTGATATATGTATTCTTTGCTTAAAACAAAGAACCAATTTCCAATTATATCTTCATAATTTGATTGATACCCGCTATGCTAGACGAAAATTTTCTATAAAGCAAGAGTTTTTATAAAAAAATCCCTCGTGGCGATATATAATGTCATGCCTCGATTCCGACAGGAATCGTCAAGGCATCTTCCGCTTCTCAAATAATTTGTAGATCGCTTGACGCATTTGCCTTGCGGCAAAGCGAGCGATGACTCTTTATGATTTTAAGGGCAACAAAAAAATCCGCGGAACACAAAGTTCAGCGGATTTCCTTAACTAAGTAAGCTATAAGATAAGTTCATACAGTTTTGTGTCACGAAGTATATACAACTTGACTTTCATTCCGGCTTTGGCCTCCAACCAAATGGGGTCATCAGAAGCATCAATTGATGCATATCCTCCATTTTCAAAGAAGACATTGACAACTGTTTTTGTGCCTCCTCGCATGGAACCGGAAATTTTTCCTTTGGAGTGCAAGAAAAAGAAAGAGGTCAAGCTAAAGTTACCGTTAAGTGATGCTTCATTTTCCCTTTTGACTTCACGCACTGTTATTTCTTTTATCGTGTAAGTTCTCTCATAATTCATTGATGCGAGCAAATAGACATTTCCGGTATGATATATAAACGTCTTATCCTTGGAAAAATCTTCTTTCAGATTAAATACATCCGTTTTGCAAATTTTACCACGGGAATCAAACCATTTTTGGTATGATTTGCGATTACTGTGTCCTTTGAAACGACGTAATTTCTCTCCGTTGGAAAGAATAATTTCCGTAGGACATCTGAAGCCTTTGTCGCACTTGTGAAAAAACCATGAATCGTCCGTACAGACGAATTCAAACTCAGCAACCTCAATTTTGAGGAACTCTTGCGCTGATACCACCAAAGGAAGTAAGAGCATAGCTAACAGAAAAAGTAACTTTTTCATACGCGAAATTTTCTCGACTTTAACGAGCGGAGGTTCTCTCCGGCTTGCTTAAATTGTTAAAGATAAGCCTCTCCCGATGGTATGCATATCTTATAAAAATATCTTCATAATAGATTGATGTCCGCTACATTAGACGAAAATTTTCTATAAAGCAAGAGTTTTATACGTCAAAGTACCAAAAAAAGCCGCCGGATTTTACTCCGACAGCTTTTTATTATGGTGTCAAATATTACGACAAATATTTTGTCGCATACTTGCACACACGTAGATTATAGGCATCAAGCCTTTTTTCTACTTCTGCCTTGAATTTGGCAGAACTTGGACGCTCTAAGATGGTTTTGAACAATTCTTTGCCGAGACCACAACGCTCAACGTAGTCGTAGAAGACCAACGCCAACCAAGTGTTGCTGTAAATACCAGAAGTGCTGTCACTGGCATATTCCGATAAAATCTTAACCTGATCTTTCGGAAGCGTTCCGCGCTTAAGGTAATCTCCCAGAGCTGACATATCGTCTTTTTCAATGCTTGCACGGATAAAGGCGCAAAAGAGATTGTAGCTCATATTGATATTTGCAATATCCTTTTTGAATGCTTCAAAATCTCTGCCTATAACCTTAGCGGAAGAGCCGATAGACATTGAGTTGAGAGTTTTGATTGAGTGATTGACTTTGTAGTAGTAATCCAACTGCTTCATCTCAGCCATACAACCTATCTCCTTGCTAGTGTACCACCACTTTGCCCAGTGCCACGGCCATTTCTTAGCCTGCCATGTAAAGAACTTTTGGCATCGTTCGCTGTAAAGTTCATCAGAGTGCGCAAAATCATTCGCCCAACGGGGCTTGAAGATGTTCAGCACGAACAGCGTGATAGGATTGAGAATTAGAAGAAACCCAAATCCCAACAGTGTTAAAATTAAATAAACAAGTTGTGTTGTCACTGGTAAGTCAAAAAATGACTTTGAGTTTGTAGTAGCCATAATATAAAAATTTTTGAAGGCTCGCCCAGTTCCTCGTAGGCAAAAGTTGTTAAGATTGTCTGGGGGAACTTAATACCTGCACGAAGCAGCTATCAGACAGACAATCTGCTCCGAACATAATCAAAACCAATTCTGAAATACCGTCACATCACCCTATAGTGCCTAAGCCCTAATCAGATAATAGTAAATCATCATTATAGAATATAATTACTCGTAAAACATAGTCATTATACGATTAGCCAAAAAATTTGTCAAGATAGGAAAACAATTTTTCTTGCTTTTGTGATAATTTTTATCCAATATTGCACTTAACAATCAAATTACAATGTTTAATTATTTAAGGAACATCATAAAAAGGCACTAGTAATTGCATTGTTATGATTTAAGCACCGGACAGAGAAAATCTCGAAAAAGCTATGTGTTCTCGAAAAATTTGGGAGGTTGTTTGATAGCGTTTTACTACCGATTTCTAATCACAAAGGGAAAATACAACTTTCAGTGCATCGGCGGCGGATGAGGTTATCCCGCCGGCATATCCTGCCCCCTCGCCGCACGGAAATATACCGCGAATATTGCATTGCATGGTGTCGTCGCGCACAATCCGCACCGGCGACGAACTGCGGGTTTCTACACCGGTCAGTACCGCATCATGAGTATCAAACCCGCGCAACTTTTTTGCCATCTCGGCAATTCCCGAGCGCATGGCCGCCGCAATCTCTGCCGGATAAAGTGCCCCCAAATCGCACCACGCTACTTCCGGCGCATAACTCGGCCGCACCTCGCCACCGTGTGAGCTCGCTTTTTCTTGCAAAAAATCCCCGACCGTTTGTGCCGGCGCATGATAATTCTTTCCGCCCAAAACAAACGCCCGTTCTTCCAACTTGCGCTGAAAATACATACCGGCCAGCGGATGCTTACTGCCGAAATCGGTCTCGCCCACTCCGACCAACAGCGCGGCATTGGCATTTTCCTTATCGCGGGCAAACTCGCTCATACCGTTAGTAACCACGCGCCCTTCTTCCGAAGCCGCCGCCACCACCGTACCGCCCGGACACATACAAAATGTATATACCGAGCGCCCGTTCGGCAAATGTACCGCCAATTTATAATCGGCCGCCCCCAAATACGGGCTTTGCGCCGCCGCTCCGTATTGAGCCGCATTAATCATCGCTTGTTTATGCTCGATTCGCGCCCCTACCGAAAACGGTTTTTGCGTCATATAAACACCGCAACGATGCAACATTTCAAACGTATCGCGCGCACTGTGACCGATTGCCAGAAAAAGCCGCGACGCCTGCAATTCATAAACTTCCCCGCCGTGCCTGATTTTTATTGCCGTCAGCCGCGAGTCCTTAATTATCAAATCTTCCAACTTGCTGCAAAAACGATATTCTCCGCCGAGTTCTTCAATTTTGCGACGAATATTGCGTACCACAATCCGTAAATTATCCGTACCGATATGCGGCTTGGCCAAATACAAAATTTCGGCGGGCGCACCGGCTTTGTATAATTCGTGCATAACTTTGGCGGTAAATTTATCTTTTTTAATCCCGCTCATCAGTTTGCCGTCGGAAAAAGTACCGGCACCGCCTTCGCCGAATTGCACATTGGTTTCCGTATCCAAACTGCCGGTCTGCCAAAATAACTCAACCTTTTGCCGGCGCGTATCCACATCAGCGCCACGCTCCAAAATAATCGGCTTTAATCCGGCCTCGGCCAGAGCCAAACCGGCAAACATTCCGGCCGGACCGCTCCCGACCACAACCGGCCGCACTCCGTCATTTTTTATCTTGAAAGTCAACTTTTCTTCCGTCGGCAGAACCTCTATATCTTTATCCGCCGGTTTTCTGTTTGCAAAATTGCAATCCACGCTGTAAACAAAGTGCACATTATGCTTGTTACGCGCATCAACCGACTTTTTGGAAACGGTAAAATCGCGGATTTCTTCAACCCGACAATGCAATTTTTCCGCCGCCGATTTCTTTAAATCGTCATCTGTTGCCGTCAGCGGCATTTTAATATTATTGATGCGTAACATTTTCCCTCTCAAACATCCGCATCATAGCCGCAAAAAAACAAATACGCAACTATTCTTTTGCCGTATCATCGGCGGAAAAACGCAACATATTCCACAACGGACGACGGTACATCCACAAATTTATAATCCCGAGTGCAAACGCCAACGCCCCGAAAACATACAGAAAAAAATACCAATTAAAATTGTCGGCTGTCAGCATAACTTCTTGCTGTTTTATCCTTAAGGCAAACAAAGCGAAGGCAGTCAAAAAACCGGCGCATATAAAAGCAAATGTCCAAATTTTGCGCACCGTCTCCCGATTACCGATGATGGCGGAACCTATATAAACAAGCACCAGTGCTGCCAAAACATAAATTTCCATCTTTCTCTCTCCTGCCTTATGTACATAACGCTAAAATACGGAAATTCAATATGCCGGATATTTTAATATAATATAAAGCAGATATCCCGTATATCAAAATGTTATGTTTTAATCACACGCAAATTAACATATATCAAATATGTAAATCCAACATATTACAGGAGAAAAAAATGGAAAATTACGAAAAAATAGAAAAAAGTGTTTCTAAATTAGAGGAAGATTTCAAACAATTTACCAAGGAGCATAAACAACTCATGAGAGATCATGCCCGAATTATGAAGCAATTGGAAAAAGAAAGCACCAAAACACCTCGAGCAGCCAAATAATCAGCACATAAAAAAAGAATCTGCCGGCTAAGACAGATTCTTTTTTCTAAAGTTCTTTTATAGCTACAACCTCGTTCGGGAACAGAGTATATACCTCATATACTATATTGTCGCCGACATCAAGAGAAGTGCTTACCTTGCTCTTTTTCACATAAATCAGATTTCCTTTCGTGGTTTCAATAAACCAAGTATCAATCGGCCATATTGTGATACTGTAACGTATCTTCATCGAGAATATATGTTTGATTTTAGCTTCTATCGGATCGCTTGCAACCAAATACTCTCCCGCATCAACCGATTCGTTATACTCTGGAGTTTCCGTAACATCTCCCACGTCATAACCGTTTATTTTGGCTATTTCGCTGGGACAGAAAGAAAACACACCAAATGTAATCTGATCCCCGACATGCAATTCTTTGTCATAGCGCAGACGCAGCATGTAAAAATAGTTACCATCGCTGACCTGCATCACATAGGCCTTAAACGGATAAGGTATCTCACGCCGCATAACTACGGAATACAATCTGGTAATGGTCAGCTTTGAAACCGAACCGTTATCACCGGTATTACCGATAGTGGTGCTGTCATCGGGCTTACCATTGTCATCGGGCTTACCGTTGTCATCGGGCTTGCCGTTGTCATCGGGCTTACCGTTGTCATCGGGCTTGCCGTTGTCATCGGGCTTACCATTGTCATCGGGCTTACCGTTGTCATCAGTCGGTATGAAATGATGCGCATTAGGATTACCCTGCACAAACACCGGATCTTTTTCACAGGCGGCACATAATATCATTACGGCGGCCAAAAATAATAATTTTTTCATAAGCATAAAAATTTATTTTGTGCTTAGTGTAATTTATTTTTGACAAAAAGTAAATAAAAAAAAGCAAACGCACCGAATTTTTATCTTTCGGCAATTATTCCGAATATTTTCAAGCTGTTAACTACCGTCTTTCATACAGCACTTTGTCAATCCAGTTACTAAACGCAGCTTCACTTTCTTGCTGTTTTTCTTCCGCTTTTACATGGCTCTGTCCCCAAATTGCCTTAAAATCAACTTTTTTAACAGCAGGATAATTGACTAACGCCAAAGCCAAATTGATTTCTGTAACCAATGCCGTTTCCGTCTGACTGATACCTGAACGAACACGCCAGAAAGGAGCTACTTTGGTTGTGTTATATCCCTCGTATGAAGGCAAAACAAAATAAAGAGGAGTATACATATTCAGTCTGTCCTGAACCGAAGAACCGAACGCATCCGGTTTAAACCAATCATCGGTATATTTTTTTGCCTCCGGGCTATTTTTCAAAACTTTAGGCATTAGCTGATCAAAATGTTTTCCGTTTCCGTCTCCGGTGCCAAACAAAAGATTCTCCGTATTATCGCGCTTCGGCGAATCAAACGCGCCTATAGATTTTGTTGCAGGTTTCATAATTCGCACAAAATCTTCCATACTGCCAATAACATATTTATCGGTACTATTATCATACTTAATCCAGTTAAACTTTTTATTCAAACGCCGTAAATATCTTTGCTGATCTATAAAATACCCTGAATACTCGGTCAGAAATGCCGGCAAATTTTTACCATCAATCGACAAAGGATATGTACTGCTTATTAAAAACTCGTTCAAAGATTTTTCAATTATCTGCTTCACATAATGATAATACGTTCCTTCCCAATAAGTACCGCGATTTGAATATTGCAGCATCAGCGGCTTACCATATTCATCACGAAACCCTGCTCTGTTAACAAATTTAGCATACTCATATGCCATTTTTTGTGAAAGTTTTTGCTGCTGTTCGCTCATATTTTCACGAGTTAGCCCCATATTCCATTCATAGGCTTCATTAGCCACATCCAGACCGGTAATCGGGTTCCAAACCATAACCCCGTGAACTTGATCGCTGACATAATCCGATGCACCCAATGCCTTTAGATAAGGCTTAAACAAAACACTGTCTGCAGATACACCTATCAACGAGCCTAAATTGCCGGCACTTCCCATTCCGGACACGAAAATTCTGTCGGTATTTGCCGGTATTTTTCCTTTATTGCGCCGAATATAGCGAATCGCTGCCTTAATATCAACCAAACCGGCCGGAGCTCCGTATTCAATCCCGCGAAATCCGACATGAACGTATATATGCCCTTTTTTCGTATGTACGCTGAAATCTCGATATTCCGTCAACGGAGGATTCGCCGCATAGTCCTTCGATTCAATAGGTATCACAATCGGCGCCGTGGCAACCGTATATGGTCCGACTTCTCCCAATTTATGCAAGACGCAGGTATATTTCTTTGTTTTATTGAGACTACAGGTCAAGAATTTTTCAGGCACAAACAATGCCAATCTTTCATAATTTTCATCTGCCGGATTCGGAACATACAACACCCCCAATTGATAATATACACCGTTTTCTTTATTATACTGCCATGCATCCATATCAATTGCATCAGTATATTTGGTACGAAAAATATGTTTTTTCTTTTTCTGTTTCTCGGTAGATATTTCGTTACTTGCAGCCACAGGTTTAGGCTGCGTAATTTGAGAATACTCGGCATTTTTCACCTCTACTGCTTGTATTGTTTTGTCTTTACCATCGGACTTAAACAAATAAACCGCAAACATTGTAATTGCAATGACCGACGCCACTAACGCTGATATTTTCTTAGGCATTCTACACTCCGCTACATAATAACCTGCAAATATACCCCCAATATATATTACAACCGATAAAACAGTCAAACTCTAATCATCGCATTGTGCGTAAAACCGCATAAACATCAAAATATTTATTGGTTGTTTTTTATATAAAGTTCAAATATACTATTTAGGCATTAACCTGACCGATAAGGATTAAAAATGATTAAATATAAAATTTTAGCTATTTTGCTGTTACTGTTATCGTGTAAACCGCAAACAAAAGGTTTTGACAGTACTGCGTATGATTTGTATAAAGAATCACAATTTGCCAACGGCTTTGCATTGATCAAAGATGATTACGGAAAGCGCATGGTTCCGCATAATGACCAGAATAATTATGCAGACGGAATAACACACGCTTCGGTTATGTTTGGCGAGATGGATATGCTAAATATAAAAAAGCAAGTCATTGCACAAATGGACAACCCAAAATCTGCCTCAGATGACGAAGGAATTTGGCGACCGCTATACGATGGGGTACGCCAATCGCACGGACACGAATACGAACCGCTTTATGGTTGGGTATATTGGCTTATTTTCAATCCGCAAGCCGATAAATCCCTAATCGGAGTGGAAAATGATCCATTGATAGATATATCCATTTTAACTGCAATGTCACGCGCAAAAGTAGATTATTGGCACAATAAAATATTTACTTGTATGAAGAACAAATTACCGCAAGAAGAGCTGGCAGCGTATAAAACCTCGTGGATAAAGGTCTCGGACGAATGCCAAAAAGAATATGTGGAAATCATTACTCAAATATCTAAAGAAATTTATTTGCAATTGAAAGAACTACCTCAATACAAAAGAAAAGAGGAAAAATAAATGAAACACTTTATTAAAAATTCAAAAAATGAGGATATATGCGTTCAAATCTCTGAACCTATTATAAATATTTCGCGATCCAAAATGGCAATAATTTGTCATGGGATAACCGGCTATAAAGAACAAGATGTTATTTTACAAACTGTAAAAACGTTAAATAATTGCGGTTATTATGTTGTTACTTTTGATTGTCGTAATTCCCGCGGTGAAAGCTTTAATAACCACTCATGTGCGACACTTTCATCAATGTATGACGATATACAAACTGTAATAAATTGGCTGAAAACAAAAAATTTCTATATAGAACCTTTTTTATTGGCTGGTCATTCTTTAGGTGGTTCGGTTATATTAAATTTTGCAGAACAAAATCCCAATAAAGTAGAAGGTTTAATATTATTATCATCCATCTTTGACGGAAATGAACTATCTCAAAATACACAAAAAAACTCTCCGGAATTTTTTCAACAGCTTCAGAATGGCGGAATTATTCGCCGCAGAAATAATATAGATTGCTACTTAGACAGCACCTATTTACAAGATTTGCAAAATTATAATTTTTATGCAAACATTCAAAATTTGAATATGCCAGTATTGATTGTTACCGGAGATCAAGATATTGCCTCGGCACGAGAAGACAATGAGCGCTTTTATAAATGCTTAAACTGTAAAAAAGAATTTTATATCTTGCACAATTGCTCGCATGTATACGATACGTTGCAAAATCAATCTGATTTAAATGATAAGATTACAAAATTCATAACATATTGTTTCTAATACTGCTTTCAAACACCAAAACCGCCCAAACGGGCAGTTTGTCGTTTTTGGCAGGGGCAGAACGATTGTTTCGCTTCGCTCACGACCTGCGTCGCCTTTCAGCTGCAGCTGACCGGCATACTCCCGTCTGCCGGCGGCTCCTTGTCGAACCTCTTCCTCGAGCGTTCTCATCACTCTGCCCTTTTGCCAACAAAAAAACACCCGCAAGGGGTGCTTTTTTATTGGCAGGGGCAGAACGATTCGAACGCTCGACACTTGGTTTTGGAGACCAATGCTCTACCAACTGAGCTATACCCCTATCACTTCGGATTGTTTATAAAAAATTATTTTGACAAAAGCGAGCGGAAGTGATACACTCAAGCATAACAACAAAGGGGGAGTGTATATGTTAGAACAGATTATCGCCAAATGCCACGAATTGGAAGAGGAATTTACCGATGACTTCAAAACTATGGAGCCGCCGCTGTCGGCAGAAGAACTCAAACAAAAAGTTATGGAAGAAATTCATGATGAGCTCGATTACCCGCTTTTGGCAAAATTAAAGCCGGAAGAACAACTGCAGCTGGCGCGCGATTACAATGCGCTCGAAAATCCGACCGAAATTGAGAATCTGGTTATGCTTTCGCTTAATACCAATAAGCACTATTCAATTAAACGCGCGTTTGACAACAAAGAGAGTATGGAAATTGCTTTAGCTTATGCCAAGTGCGCCGCAAAATCCGAGCTTACCCCGCAGCTCAAATATGAACTGGGCAACAGCATAAAATCTTTGGTCAGCTGTCATCCGGAAACAGCTCGTATGTCGCTCAACGTCATCAATGACTATTTGTGCGATGCCGATGTAATGGATGCCGCCCGCACTTGCATTTCGCGCAACGAAACTCTGGCCGAAAAAGGTATGGCGGTAATCCTTAAAAATGCATCAAATTTGCTAAAAAATGCCGACGAACGTACTCAAGTGCATTTGAGAGAGCACTTGGCAGTTGCCTTTCGCGATTTGTACGGGCAATATGCCATAAAATCTCCGCAAACTACCGATACCATCACGGAAAGCCTTATTCTGGCAGATAATCTCATTCCGCGCCGCACTCAGCAAAATATGTATCATTTGTTTATGGATCCGTCACATAACCGTTTGTGTGAACTTAAGTCGCAGATTTTGTATGAAAGTTTCAAAAAAATGAAAGATGATCCTCGCTCGTTTGGCGAAATATATGCGGAGGAAAAAGCTAAGCGCGAAGAAGAACTTGAGTTGGAAGCCTTTAAAGCCAAAGTGGAAAGAAGAGTTCATCGCTTGAAAAATACCGATAAAAAAGACATGGCGGTAATGCCGAACAGCTTGCGCTATGTTTTGATTAATGCCGGACCGGAAAAGCCGACGGCGGAAAAGTTTCATCGCGTTATCAACGGGCGCTATATTGATAATTATCCGGCACCGATAATGGATAAACCATCCGGCGGATTGTGGACTTCGTTGGCTTTGCAGCGTGATGAAAATATGGGACAATGGGAAGAATTTTGCGATAAACAATATACCGCGTGGAAAGAGCGAAACTTTAAAGACAGTTGGCATATTGTTCCCAATGATGATTGCCGCGTCTTGGAATATCATAAAATCGACGACATTCGTCCGTACATTCGCAAATCAGGATATCCTAACGGGCAGTGTACCGATGCCGAAATTATGGAGGGGATTTCGTTTTATAGAGATAAAGACAACACTATGAGACGGCGTAAAATATATGTTGATTATAAGGCCATTTCGCGCGATTATGACTTGTTTATAATTAAAGATTACGGTATTCCCGACCATCCGTTATTCGGCGATTTGGATTGTGACAGCGGCATTGTGATGGATTTCAATAAAGTAACGGTTATGGATAATGCCGAGTATGCCAAGTTTATTAAACAGGAAATGAAACGTTTTGCTCAGCAGTTGAGAACTGCCGGCATTGAAGTTGATACGTTGAAACGTCCGGAAGATGTCAGAATGAACAAGCGGATTATGCAAGCTCATTTTGCCGCCAAGAAGAACTCTGACGGCAAGCAGCTTTAACGGCAAGCAGCTTTATAAAAACGGCTGCGGATAGACAACTCCGCCGTCTTTAATTAATTTTCCCTGTTTGCGCTTAATCTTGTAATCGGATTCTTCTCCGACATTACGCTCAAAAATCTCGCCATAATTACCGACAATTGCTATTGCCTGATCCAGCCACTTCGGAAAAGCCCCGAGTGAAACCCATAATTTGGAATCATCTCCCATCAAATTGCGAATTTCCGGATTATTATGCCCGCGGAAAAAATTTAAGTTCTTAGCGGTCATACCATATTGTTCCGCCAGCTGCAAACCATTGATAACCCATTTTACCGTCAAACCGAAATCGTTATTTCCGCGCGCCACGGTTGCCATAACAGGTGACACCGATATTGGCTCCGGAAAGATTTTAAATTTGGTTTTTGCCATTGCCTGCTTCATACCGTTCAAATAAACAGCGCCGCCGGTGGCCATATCGCATCGTTTCAACAAAAATCCTTCCCGCGTCGCCTTCATTGACGGAAACTTTAAATATTTAGCCTCTAAATTGTGTGCTGAATTAAATAATTCATAATTTCGGAAATAATCCGAACCATCTGTTACACAGATTTTTTTGCCGATAAAATCTTCATTATCTTTACCCTCATGCTCCGACATCAACAACATTTGCGGCTCATAATACAACACACCGACCGGCATCAGTTTATGCAAAATTTCCGTCTTTGCCGTTGCTGTACCGCCGCTGAGCATTATATCAATTTTGCCGTTTTTTAGAGCCTGAGCCACTTCATCGCCTTCCACATTTACCATTTCTATATGGTCGGCATCTCCTACCACCGCTAAAGCAATAGCTTTGCAAAAATCTGCATCTATTCCATGCCATGTTTCATCTTCGCGATAAGCGTAGCTTTTCAATTGCAAATTAGATCCGCAGCGCACCTTATCACGTTGCTTAATCCGCCGCAAAGTAGAAATACCGCCGGTTTCGGGCCGCGTTATATTTTCCACATACTCCGGTGCACTGTTTTTCGGCCGGACTGCCGGCTGCACCACCGGCCTGACTTCGGCACCGGATAAAATTTTCTGTGCATTGGCATCTGTAGCGACAAATCCTGCTAAGATGGATAATAAACTAAAAAACACTTTCATTTTTTTTCCAGTATGCTAAAATGGTTTTGTATGATAATAACCTCAGAGGTTTTAAAATGAAGTTAAAACACTGTTTATATTTGCTGTTTTTTTTGCTTGGCGCATTGTTGTTGCCGACAATCGCATTTGCCGCGGAAAATTTTACGTCTGAAGAAGCCCGCGTTTGGGCAGACGGCAAAGGTCGCGAAGTTCTGAATATTCTCACTTCGGAAAATTCGGCGGAAAAATACCAAAAGCTCGATGAAATTTTGCAAAACGACATTGATATCGACCATGCCGCCCGCTTTGTCATCGGCAAATATTGGAAGCAGATGACGGAAAAACAACGCACGGAGTATATGGATGTTTTCAAAAAATATACTTCGGCGTTATATAAAAGCTACCCGCTTGATATTGAAAAAGGTGCCGTAACCTATGCCATTGATAAGGTGTTGGCCGATAAACAGCTGCAAAATGTGTATTGCACGGTGTATATCAAAGCAATTGAAAAAAATGTTGACGATAAATCAAAAGGCGGCATCCACGTTATTTTCTCGCTGGTTAAAAACGATGATAAAATTCAGGTACGTGATTTAAAAATAACGGAAACCAGTTTTTTGTTGGCGTATCGTGAACGTTTTTATAAAATATTGCACGAAGACGATGATGACGACATTGATTGGTTTTTGGAAGACTTGAAACAAATCACCGCCGACTTGGAAAGAGAAAACACTGCACAAATACGGCAACAACAAGGTAAATAAGACACTTGTTTTGTCCGCCGTCGCAGTCAGCAAAAATTTATCCGCCACGTGTATTTTAGTATTGAATTTACAAAGTAAACTTTGTATTATGCCGTAATTAACAAACAAAATTTAGGTATAAAAATGTCAGAAATTAAAGTAAGATTTGCCCCGAGCCCTACCGGTTTTATGCACATCGGCAACACGCGAACGGCGCTGTTTAACTGGCTCTTGGCTAAAAAACTGGGCGGAAAATTTATGCTCCGTATTGATGATACGGACTTTGCCCGCTCCAAAAAAGAATATGAAGATGCCATGCGCGAAAGCCTGAAATGGCTCGGTTTTGATTGGTGCGAAGAAGCTCGTCAATCCGCACGTTTTGAGCGTTATGATGCCATGCGCGACAAGCTGATTGCTCAAGGTCGCATTTATCCGTGTTACGACACGCCGGAAGAATTGCAAATCAAGCGCAAACGCGCCATGGCCAAAGGCGAAGCGCCGATTTATGACCGTCAGGCCTTGCGCTATACACCGGAAGATATTGCGCGTTTTGCAGCCGAAGGACGCAAACCGCACTACCGTTTCAAGCTCAATCCGGGGATTATCGAATGGGAAGACATTGTGCGCGGACATTGCCAATATGAGGCAGAAAAATTAAGCGACCCGATTATCATTCGCGAAGACGGCAGTTATCTGTATCACTTCCCGTCCTGCATTGACGATTCCGATTTCGGCATTACCCACATTGTGCGCGGCGAAGACCACGTTACCAATACGGCGGCACAAATCCAGATGTTTGAGGCCATCGGCGGCAAAGTTCCGACTTTTGCTCATCTGCCGCTTTTGACCGGTGTTGAAGGCAAACTTTCAAAGCGTTTGGGTAGTTTGGGTGTGCGCGAACTCAAAGCCGAAGGTGTGGAGGCATTGGCAATCTGTTCCTTCTTGGCCAAACTCGGCACCTCGGATGCCATTGAGCCGTATTATTCGCTTGAAGAATTGGCGCAATCGTTGGATTTTGCCAAACTCGGCCGTTCGCAACCGAAGTTTGATGAAGAAGAACTCAAACATTTCAACACCAAATTCGTACGCTCTCTGCCGTATGCCGCAGTTAAAGACCGCGTTGACGTCAGCGAAGAATTCTGGAACAAAGTGCGCCCGAATTTGAATGTGGTTGATGACATTAAGGCTTGGGCTGATATTTGCCATCACGAAGTAACTCCGGTTATGGAAGATAAAGCATTGACCGATTTGGCTGCTTCGGTATTACCGCCGGAACCGTGGGATGAAAACACGTTCAATGAGTGGCTTAATGAAGTTAAGGCGCAAAGCGGCAAAAAAGGTAAAGATTTGTTTCACCCGATTCGCAAGGCTTTAACCGCGCTCGATAACGGACCGGAGTTAAAAACTCTGCTGCCGCTTATCGGCTATGAAAGAACCTTAAAACGTCTCAAAGGCGAAAAAGCATAATATAAGGAAAAAATATGACACAAATTTATTTGCACGATACATTAAAACAACGCAAAGTTCCGTTTACACCGCTTGATGAAAACAATGTGCGAGTATATGTATGCGGCCCGACCGTTTATGACAAAGCCCATCTCGGCAACGCCAAAACTCCGGTAATTTACGATGTATTGTATCGCCTGTTGTGTTATGTTTACGGCAAAGAACACGTGACTTATGTTTCCAACATTACCGATGTTGACGACAAGATTTTAAACAAGCACAAAGAAACCGGAAAATCCATTCGCGAGATTACCGAACAAACTTATAATTGGTATATTGAAGATATGGCAAAACTCAACGTGCTCGCTCCGAATTATCGTCCGCGCGCCACCGAATATATTGCCGATATGATTGAGCTCGTCAAAAAACTGCTTGCAAACGGCCACGCCTATGAAGCCGAAAAACAGGTTTTGTTTGATGTGGATTCAATGCCGGCATACGGTCGTCTTTCCGGTCGTTCGATGAAGGAAATGCTGGCCGGTGCACGTATTGAAGTAGCCGATTATAAAAAGAATCCGGCCGATTTTATTTTGTGGAAGCCGTCGGATGCCGACCAGCCGGGGTGGGACAGTCCGTGGGGTTACGGTCGTCCGGGGTGGCATTTGGAATGCTCGGCAATGAGTTCCAAATTGCTCGGCAACGATTTTGATATTCACGGCGGCGGCTCCGATTTGATTTTCCCGCACCATGAAAATGAATTGGCGCAATCTTGCGGTGCCTTTCCGGGAACGAATTTTGCCCATTATTGGGTACACACCGGTATGTTGATGATAAACGGTGTCAAAATGAGTAAATCACTCGGCAATTTTTACACGGTCGATGAAATCTTGGCGCAATATCCGGCCGAGGCTTTGCGCCTGCTGTTTTTAACCACGCATTATCATCAGCCGTTTAATTTTACATTTGAGGGATTGCAGAACGCCAAAAGCATTTTGGATAAGTTCTACAACGCTTTGCTGAAAAATGCCGATGTTCCTACAAAAGAAGTGGTGCCAAATCCGAAAGTGATTGAAGCGCTGGCCGATGATTTAAATACTCCGTTGGCTTTGTCTTATTTACACGAAACGGTCAATAATCTTAACAAAGCGGAAACTATGGAAGAGCGCTCGACACTCAAGTCCGAATTGATGGCAAGCGCCTATATGCTCGGCTTGTTGTATAATGAGCCGGAGGCTTGGTTCAAGGGCGAAAATAATGATGAAGCGGCTGAAATTGAGGAATTGATTCAACAACGTGCCGAAGCCAAAAAGAATAAAGATTGGGCAACTGCCGATTCGATTCGCAACGAATTGAAAGAACGCGGCATCATCTTGGAAGATTCGCCATCCGGCACCACTTGGAAAAGAGCTTAAAAATCTAATTGCAGCTTAAAACACCGGCTCTGAGTAAGACCGGTGTTTTTTGTTCACCATCAAAACACTGTTTGAAATTTTATTGCATAAAAAAGTTGACAAAATATAAAAACATGCTATACTCACAAACATAAAGACTAATACAAGGAGATATTTATCATGGAATACAATTTCAAAAACCCGTTATTGCAACAAGTTAATGACGATTTCAGCGGTGGTGTTAAGGATATTGAAGAAACAATGAAAGATTTAAAAACCGTTTTTGATACCGCCCAAAGTGCAGAGAAAAAGGCTTTATTTTTCGATGAATTCAAACAAATTATTGGAAACTATCCTGCACAAATTGCTGCCGGTCTGGATTTTGCTCCGGCACCGAGTGCAAATAAATGGGCACACAGCTTTGCCGAAATTATGACCGAAGCCATCGAATTTGACCCACAAAATGCTCCTGAAATGTTTGCCAATGCCTTAAAAATCGAGCAGAACAGCTCGCATCACAACAGCGGTATTTTGCTACATATGGCCGACAAAATCGTTTCCAAATACGCCCATCAGAAAAATAAGAACATCAAACAAACCAATGAAGCCATCAAGCAAACTAAAATTGTTTTGAAGGCACTTACGGAGTATTGGAAAGATTATGCTAAATCCGGTCAATTCGACGCTGCAACCTGCAAAAAATTCTATGAAATTTGCACTCAGGCCTATCCGATTTCCCCGAATATTTTACCGGTTGCCAATGAAATACATACCGAAATAGAATTTTTGGAAGGCGGTTATAAATTAAACAAAGATATTCAATCCATCAGTCAAAAGCCGGAGGATGAGGCGGCCAAAGAAACTTTTGCAAACCACTTTGAAACGGCACTCAAACACAATCCGCAAGAGGCTGTTGCTGATTTGTTAAGTAATCTTAAAAGCATTTCCCAAATTGACAATGCAGATACCCGCAATGACATTTTTACCATGGCAACCGATGCCATTGTCAAATCAGATATTAGCAGAGAATATAAATCAGATTTCTTAATGACTTTTATCAATAAAACCATGAAAGCTGAAAGAGACGTGGCTCTCAAAGAAAATCTGGGAGTTGCCGCAATGTATATGATAAAAGATGCGCTTATCGATGAAACCGGCAAATTGATAATGGCTGAAGGCAAAGAAAACCAGGCTTTCGGAGCCTTAGGTAAAATAGCCGAAGTTGCCGGACACCGTTCCGAACTCAGAGAACTTCTCTCAAATATGATGGAACAATACAAAGGTCAAAACGACAAACAGGCCAAAGTTAAAGAAATTATGATTAAGGCCTTAGATTTTGAAGATGCAACGCATAAAGCCGTTGTTCCCGAAAAAGAGCCTACCGTATTCGAGAAAAGAATGCGTAACGTATATAAGGAATTGAAATTTACCAGACAACATAATAATGAAATTTGTGAACTGTTGAACCTTAACTATGCTCAGTCTGATTATAAATTCGATGTGACCAAACCAACAAAAGCCAGCAAAAAAGATTTATTGAAAGCCGCAAATACTTTGAGTCAATATAAAGTTATTGATCCGACTCTGTTTGGTATGATGATAAACAAAATGGATGAAAAAAACTTTTCCAACATTGATGATAAAGTAATTGACGCATTCTCAAGAGTGCTGGACAGAGTAAAGTTTGCACTGCCTGAAGATCATGCCAAAATCGCCAATCGCCTTACAGAAGTACGTATGCGCACACACGCCGATCATATTCAGCAAAAAGTTAATCCAAATATGAAACCGCCGCATTTTGAGGAAAAGGGAAAAATTGTCAAAACTCCTCAAAATGATGCTCCGAAAACATTTAAAATTCAATTTGGAAAAGAAGATTTACGCGAAGGGTAATTTTTCATAACATAAAAAAGCCGGCACTTGCCGGTTTTTTTATTGATTATTCGATGTTGTAACATTTTGTAACAACTTGTTAAGTGCGCGCGCGCGAAAAATGTGTTATATATCGTGGCATAATTCGTAATTTAGCTAAATACAAAAGGATTTTTAATGACCAATACAGTAAAAGTCGCCGTTATCGGTGCGGGTATGATGGGCAAAAACCACATCAAAACATATAAAACCATGCAGGGCGTGGAGCTTGTCGGCGTTTATGATATTTTTCCGGAAGCGGCAAAAGCGGCTGCGGAAGCGTTCGGCATAAAAGCATTTTCTTCAATGGAAGAAGTGGCCGCCAATGTTGATGCCGTCAGTGTTGTGACTACTTCGGTCACGCATGCCGATGTCGGTGAGTTTTTTATGAATCACGGTATCCATTGTATGATGGAAAAGCCGTTGGCCACCACCGAAGAAGGTTGTATGCGCCTGATTAACGCCGCCAAGAAAAACAATGTGGTGCTGATGGTGGGGCATATCGAACGCTTTAATCCGGCAGTTGAGCAAATGGGCAAATTGCTTTCCGATACTTCTAAAATCCGTTCGATTACGGCACAGCGTATGTCGGCCGCCAGCGGGCGCATTACCGACGTTGATGTGGCGATGGATTTGATGATTCACGATGTGGAAGTGATTCAATCTTTGGTGCAATCGCCGGTGATTAATGTGCAGACCGCTTCGGTTAAAACCAAGGAAAGTCCGCTCGGTAAGGACTATATTACGGCTTTGCTCGAATTTGCCAACGGCGCAACCGCCAATATTACGGCCAGCCGCATTACACAATCACGCGTGCGCACTCTGACGGTAACGACCGACACCAACTATATCGATATGGACTTTATAAACCAAAGTATTAACGTTCATTCGCAAGGACGTATGCCGTTCGTTAATCAGGAAGAAATTCCGGAATGGATGAATTACGGCTTGAAAGGCAGTGTGGAACAGCTGTTTATTCCGACCAATCAGCCGCTTTTGGCCGAGCTTAATCACTTTATTAAGTGCGTCAACGGCGAGGCAACTCCGCGGGTGAACGGCGAACAGGCTTTGGCTGCGTTGCGCGTAATTTGGGAAGTTGAGGAAAAACTCGGTTTTTTGAATGAAACGGCAACTCCGAAATCGGCCAAAAATAAGGCTGCGTAAAAATATATAATATCGTATGAAAAAAAGCACCTTTGTCTTTGCGCGGACAAGGTGTTTTTTTATGATAAAACAACGGCAAAACGGCAAATTTGACATATATTTTTGCAAGTGTCAAAAAATTAACCATTTTTTTACGTTCAAAGCAAAGATTTTGCTTGAACATTGTGATTTTGTGATATAAATTCAACGCAAATTAAAGTTTTTTTGATTTTAGTTCCGGTTCATTGTGAGCCGAAACTTTGTTTTAACAAATACAGCTAACAGGAGCTTAACACATTATGAGTAAATGGGTTTATACATTTGGAAACGGCAAAGCCGAAGGCGATGCCAACATGCGTAATCTCCTCGGCGGTAAGGGCGCTAACCTTGCAGAAATGAACAAGGTCGGTTTGCCGGTTCCTCCGGGATTTACGGTTACAACAGAAGTTTGTACATACTACTATGCCAACAACAATACTTATCCGTCTGATTTGAAAGATCAGGTTAAGGCTGCGGTTGCCGGCGTTGAAGCTATTATGGGCAAAAAGTTCGGCGATAACAGCAATCCGCTGTTGTTCTCGGTTCGTTCCGGCGCCAGAATTTCCATGCCGGGTATGATGGATACGGTTTTGAACCTCGGTTTGAATGATGAGAGCGTTAAGGGTTTGGCACAAACTTCGGGCAATGAAAGATTCGCTTACCGATATGACAGGCGGATACAATTTTGTCATACAGCTGATGACATACGGCAGACTGCTTCTTGAGTTCATTATCCTGTTCTTCATT